>WRJX01000067.1 GCA_009778385.1 Candidatus Bathycorpusculum sp. | reverse complement strand
TGGAAGTTTGAGTGGGTTTTTATGAAAAAATGTTGGTTTTTGTGTCGTTAATTTTGGTCAGGGCAAAAAGGCTTTTTCCATAGGAAAAGATAGTAATTGTCCTGAGGTGTATTCTCCTTTAAGTACTGATGCATTTTGGGGTTTAAGCATCATTGAGATAACTGCGTGAGCATTTTGTACATCTAAAGATTGTCTTTCCATAGGAATAAAAAGTACATCAGCATCTAAACGGGTAATAATAAAATCCGCTGCATTGGCTAGAACTGCGTGATAAAAAACTGGGTCAATGTCAGGAGCTGCAGGTCCAGGTTCACGAACAGAAATACCGATTAATCGACGACCCGGTTGAATCTGTTCATTTTTTAATGCTTCAGGTGGTAGGGGTTCGGGTTCTAAAAGCATAGCAGGATCCGCGGTTTCAATAATTGGACATTTTACCCCGATTAATTCTAAAAGTTTTTTTGCTTCTCTGTCTCTAACAGTTATTAGATCCACTTTACTTAATGCTGTTTTTATCTTTTTTTGTGTGCTTTCATTTTTTATTGGTCCAGCGCCAACAGAGTAAATCATCGTTGGGACATCTAGGTCAGAGGCAATTTCAAGTTCACGTAGAAAAATTTCGGCTTCGGTATCGAAAAGTAGGCCTCCGCCGCCTAAAATGAAGAGGTCAAGTTTTTTTATTTCAGGGGTAATTTCCATAAATGTTAGTTCTCGAGGTGAGACAACATGTTCTACTTGATGTCGTCGAAGTGTGTCTTCTGCGTTACGTGAAAAAACAGTTATGTTTACTGGTAGTGATTCTCGAAGTTGAGAAATTATGCTTTGTAGGATGGCTTCATCTCCAAGGTTTAAGCCACCGTATGAACCAGATATGCCTATAGAATAAGTCACAAAAAAACCCATTAAATATTTGGCTACAACAAGAATAAATAACTTTTTAGTTTTAGTTATGCATAGTTTGGTTGTTAAGTTTTTATGTTTTGATTCTGTTGTTGTGTTTGTGTAGTCACAAATTTTTAAGTGTTAAGCGTAATCAAGCAATATTAGCGTTTAGACTCTTTTTTATGGAGGTGTAAAATTTTGCCTGAAAATAGTATGATGGAGAGATTACAAAGAATGGGACAAACAGCGCAGTCTTACAAGGATGCGGTGGTTAACCAGTTTAAAGATATGGAAGTAGACGTTAAAGATTGGAATTTTAGCGTAGGAAAAATGGGTGATGAATACACTGTGGAGGTAAATGTTAAGCTGGGGATTCATTCTAAAGGTGTCTAAGAGTATGCGTTTTTTGTTTGTTTCATTTATTTCCAGTTTTTATGTTAGGGTTTGATTCCAGTAATAAATTTGGCTATATTTGTCGTTTATTGAAAATTGTGGGTCGTCATAGATTATGTCTATGTTTATGCCGTATTGGTCTATTAGTTTTTGGGAAATGTTCCAAATTGTTTGGCAATGTTCATCTGGACCCCAAATCCAAATGCGGTCCGCTACATGTCGCATGCCCCAGCCGTAATTTTGTGGAAGCACTAAAACTGCCTCAGTTTGAGACCCCTGATTTGTTTTTGGTTTGTTTATATCTGTCCAAAGTTTTTGAAGCGCTTCAAAATGGTCTTCAGTAAGAACACCATACGGGTTACCTTCAATTAAGGGGTAGTCAAAGATTATGATGTATTTTGCTCCTGCTTGATATGCTAAGGACATTTGGTTGTAGATTTCTTCGCCGTTGTCTAAATATGGTGCATTATCATACTTCCAAGTTACGATTACGCCCCAATCTTTGTTTTGTAAATGTGCCGCGCCTTTGGTTAGGTTAATTTCTTGTATTATGCTTGCATTATTTCCGAGCTGCGTTAAGACAACATCATATCCACCTAAGTAATCCCACCAGTAAAGAGCATAATCAGAAACAAATGTGGGGATTGAACTGTTTTTTAAAAGTGAAAGGTCATGATCATGTTGTGTGTAGTTGACATAGATTTGGGCTTCTGCGGCATAGTCTCGGATGGTACCGTTCAGGTAGCCGGTTATTGAATCAAGAGAAACACGATAACGTGTATGGTTAGCACCGAATTCTTTGAGACGGTTACTCATGTTTATGAAATGGTTTTCCCAGTCATAATCAAGCTGAATGCCGCCAGGTTCGTCATAGTAATATACACCTAAGAATTTATCGCCGTACCGTTGTGGCGCATTTTGCACCCAAGGATACTGCCAAGGGTAATTAGGATTAAACCATCCAAAATAGACAATAATGCTTAAACCTTGAGAAGTGGCATAATCGCAGATTTCCGTGGTTTCTGTCATATTGAGGCTAATTGGGCCTGATTGCAATACGAAAAGATTTGTATAGTCTTTAACTTTGTCAATTAATAGTTTAGCCTCAGCTATGGTGCTTCCACAGAAGCTTACACCGACATACGTCTGTTCAGGAGGTATGCTACTTGTTGGTTGAGGTGACAGAAGTGCCACTGTCAATAAACTAGTAAGCAGTAGTAATGCAATGAACAGAATGGAAATACGCTTTATTGATAGATTATGACCCAGAACTTGAAAATATTTGACCATTTCAATTCCTTCATTTAGTAGTCAACCTGTTCTAAATCTAAATTGATTTCAATAGGATTTAAGTGCTTTCCCAAATCGGTTTAACATCTGAAAAAAGTAACATCTATAATGAATCTAACAACACCAAAACAGATAAAAACTGGCTTTACATCCATCAAAGCGTTAATAAGAGGAAAAATTAGTATGCCATCAGAAATAACTGACGTTGAAAGTTTTGTGGCGATGAGCGCCAAAGCAAAGCATTGTCAAGTTAAAAGAAACAAAGACAACGTTAAACTCAAACTTCACACTTCAAACCAGTTGTACACGCTTAAAATTGAGCCGCTTCGAGCTGACGAAATCATCAAGAAGCTCAAATGCGAAATAAAGGAAAAAGAAGAATAAACCTTCTAATTTTTAACATCTTCCCTTTTAACTATTTTAATATTTTTTAGAGAGACCAAAGTGAAACTAGCTTCTATGTTTATTTAGGAAAGTTCAAGTAAAATTCGCAGAGCTGTACTATTTGAGTTAATATTTGTTGTATACAAAAGCATCAACCAAACTCATTTTAAACTGTTTATAAAGGTTAATTGTTGTCTGTTTTTTTGTGTTTTACATGTTAAGGCGTTATTTTTATAAGCTCTAAGTGTCAAGTTAGATTTTTATGCAAGCAGAAATTGGGATAATAGGCGGAACAGGTCTTGATGACCCAAAACTTTTCAGTAATATAACAGAAGTTACAATAGATACACCATACGGAAAACCCTCCGATGTAATCACAATAGGTGAGTTAGGGGGCAAATCTGTGGCGTTTCTTCCAAGGCACGGAAAAAAGCACACGATTAGACCAACTGACATACCCGTTCGGGCAAATATTTATGCGCTTAAACAGTTGGGTGTTAAATGCATTCTCGCGCCCTCAACCGTTGGATCCTTACGCGAGGAATACATGCCTAGTGACATTGTTTTTGTTGATCAATTCATTGATAGAACAACAAGACGTGAACAATCATTCTACACCCAAACAGAGGGTAAAGTTTGCCACATTGGTGTTGCAGAACCCATGTGTCCAGAGCTTAGAAAAACCGTTATCAGCGTCACCAAAAATTTAGGTATTAAAATGCATGAAACAGGAACATATGTCTGTATTGAAGGCCCACGGTTTAGTACTAAAGCCGAATCTAAAATGTATCGTGGATGGGGCGCAGACATTGTTGGCATGACTCTTGTTCCTGAATGTGTTTTAGCACGGGAAGCAGAAATTTGCTATACATCCATTTCAACCATTACTGACTATGACGTATGGAAAGATCATCCAGTATGCATCGATGATATCGTTACAGTTATGCGTGCAAATATAGAAAATGTAAAGAAAATCATTGCTGAAACCGTTAAAGCTATCCCAGCTCAACAAGGCTGCAACTGTAACAACGCTCTTAAAGGGGCCTTCGCGTAAACAATATCCTAAGTAAGGGAAGAAAATTGAGCGTAAATAAAACAGACCAAAAAATTGACCTAAAAACTAGACTTCGCAGCACCGACTTTAAAGGCGTATGTTTCTGGGATATCGCTCCAATTCTTAAAGACCCCGTTTGCTTCAAACAAGCAATACAACAACTCGCAGAACATTTCAAGAACAAAGGAATCGATGTTATTGGTTCAAACGAGGCAAGAGGTTTCATTATTGGAGCGCCGCTTGCATATGAGTTGGGTGTTGGATTTGTGCCAATTCGTAAAAAAGGGAAACTTCCCTTCACATGTATCGATTTAACCTATGAAAAAGAGTATGAGACAGATGTGATTCAAATTCAAGAAGATGCAATCAGTAAAGGTCAAAACGTTTTATTGATTGACGACTTGTTGGCGACGGGTGGAACAATTAAGGCAAATATTGATCTCATAGAAAAGCTCGGTGGAAATATTGTTGGTTTAGGTTTCCTTATCGAGTTGGAGTATCTTAATGGTAGAAAAATCATCGGTGATAAATACGATATATTATCGTTGATAAAGCTAAAAACCACAGAACTTTAGAAAATAACTCTTTATGTTTGAGTTGGGCTTGGCTTTTAGTGAAAGCACGAGTTAAGCTTCTTTTTTTACTTTTTTGTTTGTGAAAAGAGCAGTGTATGAGTTTGTTGTAGTCTTAGCACAGTAACTTAGCTTTAATAGGCTATTTGGAGCAAATATCTTTACAACGGAATTTTGAGAAGTGATTTTATGGAAACTGATTTTTCTCGAGAGATTTTTCTCGATACTGGTTTAGAGAAAATTAAGCCTCAAAGGCATGCATATGTTTTTATTAATACTGAAACTGAAGCATATGATTCAGCCATAGATGACATACGGCGGATTGAAGGTGTAAGCGAGGTTTATCCGTCTAAGGGGGCTTATGATATTGTAGCAAAAGTAAGTGGAGAATCCATAGACTATTTAAAAGAACAAATTTTTACACGTATCAAAAATCTATCGAATATCAAATCAACATTAACTTTAATGGTTATTGACCAGTGAATTGGCAAGCAATAATTATAGTGAAGCTGGAGCAGTAGTATCAGTGGCGTCAGTGGCGTCAGTGGTGGCGTTTATACCCTTGTTTTTAGTAAATTTTGGTGTCTCGACGTCAAGTAGTGAACCCATTTTTTGACAAATTAATTCAAGTGAGTTTTCGGTAAGGCTAAGTATGCTATGGCCTTCGGTGGTTAAACTGTAAACTTTTCTTGGGCGGTCACTTTCCATGTTCCAGTGGCTTGAGATGTAGGTTTTCTTTTCTAGTGACGCTAAGAGAGGATAAACTGTGCTGGGGCCAAAATAAACTCCAAATGTTTTTTTGACTTTAGTTATTAGTTCATACCCATGCATGGGTTGTATGTTTAGGAATTGGAGGATTATAAGATCAAGTAAGCCCTTTGCGAGTTTTACTTGAACTTCCTTTTGTATGTTGACCATTTTTTAGCCTACTCGATTAGGGACTTTTATAGGTAGACTTCATTTAAGAGTTGATGCATACAATAATAATATTGAAGCATAAAGTCGCATATTAAAAATTAAATAAAACATAGTTAAAAAAATGAAAAAGGCGTTACTACACCAAAAAAAAGTAACTTAAACGGAAGTGTGCAACATAACAACAAAAAACGTAACAGGTAATTCGAGGCACAACACGGCTATAACAGGCCATTTTTATCATTAAAAGTATCAAATTTTAATGAATTAATCTAAAGGTAATAAAGAAATCTGCAAAATACCGTTAGAAAATAGCCCCTTATTTACCTGTAGAACAATTTAATACCAAAATAGCCCGAAGACATCTAAAAATAAGGTTACATTGTTGTGTTCAATGGTTCACTTAATGGTTCATTAGATGAGTGAAATTTTATAGCTGTATTTGCCTGCATACACTCCCTAATGTGCCACCAAAGCATCAATCGGGTTCGCCAACTTGACTGTTTACAGAATGGACATGTAAGTATTGGGTCTTTCAAGCACATCACCTTAACCAGATAGGACATTGTGTAACTTATAATAATATGTGACTGCAACAAAACACCAACAAGTTCTGGGAAAGTTAGAGCCTACGTAGGATAAATACCCGCAACCGTTGATGACGATCTAAATACTTTAAAATAAAATGGCAGACTTTTACTATAGGACCATCAAAATAGCGTGAAGCCATTAAAGAGACAATAAAAGCAAAAATACCTAAAAGAATCAAATCAAAAAAATTAGTTATTCCAAAAATACTAATGACCGCGTAGGTTAACAAACCTGTCATTAAACCCATAATTGATGTGCGAATAACAAAATACAAGCGTTCAAGACAGACGGAAGACGAAATTACGTTTATTATAGCATTTTTGCGTGTTTTACATTCCTGATCAAGTTCTTCAGAACTTTTTTCTTTCACTTCTCTGCTATGAGATTCATAAACTGCATCACATACTTCTTTGCTTACAATTTGGTCAAGCTTAACCTGAATTACCCTTATCAATTCATCTTTAGTTTCACCGCTATCTACATCATAAGTCAAACAAAAACACTCCTACAAAATCGTCAATAAAACAAACAAAACAGGATAAAAACAACAAGCTGGCACCTTTTTTCAGAAATAATTAACTCTAGAAATAATACCTAAAGTCACATATAGCATTAATCCAATCAAAAATCTCCAAACAAATAGTAATCATAAATTATTTGGATGATTTCATACTCCAAGATTCACTTTTTATAGCAGACAAACATTAACATGTAACGTGTTGGGATTTAAGAGGAGCACTTACAAGAACACAACTCTCCCATAACAATACTTAAAATTACGTGCCTTAGCGTGAAATGTATGATTAAACCCACAGCTTATAAGGAATTGAAGAAGCCGCTTCTCACCAAAAAGGATGAGGAATATGAGATACTCGTAGAGGTTGCAGAGGATTACATTAAACAAAAAGTGGATAAAGCCCTAGAGAAAAGTGGCACCGCTGTCGAAGTAGTCATTCGTGAACATCTACTTTACCGAGGTTTTAATGTAACTTTGAACCCTAATCAAAAATTGGAAGGTTCAGACGTTAAAAGTAGTATGTTTTTGCTTGAGCCTATTGCTAATCCTAGTCAAAAAGAATATGCTTCAAGTGAGGTTAAAATGGTTATTCAAATTCTAAATAGTGCTGATGCTGATTCTTTAAATAAAGTTAAAGTTCAGTTTGATGAACTTAAGCGGGTCGGTAAGTATTTGCAGTTTGCAGTAGTTATTCTTTCTGAAAAAATTGGATATGCACATGAAATTACCACTGATAAGCTGGGTGATAAAGCTTATCGGGCTTTTACGTTGGTTTCTAGAAAAGCGCATCCTAAAGCAGGTGGGTTATATAATGAAACTGCGGTTAATGAGATGTTTAAAAAGAAGGAATTAAAGAAAACTGGTGAATGGGCTGTTTTTATAGCTGCTATAAAGGCGGCTTAATCTTTTTTGTTTTCTTCTTCAAGCCAGTTTCTTGATTTTGCCACGGTTTTACCTGCGAATTTGATTTTTAAGGTGTCCTCGTAGGGGCATAATTCTACACATCGGGCACAGAGTATGCATTTAGATTCAGTTACATCGCCGCCTTTTTTATTGTACATATCGGTTGCTTGTGTTGGGCAGGCACGTTTGCAGACGCCGCATTTGGTGCATTTGTGCTCGTTTTTCTCTAATTTGGTGAGGGCTATTTGTTTGAACGGGGTAAATGTGCTAAAGAGCCCGGTTAATGCTCCAAGGGGACATATACGGCACCAGAACCGTCTGTATGCTAGTGAGAGGATAATTACAAGTGTTAAGACGATTAGGTTAATGCTGGAGTAGTATCCGCCGATTATTCCAAATGGTCCGTATACGATTTGGGAAATATAGCTAAAGTTTATAGATCCTATGCCTGCTTGAGTTAATGAGCATAATGGTCGCATGGGGCATATGAGGCAAAAGGGTTCATTAATGCTACTTACAATACCCGCTTCAGTTCCTCCGGGGCCCCCTGCTATAGTGCCTGGAATAAGTTCGGTGCCGAAAATGTAGTAGGAACCAAAAATAACACTTAGAATTAGGAAAATAGCGATAACTATGTATCTAGATTGGCTGAGTTTTTTGCTTGTTGACTCTGAAAATGTGCGGTGTCGTCGTTTGGTGACTTTACGTATTCGTGTGAGTACATCTTGGAATAATCCAAATGGGCAAAGCCATCCACAGTAAGCCCTTCCAAAAACTAGTGCTGCCACAACTAAAGATCCTATAACTACACCTATTTTTTCCAGTCCAGTAGTGGAGTAAGTGACTTCATATCCTCGGGGATGACTCCAGAAAGGGAAAATGTATGCTTGTAATTGCCAAATTGGGCATGTAACTGTTCTGCCGTTTGGGTAATAGCAGGCGAGAACGGGAAAAGGTATGCCGTCAGGCAGTTGATTGCCTAAAATTTCGGTGCCTATTAAGTGATCACGGGGTGAAACACCTAGGGGTGCCCAACGTGGCTGGTCAAAGGGGCCTAAAATTAAGCCCATAAAGATGACGACTACAGCTAGTATTTGAACGTAAAAGCGTAAGTTGCTGATTTTTCTTGTTTTATTTTTTGAGAGTTTAATAATTAAGGCGATACCGGCGATTGCTGCAAAGAAGTAAATAGGTAAAACTATACTTGCAGGTATTTCCCAAACCATTAAGGTAACCTCTTAGTTTTTAATTTAATAACCGTGGCAATTGTAACTGTGGCAACAACTGCAAGGGCAGTTAAGATGATTATTGAGTGTCGCAAGTAGAATGGTCGGTTATCTACGGTTAAGCCGTAATTATAACGCATAACTGTCAAGGTGCCTGAAAGGCCACGAATAATCATTGTATTATCCGATAGTAGCTGCCAGTTTTTTCCTTCAGCAAAAAATACGCTATCCTGATTAACTACAGTCCACTCACTTGGATGCGAGGGTTTTGAAGAGTCAAATCCTAAATTCACCACTTGTTCACCGACGCCTTCAACAGAGTAACGAATGTAACCGGATTGCCGTGAATTATTAGCACTTGAAGAGATTGTATATATGGTGACGTTGCAATTTTTGGCTGAAAATTTCAAATCACCAAGAGAACGAGTTCCAAGTGTTAAATTGTTAAAGACCCACATGTCGTTTTCTAATGTAGCACTGGTATAAGTGCCATTAAATGAGAAACGGATCATTCCATTAACTGCAGGAATCTCAAAGGTGTCTTGAGGCGTGAAACGTGTAACATTTTGAGCTTGAACAGCCTCTAACACGCTAAGAAGAGAAAGAACTACTAATAAGATTGTTAAGACTAACGAGTATGTTTTATTTTGGATTATCAAATCACTACATACCAAGTATGATATGGTAACATGTTTAGTTATAAGTGTTTCAGTCATATTTCTATGTTGATGGAAACTCTCAAATATCGAAACAAAAAGTTCTCGTTAACTAAACATATCAAAATTTAGTATGTATTTAGTTCATTATGTAGTATTGTCGCAATATCATTGTAATAATGTTCCAACAACCAAAACAAGGATAAGTGAAGTTTCCCACTGGACTCAACTATAAGGGTTGTAAGAGAGGGAGAGGAGTTTTAGGAGTTTTAAACATGAAAACACTTCAGAACATTGAAGGAATAGGTTGCTCCCTCTCACTACTTGATAAAGTTGTTCTGTTATAAAATACTTTCGTTGTTTGTGGGATGTTGCTGAGAAAGGGTAATGTTGGTGTCTGTACGAGTTTTCCATGTGACCCTGCAGGGTCGGGTTTAAAAAGAAAAAAGTGGGCAGATTAGCTTTAATCCCTGTTTCGTGTGATAATTGTAATTCAGCAAGTTTAGCTCGAAGTTACTAGTCTTTAGCAACTAAGGCTTTGATTGCTACGTTTATTTGGTTTACAAGTTTTGTCGCTTAGCATATTAGAACAAGCGTTTGCAGATTAGTTAACACTAGCGCACAACGACATTTTATACCATGAAATGTTATCATTGGTGATTAAACTTGTCTACCCGTTAGGGACAGCCTGTGTTATTGGTGTAAACACGTACGGCTGTTTCATTTTTTGTTTGGCGTTTAGTTTATGCTTGCACTGTCCACTAGGTGTACTGTTCCATCTGGACAATAAACTTTCTCGCCTATGTTTACTCGACGGTAACGTTTCAGGCAGGGTTTCTGCAGTCCACAACCGTCACAATCTCGCGAAATCACTCTTTTTCTCACCCCTCTCTTCGCGGATGTTTCATTATAATAGTTTTTTAGACTTATAAGGTAATTTACGTGCAGGTACTTGGTATTTTTGTTGCGCAATCAAAAATGCAAAATGTTTAATGAGTGTATTCTGCTAAAATATACAAATTTCATACAGGTTCATGCATTGACCCATTTCAAATACGTAATCCCACGGTTTCAAAATATTCTAAGATGCTTAGGTTACCCAATTAGTCTATGAGTAAAAGGGCAAATGAATCCGCATTCTTGGTAACGGGAAACGTAAACTCTATTCCTGCGTTAGCAGCAGTTTTTTTCATGTTGACACCAACTGCATCATTAGACCAGCGTGCTAGTTCAGGATGTCGACAAATTCCTGTTTGAGTGTTGCATTTATCGCATAGTTGGCAGTGTCCCGAAGCAAAAGATACCGCTAGGCTGTACCCTTGCTTCATGGCAGCTTTTTCCAAATCTACTACCGACTGTAGTATTCTGTATTTGTCATCTTTCCAATTTTGCCAGAATTTTGCCGCTTTCTCTTTTATGTCTTGTGATATGGCGGCGTCGGTTTGATATGTCATGAGGTGCTTGTAGACTTTGGTGTCCACGGAGACACTAGTGGTGAACTTTATGAACAGGGCATAGCTGTATTCAGAAACGATTTTGCGGAACTGTTCTGCTGTGGGTGTGTAGGGTGGGCAGGCGAGAGTTTCTCCGTAGTGATTGCACCCTACTCTGCATTTGAGGACCACACGGTCTTCAACGACAACTTTATCAGTAGTTATGATTTTTGCATATGATGCACCTTTTTCGATAGCTAATTTGATGAGGAAATCGAATTTTTCTGCACCATTCTCAGACATATACTTCACAGCTTCTGGCTGTAAGTATCTATTTATGACGTTTAAGGGTATCCCCAAACGATTTGTCATAACATTTTAATGTACAAATGTACAAATCGTTGTTCTTTTTCGAAACAGTTTATGGTCGTCAAAGTCACATACAAATTCAAAGCCAGACTCAATATATAGACATGCTTCAGTCTCTGTTTTTGCGTTTTTGGAGACAAAGTCTTTTTCGACTTTGAATAGTGCCTCAGCGAGTTGCATGTAAATTAATGTGTTTTGTTAGATTTTCAAATACAATTCAAATCTCTTATTTCATGCTCTTCATCCATACCTAAATCCACCGCCTAACGAGTTTTGCGGCTCGGGGATAATAGCGCCAAATCCACCAGTTGCGTTACGACTTAAGCCGAGAGTTACCTTGAAACGGTAAAAAAGACTCATAAACAGCGACGGTTTTGAAACTTTAACCTCTTTAGAGATGCCATCATCACCACATAAGAAAATCGTTATACCCTGGTCTTGATAACGCAATAAGATATGTGATAAATCTTCTTGAATTCTTGCAGAGCGCACAATAATTTTGTTAATGCCGTTTTTTAACAGAAAAGACGCAGAGGGCATATCCTGTGGAAAAATACACCAACGGTTATCATATCTGCCCGGCTGCTTTCCTTGCCCTGTCATTCTGTTGGAATCCAACATGAATACCGGAGGAGCATCCGCTCTGATATTTAATGAAGATAGTATGTCAGTTCCTTTTTGCAGCGCCTCGGCAATGCTCTCTACATTGACAATCATTGGAAACTTTGTATTGCCATATACTCCGTTGTATAAAGGGACCGGTCTATATCCACGCCGTGACAAGACCAAACCTTCTTCAACGCTTTCTTTTTCAGGTAAATCCACTATAATAACTGTTTTATAATCAACAATTTGCATATAGTCTGCATTGGGCGTTGTCAATTCGCAATCACCCTTGCACGGCAAGCTCGTGAAAAGCACAGGTTTTGTCCACTGTGTCCACAAAGCGTTGTCCGGAGCCCAAATTTTATAGATGCTCAAACTATCTTTCATGGTACGCTCTCCTTTGATACCAATACTGGAATATCCTCTGCTTTAGAATCTATGCACGGATACAAACTGATTCTTCCATAAAACCCCGCAAATTTTCCATCTACCGTGAACACTCCAAGACACAAATGATAATCTTCGCCGTTTGATGATTTTATAGGCGCGCTTTCAAACATTTGCTGAGAAACCCAATTTTTCGGATCCCTGTGTGCTGCTTTTTCAATTTTTGAAAGTTCTTTTTTACTTATTGCCTCTTTGATTGAAATTCCTTCTCCGACCCGTCCCAATGCCGGTTTATAAATCCAACCAGCATCCTGCGAATTCACAGCCTTTGGAGCTTTCGTTTCTGGCAGCAATTCTTTCCACAGGGGAATTTTTACATTAAGCTTATCCCAAATAAGCGGTAATCTTTTGGATTGGGTCAATATGGACGCCGGATGATTGCAAGATACCGTTTCACTGTCATAATATCCTTTCCATTTCGATGTTCGCGGTAAACTAACCAGCCATTCTAACGGAAAAAACCGAATAATACCGTCTATTTCACATTCATTTCCTTCCAAAATGCTAAACGCCTTTTTATCCACCCACCGTATATGATCAGGTGCGGCAAAAATCGTACTCATACCATTTTCTATGAAACGGTCGCTTAAAAACTGCATAACCTGTCGGTCATCAGAGTAGGAGGTCGCGTGAACAAAAGCTATATGCGCGGCAGCTTTAGTTTTACTTTTAAAAGCTTCAACCATTATGTTTGAAAAGTTTTCAGCGGGAGCGTATCCAGTAAAGTATGTATTGGCGATTTCGGGCAAAATAGATGCTTCCGCAAAACCGCCTGGTACATCGCTGTTTACCTCCGATATTGCCCACCCTGTTTTAGTTGGATGAAAATCAAACCGCATTAGTCTGACATTTTTATTCCGGTTATAATTTGATGCATAGTTAAGTGCTTTTCTTATCTTACCGGGTAATCCAAGTTCTCTTGTCAAAAAAAGATTTTTTAGTAGTGCTTCTTCCATAAGCATTGTTTCGATTGACAACTGTTCAGCCCATGATTTTAATTGTTCAACAGTTTTTGGGTCTAATAATACAACGTGCTTTGAAATAGTGTTTTTATCTTCAAACTGCGGATCCCATTTATACCCTTTAAAAATGACGTTATAACGATAATCAGAATATCTGTCCTCTGGTATCAGTTCGAGTTTAATTGAGTGCTTCATACATGTAGGCTCCTATTAAAAAGTTCAAGAGCCGCCCTATACATTGGGTTTTCAGTTGTTGGTGGCAATAGATATACAATCATGATTGCGATCGTTATAAAAATAATGCCTAAAAGAATTGAACCAAAAATGGCGTTGTTGTTTTTGCCTGATTTTGCGCTGTAAATATAGTACCATTCAACTAAAATCAAAAGCCCTGCTAAAGTGAGTACCGACCAGCCATCTGTAAATTCAACTACGGTCATAGAAAAAGAAATCCAGTCTCCGGCGCATGCTCTCGCTAAAATGATTCCGCTTGCCAGCAGATAAGCCCCGAACCGTATTCCGCATCCAATATCCCTTTCAACGGTAATGCGCTCGAAATTTTTTGTGCAAATATTGATTATAAGTCCAAGAATAATCCATGCAACAAGACCTAATCCTCCGGTAAAAACAACACACCACCAACCGGGTCCGTTTCCAATGTTTGCTCCGGAGTAAATAAGTGTTAATCCAAGAAATCCTCCCGCGACTGCTATTAAAGCGGCCGTATTATTCAAATTTAGCGCGTCATCAAGCCATGATAAATCAAAAATGCATGACATAAGCGTTATTCCAAGGAAAAGCCACGCTCCTCCTAAAAACATATACATCATAATATAAAGAAAATTGCCCACAACATCGAACGAAGCTAACATTTTCAATGTAACTAAAATAATACCGAAAGAGACTACTGGCAGTAAGCCTAATATGTATTTAGCCGTTTTGCTTCTGTTGAGCGGGCGCTTCAGAAACAAAGGCGTATACCACTTATCCAAAAATTTATATGAACAATATATTGAGACTATACCTACTAAAAATTCCAGTATAACCAGTATATCCATTCTATATATTTCATCCACATTTTTAGTTCCCTATTAAATCAGATCCCTCTTAAAATCTTTGTTTATAATCTTATGATAAATTTTCCATATATCCATAACCCGCATACAAGGTTGTTGGGTAAGTTTGGGTTCAATAGTTTTCTTTGTATCCAGTGGATGCTTTAAGTTTTTGCGAATACATACGTTATGAACAGTACGAACATCTTTGATACTCTTTAAAACTTTATTGTTTTTTTATCTTTCCCGAATATTTCCATTTTTTAAACTTACGTATTAGTATGGCAAAGTTGAAGGATAAACGAAGCTTCTTTGGTATTTAAAGCAGTTTCATGAAGGAAAAGTGAGTTAAAAATGGTTCAAGTTATGTTCGTGATCCCTTTGGGTAATCAAAAAACACATCCTCAGTTTGCATAACAGAACAAATCAATCTATTTACCGTAAACAGCTGAATATCAGTAGTTAAGTGGACCGGGGATTTGAATCCATGTCAGTGATGCGATTTCACCCAGTATTCCCTTTTGTGTCATTCAACTCTGATTCAGAAAACTTTTTGTGTGTTTAAGACGAGTTGCTTCTCTAAAGAGCAGTTAAAAAGATCAAGAGCTAACGGCCGATGAAAACAACTCACAAAATAATATTATCTAACTCGTCGAACATGAAAGAAGTTAGAGATGCCTCTGTTGACTTAATGATTACTTCGCCTCCCTATCCGATGATTGAAATGTGGGATGAAATATTTGGTAAACAGAATCCCGCAATAAAGCAGGCTTTAGAAAAAGAAAACGGCAATTTAGCTTTTGAATTAATGAATAAAGAGCTTGATAAAACATGGGGAGAGGTCTATAGAGTTTTACGTGATGGAGGATTTGCCTGTATCAACATTGGTAATACGACTCGTAAGATAGGTGATGAATTCAAGCTTTATTCAAATCACTCAAGAATTCTTGAATATTGCATTGGATTAGGATTCAGTTCTCTACCAGAGATTCTTTGGAGAAAACAGACAAATGCACCAAACAAATTCATGGGTTCAGGAATGCTTCCTGCCGGAGCTTATGTTACCCTTGAACATGAGCACATACTGGTTTTGAGGAAAGGAAACAAACGTTTGTTCAAAACAAACGAAGAAAAACTTAGACGTCAAAAAAGCGCCTTTTTCTGGGAAGAGCGGAACATCTGGTTCTCTGATGTATGGGACGACCTAAAAGGAACACGACAGACGGGACTTGATAAAAAAATAAGAGACCGAAGTGGGGCGTATCCGTTTGAACTATCTTATCGTTTAATCAACATGCTGTCACTTAAAGGAGACACTATATTAGACCCATTCTTAGGGACTGGAACAACAACTTATTCAGCTATGGCAACAGGAAGAAACAGTATTGGTTTTGAAATTGACCCTAATTTTCAAGAACACTTTAATGCTAGGTTCCAAGTCGTTGTTGATTTTTCAAACGAGCTCATCAAAAGACGATTGGATAACCATCTAAAGTTTGTTCAAGATCGTATCAAGAAAAAAGGTGCCTTGGGTTACACAAGCAAGATTTACGGTTTTCCAGTAATGACAAATCAAGAGACTGAAATCGAATTTGATGAATTGAAGAAAATTAATTTCGAAGATCATCTCATTGAGATTGAATACAGCGATTCGCCTTCATGCACTTTCATTAATGAAGAAATCTAGATGGTAAAAAGTTGGATAAGTTAGAAGTTATATTCCACTTTTATTCCGTCTTTGAGTTTTTCGTAAAAAACAAGTTTCACATAAAATTTTTTCATGTAGCATGCTCTTAGTTTTGTAGGTTATAGGTTTGATTGAAACAGGCGTTTTACCAATATATCCGTCAATGCCGTTGGACTCTTCTTCAGGAGTTGCTCTTTGATATTTTTCATGCCTCTGTTTAGCAATTATCTTTATGATACTTTCTTGAAAGCAAAAACCCGCGAAAGTCTTAGTTAAAACTAAGTCTTCAACCCACTTTCTGACAAGTTCTTTATCAATTTGTGTTATGGCAGATTGAAGGCATTGTATCATTTCATAGACTTTCTTAGTTGCATCTTCAACCGCGGCAGGCATTTTATCAGTGTACCAATTTACCCAATCTTGGTAGGAACCTTTTGGGCATTCTACAATTAGTTCTGACATTTGTCCTACGATTCTCGGTCGCGTCCCTTGGCATTTTGATTGGCGAGGTTCATGATTTGAGTAGTATATTTTGGAAAAACATTGGGTTTACCAATGAGGTCTTGAGTTATTTGAACGTTCTATGACTATTTGCATGGTTGACCAACAAAGTATCACACCTGCTTATAATTCTTCTCAATAGTAACTTGTCGCTGACATTTATTGCATATTTTTCCGTTTTGATGGGTAGTGCGTGTTTGGCTTCAATAAGGTATCATCAACGGTCAGAGTGCAAGTCGGCGTAAAGCCGTAGCCGTTTCCAATTTCAGCTTTTATTTCTTCACCGCTCTCTAATTTGCCTATAAGCGTAAGCGTTGTCCAATTCCTTTTTTTGTCTTGTAATTGTCCATTAACATATAGGCTACATAACCACCAGATGTTAATAGACACTTCAAGTACATCTTCACCATAGTGGTATGTAAATTTCACCATCAAGTATTCACCGAATTTTAAACTCGATTTAATGTATCATATCAACGTATATAAAACAGCTATTAATGCTTTTTACTTTTTTGGTTCTGCTAACTTGTTGAGAGAGTTTTTTGTTAACTCATGGTTACTAAATCATGAAAGTTGCCGTAAATTTGTTATGGACATATTTTTAGATGTAAGTGTACTTGATTTATTGATGTTAATATGATGCCTCAAAACCAAAATTTTGAGGACAGGAACAGTATTCAGACAGGCCAAACCCATTTTCGGAATTATTCTCATAATGGATTGTATGAAGTTGCAATTATATTTGTGATAAGATGTTCAACCTTAACATAATTTGTCAAAAATGATTGTAAATTATTTTTACACATTTGCAAATTTTATCGTGAATTAAATACATACAGACTGTACAGAAATTGTTGTATATCTAAGCGCAATAAGAAATAAAAAATGGTGAAAATTTAGCTTCTCCAAAAACTAAGCACAAATACGATGGTTTTAGAGAAACTATCTGAATGTGTTCTTTCTTTTTCCTTTGTTTTTAAAAAAGAACAATAAAGATACTGCCATAGCAACGGCTACAACCGTTCCAACTATTGCACCTACAAGAACCAGATTATCCACAGGAGAATTAGTATCTACAGGCGAGTCAGAATCAGAATCGGAGAATCCAGCACCGTGATAGCCAATGGGCACATACTGCTCATTTACAGCTAAAGCCTCTCGGTCACCTTTTGTTCCTAAGAGTGCTACTCCTCCGATTACATATAAAACATCATCAAGAATTAGCTTATTTAACAATTTAGTTTTTGATGTTTTTCTTTTAACAGTTCAAATTTTAAAAAAGTTGATTGAGTTTTAACACC
>WRJX01000066.1 GCA_009778385.1 Candidatus Bathycorpusculum sp. | reverse complement strand
TCTAAGTTTCGTGAGGGGGGAAAAGTCGTAACAAGGTGGCCGTAGGGGAACCTGCGGCCGGATCACCTCCTAAGAAAATATCTCAAGCAGTAAAAGCTTGATTGGAGGAGCAAGGAGAACATCTAAAGGCTCTATACGTCAAAGTCCAGTTCTTAACACAGGAAAAGCAAGTAATAGCTAAAAGTTGGGTTTCAATAGTTCTTTATATTTTATTTTTTTAGTAGTTTGAACTTTTAAAAATTCTTTTTCAGCATATTTTCGGTACCATAGAAAATTAGTATCTATATATGATACAAATTTTGGTTGGTTTACTTATGGGTGTATTCGATTGTTAAATGTTACCTGTAGAGGTGTGTTAGTTACTTTTGGAAATGACAAAGCACAGAGTAGCGTTGAAAGTGTAAAGAAGAATAAAATTAGGTTTTCATGTTTACATTACTTTCAATATTGTATTTCTCTAAAAAGTTTGGGTTTGATGATGGTAAATGAGTTTTTGTAAGGTTTTCTTGGTAAACATCTGTTTTAAGTGAATTTGTTGGCTAAAAAATGATGTTGTTTTTGCGCAAACCCATAAATATTCAGCTTAGGCATTAGGCTTATTTGTATTAACGGAGAAAAATGGTATGGTTTCATTAAGAGCTTTAGCGCCGTCTTTAACTCGAATAACTGTTGCAGGAGCCGTAGGTGCAGCATTGCATGTCGGTCAAGGTGATTGTGATTTAATCGATGCAAAAGCTGTAGAATTCTCAAGGGCAGTTCTAAAGCAAAGTGATATTGATGGTGAAGTTATTTGTTGTGAAGGACCAAAAGATCACGCTCCAGCGTTTGAACGTAGAGAAAAAGTTGGTACTGGAGATGGTCCAGCACTTGAATTTGTTGTTGATCCTGTTGACGGTACCACTGCAGCTAGTAAGGGTAGGAAAGACGCTATTTCTGCGCTTGCGTGTGCTCCAAAGGGGTGTTTTCAAGTTTTGCCCGATGATGGGTATTACTTTAAAGTTGCTACTGATTACCATAGTATTGGTAAGCTGTCTTTGGATATGAGTACCGAAGAAATTGTGCAAACAATTGCCCAGTCAAAAAATATTTCTATAGAAAAGTTTACTGTTATCATGCTGGATCGAGATAGGCATAGTGAAATTCTAAAAACTCTACGGCAAATGGGTGTAAGAATCATTCTTATTCCTGACGGTGATATCGCGGGGGCAGTAGTTGCGGTAACTCCGAATTCTGGGGTTGATTTGCTTATAGGTGCAGGAGCTGGGCCAGAAGCAACAATCGCAGCGACGGCAGTAAAATGCTTAGGTGGGACAATGCTTGTTAGAGTTTGGAATCCAAACAATGATGAAGCTCGTGTGGAACGTTTAAAACAGGCTGGGGTAGATGTAACCAAAACTTATAATGAGAATGAATTGGCAAAAGGTAATGAACTGGTTTTTGTAGCTTCAGGTGTAACTAAAGGTGAACTTCTTGATGGGGTACGTTTAAGTCGTGATAGTGCAACTGTGTGTTCAATTTGTATGCGCCTGCCAAGTGGAACTATAGAAAAATCAGAAACAACTTTGCGTTTTAAAGATCACCCAGTTTATAAGCAATTTGTAAATGAAACATAGCTTTTTTTTATTTTATTTATTTTATAACATCATAAACATTGATTTTACTTGCTGAATTCCATGTGTTCCACGTAGACGGTTTATTAGGTTTAGAATTCGTTCGTTGTTGCCTTGGGCTATAAAAATTTCTAGGCAGTATTTCTCTCCTATGTGTCGGTGGATGTTTTCGATGACTACGTCATCATATTCATGGCGTAGTTCGGTCATTTTTATGTCTACATCTTTGCGTTCGTAGTCGCAGGTTATCATTATTGTGGCGGCAACGGTTTCGGATTGTGTTGAAGCAAGTTCTGTTTCGTTGATTAAGTTACGTACGGCGTCTCGAAAGGCTTCTGATCTGCTGTAGTAGCCTTTTGTGGCCATGAAGTCTTCGAATTTTCGTAGTAAGTCTGGTGGGAGAGTTATGCTAATTACTGTCAGTTTGTTCACCGATGTTTTATTAATTAGCTAGTTTGTTGTTAATATCTGATTAATATTTTTCTACATATTTTTAGCATTAATTTAATATTAATCAGGTCGCTTAGAATTTAATGGATTGAACAACAAATGGGCATAAGCAAGGCAGTACCTGAGAAACCCGAAACAGAAGTAATCGGTGAAGAAGAGCAACACAAAAAAGTTCTAACCGTGTTTGCAGTCTGGCTAGTCTCAACAATTGTTATCACCGGCATAATTGACTACTTCTTTGATGGAATACCCATAGGATTTGATTTGCCGCTTTTAAATATAAGTGTAACAGTGTCGTTGATTCTCTATTATGTCTCTATTCTAACATCTGCTATTTACATTGGAGTAGTAGGCTTAAAGGAGCTAGTTATAGAGAGACGTTTTAGTGTTGAATTTTTAATGGCTGTTGCCGGTCTTGGCGCGCTTTACCTAGATTACAGATTCGAAGCTGCTACCGTACTTATGCTGTATTGTATTGCAGAATACTTTGAAGGTTACATTCAAGATCGTGCAAGAAAAACGGTTGAAAAACTCTCCACATTCATGCCTGAAATTGCTCACGTCATATATGAGAATCAAGTCAAAGACGTTTTTGTTAATTCTGTAGCTCCTGGGGCGGTTTTGCTTGTCCGGCCTGGTGAACGGATTCCTTTAGATGGTGATGTAGTTGAGGGTTTTTCTCATGTTGATCAGGCTTTGGTTACAGGTGAATCGATACCTGTGCCTAAAAAAGCACCCGATAGTGTTTACGCTGGTACTTTAAACCAGACTGGTGTTCTAAAAATCAATGTCACCAAAAAAGCAAGTGAAACCCTCATTTCCCGTATTGTACTACTCGTTATAGAATCAGGGAAGCACAAAGCATCAATCGAACGCCTTGTGGACAGGTTTGCCCGATTCTACGTACCAATTGTGATTGGACTAGCAATTTTTACTGCCGCTGGGTTGCCCCTTATTATTGGAGGCTCATTTAACACTTGGTTTTACCGTTCACTTATTTTATTGGTAGTTTCTTGTCCTAGCGCTTTTATAATTTCAGTGCCAGCAACTATTTTTGTTGCTATAACTGTTGCAGCCAAACGGGGTGTAATTGTTAAAGGGGGTGTCTTTGTTGAAAAACTTGCTCAAATTAAATGTGTAATCTTTGATAAAACAGGTACCTTAACTTTAGGTAGACCAGCGATTCATAAAATTCATCGAGTGGACAACGCAAAAGCTGAAGGCGAATCCCTTGCGTATGCTGCCGCTCTTGACCAGTACTCAAACCATCCAATAGCGCAAGCTATAACACGTCAAGCATTAGCGCGTGGTATTGACTTAACAAAATTCAAGGTTGAAGACGTCATAGAAGTGCCTGGCAAAGGTATCGTCGGTCAAGTGAATGGTAAACATGTAGCAGTTGGTAACTTTGAATTGATGCAGGAATTCGGTTGTGATTGCACTGAAGCTTTTGAAATTACTGCTGGTGATATCCACACGGCAGTCTGTATTTCCGTTGGTAAATCCGGTTTAGCGGCTGTCTGTGTTACTGATGAAGTGCGTGAAGATGCGTTGCGTGCTATTCGGTCACTGAAAAAAGGCAATATTAAAACTGCCATGCTCACGGGGGATAAAAAGGAAATTGCCAAAGAAACCGCGCAAGCTTTAGGTATAGATGAAGTGCATGCTGAACTGTTTCCTGAGGATAAACTGCGGCTTGTTCAGCAGCTTAAACATGAAAGTACAGGATTGGTGGCTATGGTTGGTGATGGTGTTAATGATGCTCCTGCACTTGCAGTATCTGATGTAGGCATAGCTATGGGCGTCAAAGGTGTGGACATAGCCTTAGAGTCAGCAGATGTTGTGCTGGTAAATGACGAATTATCTCAGATTTCATACCTAATCAAGTTAAGCCAAAAAGCAATGGTAGTAGCCAAACAAAATATTGCCGCTTCACTGGCCATAAAACTTGTGCTAGGCGGACTTGGAATGCTAGGATTGATACCACTGTGGTTCACTGTAGCTGCCGGAGACGATGGCATAACAATGCTATTGCTACTAAATACGCTACGACTAGAAAGAGTAAAGCCCTAATCAACTCTTTTTAAAAACCATACAAATTATAAAAATAAAATGTTTATATTAACATTAACTATGTGTGTTAATCGGGTTGTCCGATAAAACAAAATTTTGTTAAAATGGTAAAGAAGCGCTTAGTCTTCTTCGTTTAGTCTGCGCTCTTTGATCTGCAGTGCGTTTTCGCCTTCATCAGCAATTACCCGATAAGTGTCAATCAACTCGTATTTGTGCAAGAATTTTTTGGTCAAGATACGTAGATACTTTTTAGCTACTGCAGGTCCTTCACCTTTAACTATTATAGTGTTAGCATCACTAGATACATCTGCACTGGTTTTTTCCTTGATGAAATCAGCATATTTTTGAACCATACCACTTTTGCCTTTTATTTCACTGGCGTCAATTTTCATTTCAACCATACTTTTTCACCTCTATTTGTCTGGGCGTCAAATTTTATGTATTCAAGTTTTCCCTTGTTTATGTCTACTGTACTGATAAATTTTCCGCTATTGACCTTTTCTTTGTCTGATACTTTCCTTTATTATTAAGAATAATCACCTTAGTTTCTTTAACAAATAACACTTGTAACAGTTCCAACATACTGGTGTAAAGAAAAGAAAAGAGTGATCCTCTAATCTTTTGGCTTTTGGTTGTGTAATAATTTTTTGTTTTGTAGTGTGTTTCTTTTGTATTCCTGCAAATTGGTTGTATGTTAAATTTTATGTGTCAGTTCGCCCGTCGAGTCAATATCACTGCTTTTGGCTCTGTGACTCTAGGCTCATCATCCAAGTGTAATTAAACGTAGAATTAAGATAAGTCTTTTACGGAAGAACCGTATAATAAAAAAGGAGGTTGTAACGAAATGGAAGTTTTTGAAGCAGTAAAAAACCGACGAAGCATACGTCAATTCACAAACCAACCCATTCCTGAAGAAATGGTAAATAAACTTGTTGAAGCAGCTCGCATGGCACCCTACTGCTGGGAATGCCCAAGCTTATCAGCTGGTCATTGTACGGCAAACTGAGCAAAAGCAGCGTTTGTCTCATGCGTCATTTGGTCAAAAACAGGTTCAAGCTGCCTCGGTAGTGTTTGTGGTTTGTGCAGATCTTAAAAAGGCCCAAGATAGTTACGGTGATCATGGGCGTAGTTTGTATTGTATTCAAGATACCGCGGCATTTACTCAGAACATTTTATTGACCGCATGTAGTTTAGGTTTAGGTACTTGTTGGATTGGTGCTTTTGAGGAAGAGACTGTAAAAAAAGTGGTTAATGCACCAGAGGATATGTGCCCTGTCGCAATGATTTCAGTTGGATATTCTGCTGAATCGCCATCTCAGCGTCCAAGACGGCTACCCAGTGAGTTTGTACATCAAGAAACCTTTTAACACCCAATATCTAGCCGAAGGTTATCTTTTTCTTTGGGTCCATGTTTGTATCCATTGTCCAAAAATAGGCTTCTCCTTTTGGCACCCGGAACAAAATTAAGTTTGGGTTTTCAGGAGTTAAACCCATCTGTTTAAGAAATGGTCTTGCATCAACTAATTTCTTCTTTAATTCAAGATCATTCACAAATTCAACTTTACCGGTTACACGCATCATCTTCATGTTTGGAGTTTTTGGATCAAAGAAGCAGAGTTCAACTTTTGGGTTGGCTTGAAGTTGGTTGTAGAGTTCTTTTGTTGCTCCTGTGTTGTAGTAGAAACCAGTTTTGTCGGCAAACCACATTAGCATGCCGCGCACTCTTGGTTGGGCATCTTCTACTGTAGCTAAGTAACTAGACGGGTTGTCATTTGCGAATTTTATGTACTCTTCAAACTGCAAAATATACACCAAAAATCAATGGCAAAGATGGCTTTTAACTTTTTCTAGGCTAAGCAAGCTAGTGAAATGTGTGATGATCTGCGTTTCTACAAGATGGTTAACATGAAAATAAACGATGGTTTTCTGCTTATTTTGTGTGATTTCTGTAAAAATAGTCTTATTATCCTTTTGAAGTAGCTTTAAGATCCTTTTGCCTAATTCATCTATAACGTGTACTTTTCATATAACTGCGAAACCCATGTTGGCATATGAAACTTTTTACCTATACCCATGTTTAACTGGTTATTTGTCCATAAGTGGCTAACTTGGTTGATGGATAATCTTATTAGTCAAGTATTGCAAAATATTTTGAGGTTATTATTATTGTCAAAAGAAGAAGAAATGTTGGCTGAATTACGGAAGATTCGAGAAGCAGTAGAAAAAGCTCCGCCACCACCCCCGCAAAAACAGAATTTATGGGACGAATTCAAAGGTTTTCTGTCTAAATACAAAATTTTTGGTCTTGCTATTGCGTTCATTATCGGTGTGTATCTGGGTAATCTGGTTCAGGCATTAGTCAAAGATTTGCTGTTGCCCTCAATCGGTCTTCTTATTCCGGGTTTGAGTAATTTAGCCGATGGAGTTGTTGAAGTTGGGACACAGCAATTTGCGTATGGTGACTTTTTGGTTGCTTTTATTACCTTCCTGATAGTGGCTTTGCTGGTATTTCTTGCAGTCAAAGTTGCAAAACGTTGGAACGTTGAGTAGTCCATCTTAACTGATTCCTTCTCTTTTCTTTTGTTGAACTTATAGCCAGTACAATTGATGAAGATACAGGCAATTGGCAGCTATACTAATCAAATGTTTGGTACTCTACATCAAGCATATGGAGTTTGAGACGGCAAAAAGAAAGTATTAACACATAGCTTCTTAAGAAGCTCCGTTCAAACTATAGCGCGAAGAGTATGTCTCAATTTTCTGCTGAGTCAATTTGGCGTTTAAATCAACAAGAACTCATTAACCTTTTAGATTCCAAAATATTTATGCAAAAAAACCGTGAGATCCGTTTCTATGCTCCAAGTTTTACATATCATAAAAATAGTTTTTTTTGTTCTTCACCGAAAGATTTTCCAACGGTTTCAATAACTGGTACTAGTTGTGCTTTGAATTGTAAGCATTGTGGTGGTAAAGTGTTAACTGCAATGCAGTCTACAATTACACCTGATGCTTTGTTTGAGTTTTGTTTCAAACTTAAACGGGATGGTGCGGTGGGTTGTCTAATTAGTGGCGGCTGCTTGTCCAATGGGTCAGTTCCTCTTAAACCGTTTGCGGCGGCTATTGCACGGGTTAAACACGAGTTGGGTTTGACAGTTTTTGTTCACACGGGTATACTTGATTTGGAAACGGCTATTTTGCTTAAACGTTCTGCGGTGGATGCAGCCTTAATTGATGTTATTGGCTCTCAGGAAACCATCAACAAAGTCTATGGGTTAAACGTTGCAGTTAGTGATTATGCTAAATCGCTTGATATGCTGCAAAGCGCTGGGTTAAATTTTGTGCCCCATGTAATTGTTGGGTTAAACGAGGGCAAGCTGGATGGTGAGTATGCTGCTTTACAGCTGATTTCACGTACAAAACCTTCAGCTGTGGTTATCATAGCATTTATGCCTCTGCATGGAACTGAGATGGCTAAAATTGAGCCGCCGCAGCCTTATGATATTGCCCGTGTTATAGCTTCTGCACGGATGATGTTTCCTCAAACTCCTTTGGTTTTGGGTTGTATGCGTCCAAAAGGTAAATTGCGTGTAATCACTGATGTGTTGGCGTTAAAATCTGGGGTTGATGCTATAGCGTTTCCAAGTAAGGAGGCTATTGATTTTGCAAAAGAGCAGGGTTGGTCTGTTTCGTTTTCATCTTATTGTTGTGCAAGAATTTTTACAGATTTCAGTGCTGACAAAAATAAGCTAGAATGAAAATTTGTTTTTTCAAGTTTGAATGGAAATAGACTGTATTGTTTGAAGAGGATTTTTTGTTAGTTGTTTTAGAGTTCGTATTGTGTTGGGTCCGTTATGCCGGTTTCATAGAAAGATTTTTTGCGGTTAGTACAGGATTCACATTGTCCACAGTGTTTTTCTCCGTCAAGATAGCATGACCATGTTAACTCTAACGGTACCTTTAGTTTTATGCCTGCTTTGATGAGGTCAGATTTTTTCTTGCCGTTGTATGGTGCGTAAATGGTGATATTTTGGTCGGTGCCTAAACGAGCTGCTTTTGTGAAAGTTTCATAAAATTTTCGTCGGCAATCTGGATAGAATGTTTCGTCTGAGCCGTGTGCGCCGTAAAAAATTTTGTTTGCATTAATCGTGGTTGCGTAAGCTACGGCTATGGATAGGAAAATGGCGTTGCGGAATGGTACAATGATTGGAGTGGTGAATTCGCTGGTTAATGGTATATCTCGGTTGACGAGGGCGGTTGTTTGATTAAAGATGTCTTTTAACGTTGTGAGGTCAATGATTTTTGTGTTAGTGCCTATGGTTTCTGCGATTTTTTGGGCTGCCAAAGTTTCTTTAACGGCGATTTGTCCATATTTGAAGGTGAGTGGATAGATTTGGTAGCCTTGATTTTTTGCCCAGTAAGTAACTACGGCAGAGTCTAGTCCACCACTAAGTATACTGACGCATTTCTTGTTCTCACTCATCCTGTTTTACCTCTATGTTTTTTGTTTCTTTTCCTATCCAGTGTTGGATGCCTATTTTTTTGAGTAGTTTAAACAGTGGCCAGCCGAGTAATACACTAGCAATTATATTTCCAATTGTGATGTACATAATAGTTTCAAGTAAAGGTGCACCAAAGTATGATAGCATATAACCAACGGTTATTCCAAGAACCACTGAGTAAGCAGAGCATGTAGCGATAATGGTGTAGTTGTTGTTGGTTTTCTTGTAGGTGTAGTAGACCACAAATGACATTATAAATGAGGGTATGGTGTTTAGTAAATCAAATGGAATAAACGGAGAAGGTATATTGGCGATGAAGACTCCTAATGTGTGTCCAAGAACACCTGCAAAGCCAAGTAGTGGCACTGCAGCAATTAAACAGTCGGCTATGCGAACTTGAAGCGGTCCATAGGATAATCCTGGTAGAAAAATTACTAACGCAGCATAAAGTGCGGCGTATATTGACATTAAGGCTATGATTTTGGTTTTGTTTTGCAATTGAATCCTCCCTACCCGGGTTTTATACTTGGCGGAACGGGTGGGAGACACTCACCCGCCAAATTGGCTTTCAAGAATAGTTATGCGCCATAAAAAGTTTACCTATCAAAGAGGTGTTTGATATATTGCGTTTTATGGAATACCACTTTATAACTAAAACAGAGATAAATATTTTAGAAAGGAGTCAAGGAGAAGGGAGAAGGCTAAAAATCCAAGACACCTATCATGGATACGCAAGTCAGCATATCTAAAGCAGTAAAATGTGTAGTTCTAATTAGTAGCTAGCGGAAAACTTGATTGAGTGGATAAGGTTTACTGTAGTGTTAAGTTGATTGTTTGTTATTTATGAAAAAGCTGTGTTAAATTAGCAAATTTATAAAAAATTGGTACCTCTCTAAGTGAAACTTAGTAAACTGTATGTGGTTTATATGGTGAAGGTCGTTTGAAGGGAGGTAAATTTGAAGGATGTGTTTTTGATGGTTATTTTTGGTTTTTTATGTGTACGTTATTGCAATGTTTATCGTAATCTTCACGAGTGTTAAAGACGCGATTATCTGCTTCACATTGAAATCTTCCATCAGAAGTTATAATGGGCCCCTTTATATTGGTATTACGAGACAAAATACTTCACCTCCAACATAGGTCTAAAAGAAAGATAGAACTATATTTTCGGCAAATATTCATAAGTGTATGTGATTGTCAAACATTAACAATTAAAACAAATATTTGTCTGCAGATTGTTGCTGTATTATTACTGTCACAAGTTTTTTTATTTTTCATTTTCTCTAATGAAACTAACAAAAGTGAACTGTAACAAGTCCAAAAGCGTGTGAAGAAATAACGGTTAACAAGTCTGCAAACATCATGACGTTATCCATCTCTTTCTAATCTGATTGTCATCCTGCAGGTAAGTTGACCGAAATTTCTCTAAAAGAATAATTCATAAAAAGGAAGTGCAAAAATGGAGTTTTGTGAAAAATGTGGTTCGCGTCTTGCCCCAAAAAAGGATAGTTCTGACAATCAAGTGTCGCTAATGCTGGTGTGCAATAAGTGCCAATACAAGAAACCTAAATCCGAAGAGAAACTTATCAGGTCAAATGGCAAAATTATTGAGCATGGACCAAAGCAGTACGTTGCTGTAATAGGTAAGGAAGCCCAACTAAGTACCATGCCAACAGTACACATAGAGTGTACAAGATGTGGAAACAACACCGCAAACGTTTGGCAAGTTCAAACACGAGGTTCCGATGAATCTTCAACACAATTTCTAAGATGCACAAACTGTAACTATACCTTTAGAGAATCTACCTAACCTTAATTCCTTCCTTTTAACAAATCATATGTTCTAAATACTTCTTTGTTATGTACTGATTTTTGTGTAGCTGTTTTAGAAAAGGCTAAAATGTTAAGTATCCTACCTTTTTATGCTGGAGTTTTAGCTTTATGGCGTATAACAAATTACGAAAAGATTATTTGCTAAACCGTTGGGTGGTTATTGCAACTGAGCGTAGCAGACGGCCAACAGATTTTGTCAAACCTCAAAATGAGATAGCAAAAAATGACAGCTGTCCTATGTGCATCGGTAACGAATGTGCAACACCGCCAGCAAGTATGCTTTATCTAAAGGAAAATGACAAAATCAGATGCTCTGCTGATCCAGCGGAAGGTGAACGCCCAAAAAACTGGCTTATTCGCAGTTTTCCCAATCTTTATCCTGCCTTTATTCCGCCAAAAACCCTTCAAGATGAAATAGACGCTAACGTTTTAGAGGGCAACTGTGGGTTTGCCATTGGTGAACATGAGGTTTTAGCTGAGTCACCTAATCACAATGAAGATCCAGCAAATGCTGAATTGCCCCAGTTGGAGCTGTTGATTAAGGCATACATTGACAGGCTTTCCGTGTTCAGCACTAAACCCTATGTTAAATACGTGCAAATTTTTCGCAATTACAAACCCGACGCAGGCGCTTCATTATCACATGCGCATAGTCAAATTATTGCAACTCCAATTATTCCTCCAACTGTTGCAAACGAGCAAGCCGCAAGTAAAGCTTACTTTAAAGCAAACAAAACCTGCTTCTTCTGTGATCTTTACCATAAAGAAGCAAGCGGTCCACGGGCAATTTTAGAAAATGAGCATTTTCTGGTTTTCACGCCATACGCTAGCATTACACCACTGGAATTTTGGATACTGCCAAAACATCATGCGTCTAACATGCTTAACCTTTCAGAAACAGAACTTAGAGTTTTCGCTAAAACTCTCAAAGCCAGTCTTAAGGCTCTAAGAACTCTTGTAAATGATCCGCCATATAATTACTGGTTTCATCTTGCCATAGATAAAGACACACAAAACAGCTATCATTGGCACTTGGAAGTTTGTCCAAAATTGTCTATTTGGGCAGGATTCGAACTTAGTACAGGCGTATATATTAATACAGTGCCACCGGAAGTCGCTGCGGCAGAGCTTAAAAAAATTATAAGTGTTTAGCTTTTAGAGCTGCCTCAAATTGTGGTCTAATCTCCAATAAATCCTCTATGTAGGCTCGTAATAGTTCAGCAACGCTCCAAGCCTGTGCAATACATCCTCGGGGTTTATTTGGTGAGTCATCGTCAAAAATTTCATTTACTGACTCTAAGCCACCATTATAAGCTGTTTCACCTATCAGGGGTAAAACAAAGCTCTGCAATGCAAGCTTGCGGGCTTCTGATGTATTGTAAATTTTTAGGTATGCTGTGATGAAGGGTCCAAGTAGCCATGGCCAGATAGTGCCATTATGGTAAGCAGTATCCCGGCTTTGTCTATTGCCTTCATATTTGCCGACAAACTTTGGGTCATCAAGCGATAAAGTGCGTAGACCATAAGGTGTAACTAATTCGCGGTTCACAAAGTCAACGACTTGTTTACTTTGGACATTATCAACCATGCTAAAGTCTAATGAAACCGCTAAAATCTGGTTCGGACGTATAGAATCATCAACCCTTGATGGTTCAAGTACATCGTAAAGACAAGCTTTTTTGTGGTTCCAAAATTTCTGGTTAAAACTTTCCTGAGCTTTCTCGGCGTTGCCAGCGTATTTTGATGCTAAATCTTTTTCACCAAATTCAGTGGCTAAGAGTTCCATGGTTTTGAGGGCATTGTACCAAAGGGCTTGAATTTCTACAGCTTTACCTTTTCGTGGGGTAATTTCTTTACCGTTAACAAAAGCATCCATCCATGTAAGCCTTGAACCGTGTGTGAGCAAGCCGTCATCGTCAAGTTTAATGTCAAATAATGTACCTTTTTCATGGTGGGCAATTATGGATTTTAGTGTATCCCAAAGGTTTTCTTTAACATAGGTAAAGTTGTTCGTGTATTTAAGATACTGCAGTACGGCATTAATGTACCAAAGTGTTCCATCAACTGTGTTGTAGGCTGGTTGAGCAGATTTATCAGCGATGAAGTTTGGAATAAGACCCTCACTGCAGTATTGAATAAAGTTAGAGAAAATGTCTTCTGCGTCACTGTATCTGCCAGTTACAAGCATCAAACCTGGTAGCGAAATAAATGTGTCTCTACCCCAAGGCTCAAACCAATGATAACCCGCAATGACTGACTTACGTTTCTGAATATTTTGAACCATGAACGCATCTGTTGCCTGCAACGTCCAATTTAACCAATCTGTCATAGGTACCCCCTTATACAGTTGGTAAAACTTCAAAAGCAAATCGCTCAAATAAGACACCTCCCGATTGTAGGCCTCAACTACTTGATCTACAGAAAAACCAATCGAGTCAAGAATTAATTTGCTCTCTTGGGCGTTATGACTTGCAGCGGTCATTAACGCGAATGTATTCTCGTTTTTGGCAGGAACTGTGGTTTCAAAGATTCCAGGTTGATAACTATCATCATTACTTGATTCACCCCGATTTTCTTCGTCACGGTAATATAGTTGTTCAACCCAGTTACGCTGTTCTTTAAAGACTCCATTAGTTGTACGGCAAGTAATGGTAGTATTTTGTTTGTGAAATGATACTGATACTTCATTGCTGGTTTGTTGCTGAGTCAGGTGTAGAGGATTTTTTCGGTGGTCTGTAACATTGTGAAAGTAGCGACAGTTAACCATTGGGTAAATTGATAATTTAGCATCCAACTCGCTACAATTTTTCACTCTATATAATGTACATATGGCATTTTTTAGTTTAGGCATAAAAAATGTCTTGTTTACTTCTACCCCGTTTGAAACATAAGTATAAGTTGGAAACGGATTAATAGCGAACTGTTTGATTAACTTGTAACCTTGAGGGTAAATAGCATCTTTAAACTCATTACTACCCAACCTAAAAATGTCGTTGCCTAAAAACAGGTCTTCATCTAGTTTAGAAAGACAGACCCTTCTTTCTCCCGGTGGATTTAAGGCTGCAACAAGCAGTCCATGATACTTGCGAGTATTAATGCCTAAAACAGTGCTAGATGCATAGCCACCAATACCATTTGTTATTAGCCATTCCCTTTCCATTGAGACCTTAAAGTTTTCTAAGGCTCGTTGGTTGAAGGTTATGGTTGGTAACTTCATCTATGTTATCAGCTTTGCAATGTTTTTATCTCGTGGAACACAGAAATAATTTGCCACGGGAGCGCATTTTGTTCGGAAAAGGTGCAGATGAGGTTTGGTGTATTTGTACTCAGTTAAAGTTTCAGCATAGCCCATGCCTTTGGCAAAAACCAGTTCTGCTTGTTCATAAATTTTTAGAAATTCTGGTGAAACCTCCTTTTTGAGAAGTCCAACTGCGTCGGTTCCGGTGGTGATGATTTCATCTGCAAGTTTGTCCATGTTAGAGAACTCTACATCCTCCATTGTAGCGTCGTTAATTACTGGTCCACCTTTAACAACATATGTGACTTTTAAGCCCATGTTTTTGAGTTGCTCAACAAGTAAGGTGTCAAAAACTATTTCTCCTGCGTTATCTGCAAGAAATAAGACGCTGTCAGATTTTTTGGTTATCTCATAAGCTTTGTCGATATCATCAATGGCTAAATCTTTAGCAGCGTCTTTGATTATTTTAGATAAGTCTTTTAGGGTAAATTTGTGGCCGGGAATGTCGAATTCCATGATGTTGCCAACGATTGCGCATAGGCATGCTTTTTTGAACCTTTCCTGTTGAGTATGGCCTGTGTGTACAAATTTTTTAGTTTGTGCTAACAGTTTGAGAGCTTTTTCATTGGCTGTTTTCTTTACCTGTTTGTAGGGGTCTGGATTGCTGGTTAACTGGCGAATTATGCGGTCTCTTGTGGTGCAGATGTCTGCGGCAACAGTGGACGGTTTAAAGTCGCGGTTTATGAGTTTAACAATTTCAGCCATGCATCTAAATCGTAAAGCGGGGTTAGTTGTGGCTTGGTAAATTTGTATTTGTGCTCGTGAGAGCATGCATGACGCACATTCAGGTTCAACTTTCAAGTTTGGTCACTACAATTATTGTGTTGCGTCAGCAAATGCACGTAGAATGCTATATGGATTTTTCGCTTTGACAATGCCGCTTGCGACCAGTACGCCTAATGTTCCAAGTTTTAACGCGATTGCCACATCTTCAGCTTGGCTAATGCCTGCTCCACATAAAATTGGCATTTTTTTGTTTATTTGATGTACTAAGGTTACGGTGTTGGTTATAATTTCAGGTTTTGCTTTAGACACTGGGATTCCTGTGCCGATAAGTTCAGGAGGTTCAATTGAGGTTATGTCTGGTTTTAGGGCAGCTACTGCAGTGCTTGTGGCTGGATTGTTTGCGCAAACGCATGAGATAAGGCCTTTTTCTCTGGCAAGGGCTATTGAAGCCTGAATATCGCTAAGGTGGAGTTGTCTTTCAGAATGGTTGATAATTGTGCCAACTGCACCTGCCTCTTTTATGGCTTCAGCAAGGATATGGCCTGTGCTGTTACCGGGTTTTATAGGGTCAAGGTGTTGGGCGAAAACGGGGATATCTACGGACTCAGCGATTTTAGCTAAATCGACAAACTGAGGTGCAACTATGATTTGAACGCCAGTTTCTTTGCTGACTTTTTCAGCGTGCTTTGCAAGTTCTATGGCTTTTTTGCCGGTTGACTCAAGATAAGTTTTAAAATTTACAATAATCATAGGCTCGTCTAGCTTCAACTTGTTTTCCTCTCTTTAGCGTTGGAGTTTACTACTTTTATTATTTACCGTACAAAAACAGCAGTCACCATGGCTTTAAGTTGTTGCTGTAGACGCTGTCGGGGTTGGTATTGCTGTTTTTTTGTTTTCTTCCTCAGTTAACATACCTACAAGCTGACCATTTTTAACCATGGCGGCGCGTTTTATGCCTTTTTTCCGCATAACCTGCATAGCATTTACCATTGATTCAGCCTTGTCTAAAATTATCAGTGGCGTGTAGCTTAGATCTCTGGCAATGGCTTTAACTGGGTCTTTATGGTACTCGATGATGTCTCTTAGAACGTCTCTATCACTTATAACTCCTATCGGTTGGTGTTGCTCAGTTATGAGTGCCGAATTTACATTGTTCTGAAGCATTAAACTAACGAGTGCTGGTATAGTTTCGGTAATGGATACTTCTATTTTTGGCAGATTCATACCTGCCTGACTGCTTATTTCTGAAATGTCTGTGCCGCGTTTCCATATATCATTTAACATTTCACTTGTGCGTTCAATCTGGCTTGGATCGCTGGAATAGAAAGTGTCTGGTAGGTAAAATGCTGATTCACTTGTCCAGTCATTTAACGGTGGTCTTTTAAATATGAAAAGATGTTTTTCATCAACCATAATTATGATCATGTAACTGATTGGAACATGCTTGATTTCATAATACGTGGAAAGTTTCTGTGCAGGTTCAAGATTGTCAAGATCAATTGAAGCCATAATGCGAACTTTTAAATCCTTTTTTAGAAATCGTGTAAAAGAATCATCTTCTGCAAGACGGTTAATGCTCTGTGACGTAGTGAATATAACAACGTCTTTTTTGGCATTTTCAAGAGTTTTAGTAACTCTCTTCCATGCTTCCTCTGCTTCTTTAATAACAACAATCTCGCCAATGGGCACACCACTTTTCAATTCATCAATACGTCTTGTTGCCTCTATGCTGATGGACCACATCTGATCAAAGAACGCTTTTAGAACTGAAATGAACATTTTGTCATTGATCCATAATCCCTCATCTTCTAGATTTAGAACAGAAGTTTCGTTGCCAAAAGGTGCGTAAAGAATGGCTTCTTCCTCATCTTTGATTAAGAATCGTGGGAAAAACTTGGAACTCATGCCTATATGATGCATTTTAATGTTAATGTGGTCTTCAGTTATGTTTTGGTCTATTCTTTCAACAATTTTTAGGTTCTCATTTGATATGTCTGTGATTATTTGACAGTTGACTTTATGGTTTTTAGAGAGGTCAAATGCGGAGTCAAGTATTCCTGCGATATCTTCTTGAATAAGCCCCAAGCCTGTGGTTAAAAATAGGATTTGCTTGTTGGATTCCTCAATCATGTTTATCATTTTTGAATGAATCTTTTTCTTGCCAGTGATTATTGAAAATTTAGCAACCGGATACTCAGATTCAGGTGTGCTGATTGATTTCCAAGATACTAGCAGGTTTTGCTTTTGCTCATTTAGATTCATAACTTCATTCTTTTTTGCGTTAATAAAAGTGTCAACAAGATTTTCAAACGGTACGATTGTGAAGCGTGTCGGTCTTTCAAGTGTAGCCTCGATAAAGCTTTTCTCCTGCAGTTTCTTGAATGTGCGATATGCTTGAACGCGTTCCATTTTTAGGCGTTTAGCTACAAAACTTGTAGATTGTACGCCGCTTTTGGCGAGAAACATGTAAACTTGGATTTCGCGTTTTGAAAGCCCTAACGCCTGCAGAAAACGTGTAATATCTTTTTCACTCAAACTGAGTAAGCCGCCTAACGATAAAATCTCGTTCTATTATTTTTAATGTCTACGCGTTTATATAAAGGATGGTATGTTTGCAAATCTTGAATTTAAAAAATTGGTGCGTGTTTAGTTCATTTAGAGGGTTTATAAATAAATACATATTATTGTAATAATGTTGATAAAATTATACATGGGGCTAAATGCATACAAAAAATGCTTCATTTCAATAGTGGGAATATTGTTTATTAATTTGAAAGCAATAATATAGCAGTATAACTTTTCGTTAACTATATAACTAGCGGTGTGTATTTGTGTTGTGGTGTTTGTATTGCCTAATCCTGTGTCG
>WRJX01000065.1 GCA_009778385.1 Candidatus Bathycorpusculum sp. | reverse complement strand
TCCTTTAGCTCCTGGTAGGTATGTTATTACTGAGGTAATGCAGGCTGGTTGGGTCATTAGTGATATTATTATTGTTGGTCCTAGTGGTACCTCTACTGTTGATCTATCTGCTGGTACTGCTTTTGTTGATCTTGAGGCTGGTGCTCATGTAACTGTTATTTATCAGAATACTGAGCAAAAGCAGCCTGATTGTTGTAAGAAATGTCCCTGTGAATGCAAAAACAACTGCTGCTGCAAGGATCATAAGCACCCCGATTGTCCGCCTTGTCATTGTTGTCCTCCTCCACAGCCACCATGCCCACCTGACCATTGCTGCCCTCCACAGCCTCCATGTCCACCTAAATGTCTTTGTAAAGACCACTACAACAATCAACCCAACTGCAACCCCAAAATAAAAACCAACAACGACAACACACCAGACTCCACAACAACATCAGATTCCAAAGAAACCCAGACCACTACTGACTCATCAAGTCAAACCTCAACAGCATCAAACACTTCCTCATCCTCATCATCGAGTCAAACCTCTTCTAGCATCACCTCCTCTTCCTCGTCTGCTTCGTCTGCAACAGGTTCTTCATCTATTTCTGCTCCTTCTTTGTCTCCATCTCCTCAGACGTCTCAGCCTGTTTCAACTCAGGTGGCTTCGCAGGATTCAGTTATGTTTGGCTTAGGCTGGATGGGCGTCGTCGTTGTGGCATTGTTTGGTGCTATTGCAGTCTTGCTGTCAATTAATGTGGTGCATCTGCGTAAGAAACGGGTCCTGGGGCTTTAATTCTGTAGTCGCATCATATAAACGGAAAGAAAATTTTTGCCGTAGCAATAATGGCCTGTTAAATACAAAGAAAATATGTGAAAGAAAAACTTTTCATGTTTTCTTCTTTGCTGTTGTTTCTCTTTTTTTGTCTATTAATGTTTGGTTGGTTATGTCTCCTGGGTGGTTGGGGTCACAGTTGTTTCTTGCGGTTTTTTACGTGAGAAGAGTAGGCTTGTTGATTTTACAATTTGTGGTAAGCCTATTAGGTCTTCAAGAATTAGTAGTCCGCGTGCGATAATGGCAAAAGCGCCTGCTAGAGCGACTGGGACACCTAGTAAGCCTAAGATGCCTATAATTCCAAATTCCTGTACTCCAATTCCTGCTGGTGTTAGTGGTACAAATGCAAGTGCAGTGACCAGTGGGTGAATTAGGAAGAATGCTATCCAGGGTATGTTGCCTATTCCTAAAGCTAGGCCTAAGAGCCACCATTCAAACCCTTTCAAGACCCAGCATATCATTGTTAAGGCTAATATTTCTGGTATGGCGTTTTGTGTGGTGTGTGCGCTTTCTTTGTATTCTTCAAGTTTGCCCATTATGCCGCCTAGGAACCGTTTTAGAAAACGGATGTTTGCAATTTTATTAAAAATAGCTATGGCTCTTTTTGACCAAGTGAAAAGGGCTAATACTGTGGCGCCAAGAAGCATTAAACCGATGCCTAAAATGGCAATTATTATGCCTACGTTTATGCCTGCAAATGTTTGTGGAAACATTTCACTCCATGTTGTTGTTGGAACATACTTAACTAGGTAGATTACTGCGCCAATGCCGCCTGCTACTTTCACGAGGAATTCTATTGTTTGTATGCCTAAAATGGTGGAGAGCGATTTTGATGTTGGCACGTTTTGATCTCTTAAGTAAACGGGGGTTAGTATGTATCCCGCGCGCCCTGGAGTAACGTCGCTTGTTAGCATGCCTGCATATTGAGCAAGCAGTGTTTTGCCAAAAGAAGTTTTTATGTTATTTTTGCCTAGAACTCTTTGTAGTCGGAAAGCAAATATGACATTTATTCCAAAGTACATTAGAAAGGCTAGAACCAAATATTCAACCCTGATGGTGAGCAATGCATTATACAAGTCATCTAGGCCCACATACCACAGTAATGCTGCAAACATTGCAATCATAACTGCTACTTGTAGAAAAATTTTTAGAAACCGTTTTGATGAACTTTGTTTTTGGTCACGTTGTGCTTCTTGATTAGGCATAACTGTTAGGATTAACTCTGGTAAGTTAAATGTTTTATGGAAAAACCTGCCAAATAAGTTGTCATTTTTTGAAATTTGCTGTTCTATGGTCTAACGCATTCAGCTTTTGGTCTATATGGTCTTTTTGTTGTTCTTCTACGGTGGTGGTACGCACATTCGTTTATCCGCATTAGTATCCAGCCATTATCCTGATAAACGCAACCACAGGGTAAACGCGTAATTTCTTGTTTCTCTGCACCTTTACTTGATTTTTCAGCGTCAACCATTGTGAATCATTCCACAATAAGAATTCTCTAACTAATTAACTTAAAAATAAAATAAAATAAAAGTTTGGTTTGCTACATGTGACAGCTATTGTTGATAAGTTATAGCGAGCGGTAAATTATGTTACCTAAAGAGTCTTCTCTAATGTTATGCGTGCTGTAGCCAGAATTCCAAGTTTAACTATCATCGTTATAGTTTTAGCAAAACGCTCAAAACAACTCGGTATTCTTTTTATTCTGTTTTTAGGTAAAATTATCCATACCGCAGCTTATTTGAATTTATTAGTTAAGTATGTAGAAAACGTTTCTAGAGTCAAGTTTATATTGGTTGAAAAACCGTTCAGCAGTAGATTGAAGTTTCGTGATAAAATATGTTTTTTTGTGTCTGTCTTCGTTTGATTGTTGACTTGTGGTTGCTTAAAGATAAATAGTCGTTGTGCAATTTTGTAAGCTAATGGAGACATAAAGTGTGTCTGTAGCGCAAAGAAAGTATTTCACAGAAGTCACAGCACTAGCAGAAAAAATCGTTTCAGTAACGACAAGTAATGGTAAAAATTTCACAGGCACTCTAATCGGCATTAACCCAGATAATCTAAGCCTAGTACTGGCAGATGCAAAAGAAGAAAACGGCAACACCGCAAATCGCATATTCATTAATGGGAATACAGTTGCACAGATTTCCTCTGCAGAAAAATCTTTTGACCTTAAATCGCTTGCACAAAGACTAGAAAAAGTGTTCCCGAGAATGGTTAAACTCTATGAAGATAAAGGATTCATTTGGGTAATGGATAAAGTAAAATTAACTGACCACGGTGTCACTGAGGGCTCCGGGCCAATGGCCGAAAGAGTGCAAAAAGTTTACGACCAATTCGTTAGCGAAACAAAAGCATAAAACAAAAAATTAGATGAACCAGCGTAATTGCTGCTCCTCTTTCTTCTTTTCTTCTGAAATGCTTCTAATTAAACCAAAAGTTTCCAGCATACGTTTAATCTCATCACCCGTCTGCTCAAGATTATCAAGTTTAACCTCAAGATTTAAGAATTTAAACAAAGTTAACAAAGCGTAACGTGCAGCGTTCACATCTGGATTCATCCCAGGTGTGTCAACAAGTAATGAGAACCCTTTCATGTCATACAATTTAGCAAGGCCAATACTTATTCCCGCAATACCAAAAACGTTTCCAATCATAACTTTAGTGCCAAGATCCAAAACAGTTTTCATCGTATCAAGATCAGTTGCGGTACTATAGATGCCCGGTACAGGTTGTGCCTCATCTTTCTTAAAACCGCCAATCGAAATAACATAATTACAACCTAACTCCTGTACAAGTTTAAGCACTTTGCCACATAGCTCATATTGCCCACCAGTTGTCAACGCTTGAGTATTACCATACCAAATAATTAAATCTCTACAGCCATCATCACATTTAACATAGTAAAGCTCATTGATAGGTGAACGTATACTACCATCTTGAGTAGTTACTGCAAAATCTTGAAAAGTTGAAGCAATAATTTGAGCAAACCGCTTAGCCTTTAACTCGGTGATTAAATGTAAAGATGCAATATTAGCTACAAAACCTATACCTGGCAAACCCTCAATTAGAATAGGATCTCTAAGAATAGGCTTTTCAATTATGTCAACTGCGACGACCATCGGGATGAACCTTTCGTGTAGTGGTATATTTAACGATATAATATAAGCAATACTCCGCAACAAACTATAACCACCAAAAACCCTCCCTAAAACATTACAGACAAAACTAAAAACTAAAATTTCTAAGACAAATCCTATGCCAATTCATACATTAAACATCAAACAGCTCTATCAACATATACTTACCCTTACCAATAAAACCCATAAAACCCAAAGCAAACATTCAATAAAAAACCAATATAATCAACCTACTGCACACTTACCCGTTTACCCTTGAATATGTTAATTCTGTTTTTAGAAGCGCAAGAATAATATAAGTAAGTTATGCATTACGTCTGAACTGAGGGTGCCGTTGTCATCAAAAGCAAAATAAGCAGCATAGGATACGTTAACAAAATTCAAGAAAACATCATGGATATAAAACGTAAGGAGCTTGCCAGACTTTTTGAAGACATAAAATCTGCTGACTGCGTTGTTTGCGGAGGATCAGGCCGATCACTATACTCCCTAAACGCGGCCATGAGCCAAATCGCGCTTAGCCAGGTTGGCTGGAGAAACAAAGTAGTCCTAACACCTGACGACCCGGGCTTTCCAGGACACAACATGTATGACGCCGCCCTTGACCTTGAAAGACGCTACAAAAAAATCCTCCTTCTAATGAACTCTGGAAGCGGCTGTAGCGATGACCCATTATTAATGGCCCAAGACCTTAGCAGATACATCGAAAAAACAAAATCAACCAAATTCTCCATGGGCCTACTTACCTCAACATATGAATCCCCCCTAGCTAACATCACAAATAAACACGGAACAACCGTTCTCTTAAAAGGACGAGGCAAATCCAAGCCCTCCTTTGAATACAGCGAAACAGGTATGATGGGCGACATTTTCGAACTAGGAACTCTCCAACTACTAAATAGTATGATAGAGGCTATCTTTCGCAACCTTGAAGTCGATGATGTCTACAGCTTGTGCAATGAAGAATTCCAAAAAATAGGTGACATGATAGACTCAAACGTCAACAGCGAAACCTACTCACAACTCGTTGACCTAATGGAAAAACGCACCGACATATTCCTCGGCGGAAAAGGAACCGGCAATGAAATAGCCAAAATGACCGGCGTACGCCTATTTCACATAAAAAGCTTCTTTGGCGACAACGTCTACATCACACGAGGCGTAAACACTCCCCACCCAAGAGCAGGTGACCTCGAAATTCTAATCTCATACAGCGGCGAAACCCAACCAGTTATCCTTTGGGCTGACGTTATTAAAAAATTCGCTGGCACAGTATTTGCAATAACAGGCAACAAAGACTCTACATTGGCAAAGAAGGCAGACCTTAAAATTATTCTTGAAGAAGAAACTAAACCAAGCACTCCACGGCGCTTCTACACACGTGCAGCCTTCGTTCTAAGTCCATTGCCTGTAAAACTAGCTGAACGCGTAGGACAACGCGGATTAAACCTGCCTGAATACATCATTAGTTGGTACCATTCAGTAACCCAATAAGCGCTCAGTTTATTTTCAATATACTGTTTTACTATGGGTTCTTAGCGATTGTATTAGTTATTAAGCTTCTAACCAAAATGTTTTTCCCGACAAAAAGTTCGTCAGAAAAACCCTAAAATCCCCGTCTTTATCATAAACTTTGGCGATTTCGCTGTTAACAAAAATAGAAAAATCCTCTTTGAATGCTTTAGCTATGAGTTCTGAGACGCCAGCGTTTTTTCCTCCATCTGCAAGTTTCTCTTTCAATAATGCGGTAGCGTCAGTGTTTTTGCGGGGGATTTCAACAATCCATTTGCCTTCCTCAATATAGGGTCCAGTAATCACTTGTTTATTTTTCGTGTATTTGGCAAGGAAACTGGCGCATTCAATTGGGCGTTCAAGAGGTGGACCTAAGTGTTTTTTGATGTTAGCAACAACTTGTTGTTCTAATTCAAAGACAAAAATGTTAAGGGTTTTTTCATTACTCCAAACGGTATCTCTAAGCACCTTGTAATCGTTATGTTCTAATAGTTTACATAGTGAGCGTTTAGACCTGTAAAGTTGTCCCCAAAGTACGTCAGGCACCGTTTGGATACCGTTGATAACTAGAAATAGAATCGCTGAACCGTGACTATCTATTTGCTGTTTCATTTTCTCGGTTGTAAGTGTAAGCTGTTTGGGTGTAAAAAAGAAGGGTTCCGAGGGATTCTGTAAAAATGCTCGGCTTGCCCCGATGAAATTGTAAAGTTTTTCAGTTTGAACAGCTGAAGCGACATTTCGGTTTTTATCTACTGGATCAACAATTACTAATGGGTCAGAAAACAAATGTTCTAACTCGTTTTCTTTGTCCAAAAAATAGTGTTCAAGATCAATTATGACCCGTTTAGTGTAATTTGCAAACGCTTGTACCGTTCGGATAAAGGAGCCATAAGTTAGAATTAGCAGTTCGCATAAGTAACCGCTAAAGCCTCCAATTTTGATTTCAGCACCATAAACACCAATGCTCTGCATGAACTGTTTAAGCAACCGTACTTCCCCACGCATTTTAGAAGTCAAATGTTGTCTAATATAGTCCGTGTGATACGGTGTTCTATCTGTAGCACTTTGCCATTCGCCAGGTTTAACATCATAACACGGAACAATGTCCACGCGTAATCCGTTAATAATTATTTCAAGATAAGGATGCTCAGCGAAGCGTTCGATGATTTCAGTTGCCTCCTGAGCGGCGGTTCTGGCAATTTTTAAGCCAATCTCACCAAGTTCTTTACGTGAAATAGCTACAGGTAAGCGCATGAAAATGTCAATATCAGGGTTTTCCTTTAACCATGTGTCTTTAGCTACAGAGCCTTCAACCCTTACAACTGCGTTTATGTTCTGCTGTTGACATGCATTCAAAATTTTCTGCTCTATTTTCCTACTTAAAGCCTCAACCTTACTGTACTCCTCAGAAGTAGGCGTAACTTTTTTTAAAACCTGTAAACTTAGAGCTTCAAGTTTAGTTTGCATGCCACTTTCGCTTCATTTTATGGACAATATTCCTTCAAAGTTGTATATGTTGGACCCTTTGGTGAAAGCTGACTTCTTTTCAACCGTAAACAGTTCGCCTTAATGGTTCCAAACTCATACTCCTGATGACGGGTAACAAAGTCTACTAATCGCTGTTTGTTTGTTCCCGAACAAACCCTAGCGATGGTTAAGTGCGCATTGAAACTTTCAGGTTCTGGTGCAAATCCTAAATCATGAAGCATTGGCTCAAGCTGTTCAAAAATGCTTTTCAACTGCGTAGCTCCCAGTGTGATTCCTGCCCAGACAACTCTTGGATAATTTACTGTTGGGAAGACGCCTAAACCTTGAAGCTGAATGGTAAATGGGACAAATCTTATTTTTTTCATAACTTCATAAACTTTGTCAACCATATCTGGATTAATAGCGCCAAGAAACCGTACCGTAATGTGTATGTTTTTTGGTTCAACAAGCTTTAGGTCTGCATTAGTTTGCATTAAAAGTTTCTGCACAGCCGCTATTCGGTTTATTATATTTTCACTTTGTATATCGAAAGCAACGAAGCTTCTTATTTGTTCAGACATTTTTTCTCTTCAACTTACTTTTATGTCTATCTCTCATAAAAGTTTTAAGCAAAAAATTAAAGCTTAAGTCCAATAAACATCTAACTTTAATTACAATAAATGATTTATTGCAGAAATTAAGTTTTCAACAGATTTATTTTTGGTGCGGTGCTTTGAAACTTTGTCGGTAAACTGTGTTTTATTCATTGAAAGTGTCAAAAGATAGTTTTTAATGCTTGGTTCCTTATTTACAACAAAAAAGGGTATGTTATGAGCGCTGATAAATTTGTTGTAGGTTTAACGGGAATGCCGGGTGCAGGTAAGTCTGTTTTTGTGGAAGCTGCCAAAGAAATTGGTTATGTTGCAGTGACCATGGGTGATGTAATACGTGAGGAGACCAAAAAACGTGGCTTGGAGTTAAATCCTCAAAATGTGGGTAAAGTGATGCTGGATTTACGTAAGGCTGGGGGCGATAATGTAATAGCTGAAAAGTGTGTGCCTAAAATTGAGGCGCAAGTCAGTAACAGAATTGTTATAGACGGTTTGAGGAGTTTAAATGAGGTTGAAGTGTTCAAGGCGAGTTTTGTTGGTTTTAAACTTGTTGCAGTTCATGCGCCTTCTGATGTTCGTTTTGTGCGTTTAAGTCAGCGGGGTCGAAGTGATGATCCTAAAACTTTTGATGTATTTCATGAACGGGATATGCGGGAGCTTAGTGTTGGGTTAGGTAATGCAATTGCCCTGTCTGAGTATGTATTAGTTAATGATTCTAGTATAGAATTGTTTAAAGCTGAAGTGCAAAAGTTCTTGGAGTGGGCTGAAGCGAAATGGAAACAGTGATTGTCCATATAGAAACAGACGTTAACCCTACTGAGGATGAAGAAAAAGTAAAAAAAGCAGTTAGCAACATTTTGGGCAATCCAACTTTTACCTCTGAGCCAGCTCTTCAGGGGTTCAGGTTAAAAGCTGATGCTCAAGGGCGAGAAGCGCTAACTAACTTTCGTAACTTATTACGTAATGACCGTATACGAGATGCGGCAAGAAAAATACTATACCGTGCGACACGTGATGATAAAATTAGTTTTTACCTAAATAAGCAAGTTGCCTATGCGGGGCACATTAGTTTTTCTGAAGAATATGGCGAGTCTCCCTTGGGACCTATACATGTGGTCATTGAAACTGCTGCGTCTAAGCAGCTTGTTGATTGGCTTGCAGAAAAAACAGAGCGCAAGTGAGATAAAACTTGGCTGAGCGGGCATGTGTTACAAAGACCGGTGCAGTTCTCCTAGGTGACAATGTGGCATGTGATGCCTTTGATGCTAATAGGCCGTTACGAATTGTAACTCATGCTCATGCAGATCATCTGGGGGGTTTGCGAAAAAGCATTAAATGCTGTGAAAAAGTAATCATGACCCCTGTTACACGGGATCTTGCAGAAATTGTAAACCCCACATTTAAACTTAGAAAAGATAACGTTCTACCCCTAGAGTATGGTAAACCTCTCAAGTACGGTGATGAAACCATTACTCTTCTAAAAGCAGACCACATAATGGGTGCCTCACAGGTACTAGTAGAAGCTGCAGATGGCACCAGGATTGTTTACACTGGAGATTTCAAACTTGGAGAAACCCCTGTTATAGACTGTGATATCCTTGTAGTTGAAGCCACCTATGGTACTCCATCGTGTAGGCGTAATTTTGATGTTGATATAAATGAATTACTAGTTTCTATGATTGAGCGACGTTTGCGAGGGGGTACGGTTTACGTTTTTGGTTTCTATGGTAAATTACAAGAAGTTATGCAAATGCTACGAAAAGCTGATGTGGAAGTTCCCTTTGTAATGCCTGACACTGTGCATGAGGTTTCTCAAGTTTGTGGCAATTATGGCATGAATCTTGGCAGCCTAACCCTTGACACAAGTCATGAAGGCCAAGAACTTTTAAAAGATAATCTGCCCTGTGTTGCATTCTATCACACTAACACACGCTTCAAAGTTGGCTTAAAAAACACTCGAATCAGCGTAAGCGGATGGGAATTCCAAAATCCCTGCCGACAAATAAGTGACTATGAATACCTTGTAGCCCTTAGCGATCATTCTGATTTTGATGACCTAATTGAATATGTAAAACGCTCCAAAGCAAAACAGGTCATAACTGACAATTACCGTGCAAACCACGGAAAAGTGTTAGCAGATGAAATAATAAAAAGAATAGGCGTACCCGCAGTGGCACAACCATTAGGGAAGGGTCAAACAACCCTTATGTAGTTTTAATTGTTTTTGAAAACAATTCGTTTGTCTTCTTCATCCACAACAATATTTGCGTTTTTGTCAACTTTGTCTGCTAAAATCATTTTTGAGAGCTCATTTATGACTTCTTTTTGAATTACCCGTTTGATTGGCCTTGCACCGAATTGAGGGTCAAACCCGATTTGGGTGATGTATTCCACTGCCTTTTTAGTTACGGTTAGGTGTATGCCATTTTTTTCTAGCATCTTTTGAACGTTACCAAATTGGTTTTCAACGATTTTGCTAATTTCTTCTTGAGTTAAGGGTTGGAACATGATTATTTCGTCGATTCTATTGAGGAACTCTGGTTTAATTGACTTCTTAAGCAAGCTAAAGACTTCTTCTTTTGTCTTGTTTAGCACCTCTTCATGGTTTTCAGGGGTTACTTTTTCAAGGTTTTCTTGGATAAGATGCGAGCCAATGTTTGAGGTCATTATGATTATGGTGTTTTTGAAGTCAACTGTTCGGCCTTTGTTATCAGTTAATCTGCCATCATCTAAAACTTGCAGTAGAATGTTAAAGATATCAGGGTTAGCTTTCTCGATTTCGTCAAGCAGCACTACTGAGTAGGGTTTGCGTCGTACCGCTTCAGTTAACTGACCACTTTCCTCATAACCAACATACCCCGGAGGCGCCCCAACAAGTCTTGAGACCGTGTGACGCTCTTGATACTCAGACATGTCAATTCTAACCATATTATTTTCATTATTAAAGAGAAACTCTGCTAATGATTTTGCTAATTCTGTCTTACCAACCCCTGTAGTGCCAAGGAAAATAAAGGAACCAATGGGACGTTTGGGGTCTTGCAAACCAGCACGACTACGACGTATGGCATTAGAAACCGCTCTTATCGCATCCTCTTGCCCAATTACCCGCATATGCAGCTCAGCTTCAAGGTTTAACAGTTTCTGGCGTTCACTTTGCAACATTCTACTAACAGGAATGCCTGTCCAGTGAGAAATAACCTCAGCAATTTCCTCTGTACCCACCTCTTCATTAACAAGCGCAGAATCTTTCTGTACTTCTGAAAGCTTCATTTTAAGTTGCTCAATAGTTTTTGTAGCTTCAGGAATTCGACCATAACGAATTTCTGCAACTCTCTCTAAATCACCTCTACGATTAGCTGCGTCATCCTCAAGTTTAAGTTGCTCAATTTCATTTTTCTTTATTTGAATTTTCTCAACAAGATCTTTTTCAGTTTGCCACTTAGCCTTTAACTTGTTGCGCTCTTCAGTTAAATTGGCGATTTCTTCTTTTAGAGGCCTAAGTTTTACTTCATCCTTTTCTCGTTTGATAGCTTCACGTTCAATTTCTAGTTGGCGAATTTTGCGCTCTATTGCTTCAAGTTCTTCAGGGGCACTGTTAATTTCAAGACGTAATTTAGCTGCCGCTTCATCTATGAGATCTATGGCTTTATCGGGCAAAAAACGGTCTGAAATATAGCGTTGTGAAAGCTCTACAGCAGCGATAATGGCCTCATCCTTTATACGCACATGATGAAACACCTCATAACGTTCTTTTAAGCCTCGAAGAATTGAAATGGCATCAAGTGTATTTGGCTCGTTAACCATGACCGGCTGAAAGCGTCTCTCTAAGGCCTTATCTTTCTCGAAATATTTTTGGTACTCCTTAAGAGTAGTTGCACCAATAGCCCGTAATTCACCTCTAGCTAAAGCGGGTTTGAGAATGTTTGCAGCATCCATTGCGCCTTCGCCTGCACCAGCTCCAACTAACATGTGGATTTCATCAATGAATAGCATTATTTCGCCTTCAGATGAAACAACTTCTTTTATGACACTTTTTAGACGTTCCTCGAATTCCCCTTTGTATTTAGCGCCAGCGATTAACGCGCCCATATCAAGGGAGTAAATCTGTTTGGATTTGAGATTTTCCGGCACATCACCATTGATGATGCGGTGCGCTATGCCCTCAGCTATAGCTGTTTTACCTACACCCGGTTCACCTATTAGGATAGGGTTGTTTTTGGTTCTTCTAGATAAGATTTGTAGAACACGGCTAATTTCTTCATCTCTACCGATGACTGGGTCAAGTTTACCTGTTCGGGCCCGATTGTTAAGGTTAATAGCGTACTTGTTTAGGGCATTATAGGTGTCTTCTGCAGTTTGAGAATTCACGTTTGACCCTTTGCGTAGTTGACTAATAGCGGCTTTTAGTTCTCCTTCACGGATACCAATGTTTTGCATCAAGCGAGTTACTGGATCATTAAGCGATAGAGCCGATAGCAAAAGCTGCTCAATTGAGATGAATTCATCTTTTGCCTCACCTGCATACTCTTGGGCTTTCTGCAGCATTTTGTTAAGATTTGAGGATAAGAAGGGTTGACCACCTGTAACTCTTGGTAACCCGTCAATTAACTTGTCGAGCTGGCTTACAAAATAGTCAACATTCACATTCAACTTAGTCAACAGGTAAGGCATCACGTTTTCGTCAACTGTTAGTATTGCCTTTAGCAAGTGTGCTGGTTCAATTGCTTGATTTTGTTTTGTCGCTGCAATCTCAGATGCTTTTTGGATAGCTTCTTGGGCTTTTACAGTAAAATTATTCAAGTTCATAAATTGATTTCACCCAACTCCATTTAGTTTAGATCTGTCTGGTTATGGGTTGCTTACTATTCCTAATGAAGTAGAGATGTGAAAAGTAGTGGAATAAATATTTTGGTGAAAAAATGATAAATCCATGGTAGGTTAATTGAAAAGTTAGAAAATGTTTTAGTGTGTATTTTGCTTATGATTTATGTTATGTCACATAACTGCCTACTTAGGCAACATTTTTTAACAACTTACCGCTTGTACTTTTTTTGGAAAGGTGCGTTTGAATATGCATATTGAATCCAAATCTACTTTACGTCGTTTTTTTAGTATGAAAGTTTTGTCTTTTGTTTCGTTGCTGTTTATTGTATTGTTGTTTTCTTCTTGTTTTGTTTCTGTGTTTAGTGATGTTTCTCCTTTTGCGTTAGGAGCTCCTGATTATGTGGTTAGTACTAATGTTGAACTTAGTCAGGCTGTTTTTAATGCTGTAGGACCCACAGTTATCGCATTTGATAATGACATTGCACTTATGATTCCCCTTATTATTCCTGCTAACAAAGATATTACCTTAACAAGCAACAATAACGCTAAATTTTTCAAACTCATCGAGAATAATGATGCAAGTACTATTATTGTTAACAACGGTGGGGTGTTAGAGCTTGCTGGCATTATTGTAACTCATACAAGAGGTGCTACTGGTAGCGGAGTAATTATTCAGCCTGGTGGTACACTTATCATGTCTGATGGCGAGATTTCTGGTAACCGCGCAAGTTTTGATTATGACAGGGGCGATACCTATGGTGGTGGCGTGAACAACTATGGCAACTTTACCATGTCAGCTGGCATGATTTTTAACAACACAGCAAACTGGGGCGGTGGCGTGTTCACCGGTGGGAATGGCGTTTTTAGTCTGTCAGGGGGTGTAATTTCTAATAACACTGCTCAACATGGTGGCGGTGTGTTCATCTCTACTTATAGCCGGTTTAGTTTGTCTGGTGGCATGATTTCTGATAACACAGCTACAACATATGGTGGTGGTGTGAGCAGTGGTGGTGGTACTTTTGTAATGTTTGGTGGTGTAATTTCTAATAATACAGCAGACTTTGGTGGTGGTGTATACGACTCTGGCCGTGGTCTTTTTGTGTTGTATGGTGCTGGTGTGATTTCTGGTAACACGGCTACAATTGGTGGTGGTGTGTGGGTTAACTCCGGAGCTACATTTGAAATGTCTGGTGGTGTGATTAATGATAATCGTGTTACAAATACAAGTAGCAATAATGGCATTGGTGGCGGTGTTTATGTGGCTCCATCTGGGTCTTTTAGTTTATCTGGTGGTGCAGTTTCTAATAACACAGCTGTAGCTGGTGGTGGTGTGTTCCTCACTAATACTGGCATTTTTGAGTTGTCTGGTGGTGTAATTTCTGGTAACATTGCAGAATATGGTGGTGGCGTACGCACCACCCCACGTAGCAACTTTAGTTTGATGGGGGGCATGATTTCTAACAACACAGCCACAAATAACGGAGGTGGTGTGAGTATTAGTGGCAACTTTACTATGTCTGGTGGCATGATTTCTAACAACACAGCCAATCTTATGGGTGGTGGCATGATCAACGACGGCGGCAGTTTTAGTATGTCTGGTGGTGAGCTTTCTAATAACACAGCCCCCTATGGTGGCGGCGTACTCAATGCAGGTGACGCTATCCTGTTTGATGGTATGATTTCTAATAATAAAGCAGGAACAGCTGGTGGTGGTGTGTTTATCGGGGCCAGTAGTCGTAACTTTACTCTGTCTGGTGGTAAGATTTTCAGTAACACTGCTACAAATGACGGTGGTGGTGTATACATATATGGCATTAGCAATTTTACTATGACAGCTGGCGCAATTTCTAATAATAAAGCTAGAAACGGTGGTGGCGTATACGTGGACGGCAGTCGCAGCTTTGATATGTTTGGGGGTGAACTTTCCAGTAACACAGCCACCAATACTGGTGGTGGTGTGTACATCAGTGATAGGGGCAACTGTAGTTTGTCTGGTGGTGTGATTTCTAACAACACAGCAGTTGGCGGTGGTGGCGTTGGAGTTGCTACTGTTGTAGCTCTTGATGGCGTTTTTGTTTCCGATGGAGTGGTATTTTCAAATAACCGTGCCTCTGTAGCGTACAATAGAGCTTCTGAGCATGATAGTTTGTATAATTCACATATGGGTCGTAATGTTGTTTGGACAACTCCTTTTACTCAGGGTTATAACAATTATGATATAAGCTACACAAGTGGAACACCAATTACTAGCCCAGAGCCAAGCAGTTCACCAACGTCTAGCCCAAGACCAAGTAACACCCCAACATATAGCCCAAAACCCAGCAGTTCACCAACATATAGCCCAGAGCCAAGCACTTCACCAGTCTCCAGTCCAGAACCAAGTGAGGATGGTGGGTCTGGTGTGAATGGTTTTAGTGCACGTGAGGTTATGGTTATCTGTGTGAGTGTTGTGATTTTAACGGTTGTAGTTGTTACAGTTTTGTTGCTTTCTTTCAGAAAAAGAGGAGCACCTGTAGAGTAACGCTGAAACAAACAAACAAGCTGATGACAAGTTATGCGTTAACCTTAGTTTTGTTTAGGTTAACTTAGTCTACACATTTAATACTGAGAAGTATGTCAAGTTTGGTTGGTAAGTGTTTTTGGTACATAAAAGCTTAACAACCTCTACGATGATACTAAACAAAGTAATTTGGTTGTTAACTTAGAGGATGTTTAAAGTTGAGAAGTAACGAAATTAAATCAGGAACAGAACACGCGCCTCATCGTGCGTTACTCAAATCATTAGGCTTAGACAATGAGGACATATCTAAACCCTTCATTGGAGTAGCTAATAGTTACACCACAATTGTCCCCGGGCACATCCACTTACGTACGCTTGGTGAAGCTGTAAAAGAAGGCATTCTATCTGCTGGTGGTACTCCGTTTGAGTTTAACACTATAGCGGTTTGTGATGGTATTGCTATGGGGCATGAGGGTATGCGTTATAGTTTGCCTAGTAGGGAAATTATTGCTGATTCTGTTGAAATTATGCTTCAGGCTCATCGTCTTGATGGTTTTGTTATGATAAGTAATTGTGACAAAGTTACCCCTGGAATGCTCATGGCCGCCGCACGTCTAGACATCCCCGCTATCATGCTTACCGGTGGGCCAATGGCGGCAGGGCGATTTAACGGCAAAAAAGTAAGTTACTCAAGTGTTCCCGAGGCTCTAGGGCAAGTTGTCGCAGGAAAAATAAGCGAAGCCGAACTTAACAAACTTGAAGATGTTGCATGTCCCGGATGCGGAAGCTGCAGCGGTATGTTTACCGCAAACACCATGGCCTGCATGAGTGAAGCCTTAGGAATGTCCTTACCTCACTGCGCAACAACCCTTGCCACAAGTGCCCACAAAATCCGCCTTGCACGGCAGACGGGTAAAAAAATAGTAGAACTTACAGAACAAAACACAAAACCCTCAGACATACTAACAATAGATGCTTTCAAAAACGCCATATCCATTGACATGGCATTAGGCGGCTCAACCAATACAGTTCTACATTTGCCTGCAATAGCAAAAGAAGCCGGATTAAAACTACCCCTATCCTTATTTGATGAAATAGGTCGAAAAGTTCCCCACCTCTGCAGTATGATTCCAAGCGGAACATATGCAATAGAGGATCTAGACGCAGCAGGTGGAGTTCCAGCCGTTATGAACCAAATCCAAACACTACTAAACCTAAATACGTTAACCGTTTCAGGAAAAACAATAGCTGAAAACATCAAAAACACAATAGTCATAGATACAGATGTCATACGTCCCTTAACTAACCCCGTTCACGCCGAAGGTGGCATAGCTATTCTAACCGGTAACCTTGCGCCAAAGGGTGCAGTAATTAAAACAGCAGGTGTTTCACCAAAAATGCTCAGACACACCGGTCCTGCTAAAGTTTATAACTCAGAAAAAGAAGCCATAACCGCAATTCGCAGCAAGCAAATCAACCCTGGAGATGTCATAGTCATCCGCTATGAGGGTCCAAAAGGTGGACCAGGTATGCCAGAAATGCTCATACCCACAGCAACAATAGCAGGCATGGGCCTAAGCGAAAGCGTTGCCCTAATAACTGACGGCAGATTCAGCGGCGCCACACGCGGCGGAAGCATAGGACACGTTGCACCTGAAGCCTTTGACGGTGGACCAATAGCAATCCTACAAAACGATGACTCCATAACCATCGATATTCCAAACAGAATTCTAAAAGTTAACTTAAGTGATGAAGAACTTAAGACACGACTATCCTCTTGGGAACCTAGAAAACCCAAGTTTACTAAGGGCATCCTCTCAAGATACGCATCTATTTCTCTTGAATAAACCCATTTTTTCAATTTTTCCGCTACTTGCTGCTTCTTTCTTGTTGAAATAAAAGCCTCATGTATGGATAAGTACCTCAAAAAAAAGAAGGAGTTAGAGTTGTTTCTTTTTAAGAATCAAAACAGTCGCTAAAACAACTGCAATGATAACTGCAACTGCTGAACCGATTATCGGCAATGTGTAGTCTGTTGCTGTTTGTGTTGACGAATCTGTTGCTTGTGCTACGCCTAAGGCGGTTGTTGCGTATGACCCCCAGTATGAGTTGCTACCATCAAAGGTTGCGTAAATGGTGTATTCTCCTTCAGTGTCTGGTGTCCACATGACCTTGTATAAGCCACTGCTATCACTTGTAACCGTTCC
>WRJX01000064.1 GCA_009778385.1 Candidatus Bathycorpusculum sp. | reverse complement strand
TTATCAGAGAAAACCATACCATCATAAACAAAGAGTTTGTCTAGGTTGTCGTATGCTACCCAGACCCCACCGCCATCAATTGATGCAGTATTGTCTGAGATTGTGCCGCTAAACAACTCCACAAGACCACCTGATGTATATATACCGCCGCCGTTCACAGCAGCATTATTCGAAATCACGCCACCGTGCATAGTAAGTGTAGCAAAGAGGAAGTCGTTATAGAGGTTGATGTATACACCGCCACCACTTGAGCGAGCAGTGTTGTTCAAAATTTCGCCGCCAAACATGTTAAAATTGCCCAAGTAACAGTATACGCCACCGCCATTGTTTGCTGTGTTATTGAATATTGTGCCATCATACAGTATAAAGTTGCCATTACTAAGAGACACACCGCCACCACTTGAAGTAGCTGTGTTGTTCAAAATTTCGCCGCCAAACATAGTGAACTCGCCATCGGAGTTGTGTACACCACCACCCAAAGAAGCCTTATTAGATGAGATTGTACCACCATACATAGTAAAAGAATTAACCAAACCGCCCCGGAAGTTGGACACGCCGCCACCGTCACTGCTAGCTGTGTTGTTAAATATTGCGCCATTTGTCAGTGTAAAGACACCTAAGTTCCATACACCGCCGGCATTGTATGCTGCATTACCATAAATTGCACCACCTGTCATAGTGAAAGTACCAGAGTTGCGTACGCCGGCGCCGTTGTTGAGATATACGCTGCCACTTAGGGAGGCTATGTTGTTGGTAATTTCGCCCTCAGATAGAGTCAGTGTGCCACCGGGAAAGACATATACGCCAGCACCGGAAGCACCACTTGTATGGGTCACATTGATGCCTGCAAGCTCCAATACTCCGCCATCGTTAATTGTGATGGTAGATTCCCCAGGGGTGCCAATCAGTTTAAAAAACCCTGTACCACTGCTTGACAGTGTAATAGTTTTGCCTGCATTAATGTTGAGTGTTGTGCCTGTTAGTTGTATGTCTGCGCTAAGAACAATAAGTGTAGGCTCTACAGCATTGTTTATGGCATCTCTAAGTTCGGTTTCAGTTGCAACATACACCGGACCTGCCGCATTTGCCATTAACATACTAGCAGATAAAGCAGAGAACATTAACACAAATATCAAAGAAAGAACAAGAAAATTTCTGTGAGATTGGTGTTGTTTTAATTTTGTTTTAAAAATTGGTTTAAAATTTGTTTTCATGTAAAAACTCCTCTAAAATGCAATGCTAAGCGTATATGCTGACGTGTATGCGTCAACAAATATGACATTAAAACATGCATAGACCTAGGAGTTAATCGCACATATACGCATTCTGTCCGTTAAGCACTAACACAACAAATTCAAACCCCTTTCACCAATAGGCCATTGTTTCTCAACCATTTTTATGATTAACACATTTTTAGTTATTTTATGGTAAAATTACGTTACTTAGGTGGTAACGTTTTAGGTTGTCAAAAGATGATGTGGCCGTTATGGTTAGTTTTTGCCGTGTTGGGTGATGAAGTTTTTAATTGTTATTGTTCTTAGGCTTTTTTAATAGTTTTTTTCGCTACAGTAAGAAATTACTATATTTTGGATGATTTCAGCAGTTTAGTCTCCATACTTTTGATGCTACCAAGTATAGTGTTAGTTCATTAGCCTTTGTTACGTATATACGCTTAACTATTTCTTTCTTTTCACAATTATTTTACGTTATTATTTTAGGTTCCAAATGGTATATTTATAAATATAACTAAACAAATTGCATATCATTATGGTGGAGGATACCATGGCAGAGCAAAAGCTACGTGTAACCTTAATTACCGGCAGAACGATTGACCAAGGCGTAGGCAAAGAACTAGGAAAAGGCTCAGACAAATACTTTGATAGTGTAGCAGTCTGTTTTTTAGACCCTAGTGACATTAAAAAGCTTGGTTTAAAAAGTGGCATGAACGTTCAAGTAACATCCAAATATGGTTCTGTTGTTGTTAAAGCGAAAAAATATACCCATGGTGCAATACCGGGCATGATTTTTATGCCTTGTGGACTTTGGGCAAATATAATTTGCAGTGCTGATACAGACAGCATAGGTATGCCTACATTTAGAGGCTTTACTGTTGAGGTTGAACCAGCCCCAAACAAGCCTGTCCTAACGTTAGATGAACTTCTAAAACAAGAGTTTGGAAAGTAATCATTATGACAAAAATAATCAAGTCAGTTGTTTGCCCCATATGCGGTTGCTTATGTGATGATCTTGAGGTAACAGTGGAAAACAACGAGATTATTAAAATGAAAAACGGATGCGCTGTCTGTGAAGCAAAAATGGTTCACGGCTACAAAAGCGAAGAGCGCATTCTTGAACCTCATATACGAAAAGACGGAAAACTTGTACCGGTATCTATGGATGAGGCAATCAATAAGGCGGCACAAATTCTTACTGACTCAAAATATCCCTTACTATTTGGATGGACAAGCTCTGCAAGTGAAACACAACATGTTGGTGTAGAACTTGCGGAAGAGTTAGGCTCAGCATTAGATAACTGCTGCAGTGTATGTCATGGTCCATCAGTTATGGCTACACAAGAAATTGGCATACCCACAGCCACTTTAGGCCAAATTAGACACCGTGCAGATTTAATTGTTTACTGGGCATGCAACCCCTGGAGCTCACATCCAAGGCATGTTGAAAGATACACAGCCTTCACAGATGGTCGCTTTGAAAAAAGTGAATTTAAAGACTATGTACAAAAACTAAAAGCTAAAGCAAGTCAGAAAAAAGTTGCCGCAACAATACGACGAACACAAGTTCGTTATCAACCATCTCGCCCACAATCAGCTACAGTTGAGGCGCCTCCGCAAACATTAGCAAAAGCGGGACGGAAAATGATTGTTTTCGATGTAATGAAAACTATGACAGCTGAAGTTGCGGACTATTTTGTTAAAGTTGAACCAAACAGGGATTATGAAATATTTGGTGCCATGCGTTGCTTAGTTAATGACCAAGAACTAGACGTTGATAGCGTCGGCGGTATTCCAGTTGACTACTTAAAAGAAATTGCAGACGTTATGGTAAATGCAGAATTTGGCGCAATCTTTTTCGGCTTAGGCTTAACTCAAAGCATTGGCAGATTTAGAAACGTAGAGCTTGCAATTGCATTAACACGTGATCTTAACAGGAAAACAAAATTTGTAGTTTCACCAATGAGGGGTCACTTTAACGTTACAGGAGCTAACACTGTTTTTGCTTGGCAGACAGGTTACCCATTTGCATTAGACTTCTCACAAGGATATCCACAGTACAATCCAGGAGAATTTACTGCAATTGACCTATTAAGACGAGAAGACAATGATGCAACACTAGTTATCTCTGCAGATCCAGGAGCTCATTTCCCTAAGAGCGCACTTCAAAACATGATGAAGTATCCATTAATCACTATTAATCCAGATTGGAATGCAATTTCAAGATTAGGCGATGTAGTGTTTCCAACACAATGGTGCGGTATAGAACAAGCAGGTACTGCCTATCGTATGGACTCAGTAGCTATAAGCTTAAAGAAAGTAGTTGAAGCCCCCAAAGGCGTACCCACTGATGAGGAAATACTTAGACGTATTCTTGAAAAAGTTCGCACCATTAAAGCTCAAAAAACAACAAAAGAAAACAAAGAACCACAAAAAGAAGAAGCACCCAAAAAACGGCGTCTAAAACCTCAAGAGGAAAATGTAAAAGCGGAGGGTGACTAAAAATAACTGAAATTCTAATCAAAAATGGTTTTGTATTTGACCCAATCAACAAGATTGACGGCCAAAAAATGGACATAGCCATTAAAGATGGTAAAATAGTCAAAAAGGTCAATGAGAGTAACGCTAAGATAATTGACGCCTCAGGATTAACAGTCATGGCAGGCGGTGTTGATATTCACAGTCACATTGCAGGCTCTGAAGTTAACCTTGGCAGAATGATTCGCCCCGATGATCATGTTAAAGATGTTGTGAAAAAAACAGCATTAACCCGTAGCGGCACGGGCTACTCAATCCCTTCTACTTACGTTACGGGCTATCGTTATTCAAAAATGGGTTACACAACTGTTATGAACCCATCCATGGCGGCTATGAAAGCAAAGCATGCCCATGAAGAACTTAACGACATACCCCTAATTGACAAGGCATCCTTCACATTACTAGGTGACTGGTGGTTTGCCCTTGAAAACATTGCCAAAGGTGATCTTGAAGAATGTGCAAGACTCATCGCATGGATGATAAGAGGCACACGCAGTTACGCTATAAAAATTGTTAATCCAGGCGGATTAGAATCTTGGGGCTTTGGACGCAATGTTCACAGCCTTGATGATGAAGTACCAAACTTTTGCTTAACACCAAGAGACATCATTACAGGCATGGCAAAAGTTAACACAATGCTCAACATGCCACACACAATTCACTTACACACTAACAACCTAGGAGTACCGGGTAACTATAAAACAACAATAGATACCATGAGGGCACTTGAAAGCGTATATCAGGGCGATAAACCAATTGGCCATATAACGCATATTCAATTTAGCAGTTTTGCTGGCGATAGCTGGGCACATTTTAAATCAGGAGCAGAGGAAATAGCTAATTACCTTAACGCCCACAATCACATGACCGTTGATATTGGTCAGGTCACTTTTGCAGATACTACAACTATGACGGCTGACGGCCCATTTGAATTTGCACTCTATGAGCTGGGTGGTCATAATAAATGGGTAAACAGTGATGTTGAAACCGAGGCTAGCGGCGGCATTATACCTTTTCATTTCAAGAAGAAAAACGCGGTAAACGCAATACAGTGGTCAATTGGTTTAGAATTATCTCTAATGATTAAAGACCCCTGGAAATGGTTCATGACAACAGACCATCCTAACGGCGGACCATTCTTCCATTATCCACGAGTCTTCGCTTGGCTATATAGCCGCAAAGCACGTGAGGCAACGCTAAAGAAATGCAACAAGAAAGCACAAAAGAAAAGTTTACTCCCAACCCTTGATCGTGAATACACATTATATGAGCTAGCAATTGTCACACGTGCGGGAACAGCTAAAGCGTTAGGTCTTAAAAACAAAGGCCACCTTGGCGTAGGTGCAGAAGCAGATGTTTCAATCTATAACATTAATCCAGAAACAACAGATATAGCTCAAACTTACAAGCCAGTACGCAAAGCATTTGGCAATGCAGCTTACACCATTAAAGATGGTGAAATTGTTGTTAAAGACGCAGAAATTGTTGCAACACCCCCGGGCAGAACAATGTGGCTTGATGTGCAAACAAAAGAACCCTGCAGAATCGATGAAGAAATGAAACGCAAATTCAAAGAATACTGGACCATTGAATTTGACAATTACCCAGTTACCGATCACTACATCAAAGTTCCAGAAAAAATAACCATCAAGGCAAGTGTCTAAACATGATAACAATAACACCAAAAAGAGTTTTTACCGTACCAGTCCAAGCAGCATGCATAAGCGCTGACGTATTTGCCGGAAAACCCCTTGAAGAAATCAAAAAATTGTCAATCACCGAAGGCAAAGAAACCATAACATTAGACGATGCCTTCAACATAACTGAGGACAAAACCATAGAAACCCCTAACATTACACTTACAGGCGATTTCTCAAAAGTTAAACGCATAGGGCAAGGCATGAAAACAGGTGAAATCATCATCAACGGCGATGCAGGCATGCATACAGGCGAAAAACTAGCCGGCGGAAAAATCATAGTAAATGGAAACTCTGGCGGTTGGACAGGCAGTGAAATGAAAAAAGGACTCATAGAAATTCACGGCAACTCAGGCGATTATACTGCTTCACCATACAGAGGCACCAGCACAGGTATGAAAGGCGGCGTAATTACTATCGACGGAAACGTAGGCACAGACGTAGGCTGCTACCTACAAGGTGGAATAATAAGAATCAAAGGCTCCGCAGGAAGATACCTAGGCTACCACATGCTAGATGGAACAATATTCGTTGAAAAAGACTGCGCCATACGCGCAGGCGCATGTATGACTGGCGGAAAAATCATCATAAACGGCACAATTGAACTATTAATGCCAACATTTACAATTGATAGCATAAAACCTAAAGTCAAAATTGACGCAACACAAAACGCACAAGGACCTTTCTACGTATTTCTCGGCGACATAGCAGAACGCGGCACAGGCAAAATTTTTGCCCTAAAAGCAACAAACCCCGCATTTAAAGACTACGAAAAATACCTCTAACCTTAACTCTTTTTTACAATAGCACACCAGTTGTGCGTTTATTTACCTTCTACATGTTGTTCTACAGCTTCAAAAGTTAAACAAACAAAGCAGTAGTAGCCGAATAACTTATCAAGTGCGCTTAACTTGACAAGGCAATATTGAGGTTTAGTGCTTATGCGTCAAGTGGACATTACAAGGCTTGACTTATCAACGGGTAGCGTGGCTAAAATATGCGATTATATCGCTGAAGAGGTCCCCCTTAGAATAATTATAAACGGTGAATATAGTTTTGTTATTTGGAGCTCCCCCTCACAATTTAAAGAGCTCGCTATAGGTTACCTGTTCGCTGAAGAAATTCTATATGCCATCGATGAAATCGAAAGCATTACATCAAACGAAAACGAAAACATTTGCCAAGTACAATTCAAAGAGGGTATAAACCTTGATAGCCGTATGGAAAATCGTCGACAAGGCACAAGAATTGTGCCCCTAATAAAAAACAGCATTTCCGCTTACCAACATGATGATAAAATAGCTATTGTAAAATCAGACTTAACCATAAAAGCCCAGACCATACTTGACGCTATTTATCAGATAAATGAGAAAGCAAAAGGCTTTAAGAAAACCGGCGGTTTACATGACAGTGGCATCTTTAAAGCAGATGGTACCATGGTTGCTTTTTCAGAGGATGTTGGCAGACATAACACAGTTGATAAAGTCATTGGCGAGGGCCTGCTTAAGCGAACAAATTTTGGGCAATGCTTTATGATTATCACAGGACGTGTACCTGGCGATATGATTTACAAAGCGGCTAAAGCGGGGTTACCTATTGTAGCATCAGTAGCAGCGGTATTAAATTCAGGTATTTCCTCAGCCCAAAAAGCTAACGTCACTCTGGTAGGGTTTGTACGTGAAAAACGCATGAATATTTACACTTACCCCGAACGTATAATAATATAAATCAAACATAAGCCAGTTAATGTAGTCAGTCCTAGTAATTTTTCTCTGAATTAGGAATTTGCATGTAAGAAAATAGAACGTTATTATTTGTAATGTGCAATACATTTTGTGGGAAAGAGAGGATGTTATGATGAAATGATGAGACACATGCCCCTCTTCCCACGACTCAATAGATATGACTTCATCCTATAAAAACTTATTTTTGTGTGCCGCAAAAATTTATACATTGTTTTAAAAACTAAGCTATTGACACCCCGCTAATTGATATTATTGTGGAATCAAAAAAGGGTAGGGAATCTTAAATTTATGGTTATGTTAGAGTTTCAAGCGCAAACCAAAATGAGGCAGGCAATTAGTGTCTATGTTAGCGCAGGGTATTCCAAAGGAAAACATATTTGTTGATAAGGAGAGCGTCAAGGATTTTGCGCGGTTTGATAGCTTTAGGTGAAAAAAGCGTCGATTCGATGTTCTTAATTGAAAAAAAATGTATTATTGCTATCATCCACACCATTTACAATGGCTGGAGTAATAACCTTTGTTTTAGGGCAAACTATTCCTGTACATAACAATAAAATTGCGGAAAATTTAACGCAAAACTTGCCAACATAGAAGCAACCATTGAAACCATTGTACGACTTAAGAATACAGTAACTCGGTATGCGGCGAGATACTTCGAAGGTCGTTGTCGGTCAAAACGTATCCTACTTGATCACAGTAAGTCTTAATCGATGATTTTGGATTCACACCGGGCCTTATCTGTAAGTGCACGCTCTAAAAGTCGCATGCAACAATTTTTCTTATAGATTTTTGCTTCATGATCATAATTGTTTACGGCATCGAGAAACGTTTTTTTTGTCTCAGAATCAAACGTCAAAGTTGTCTGCGAGAGGTTTTCTTTTTGTAGCTGTATCTGTTGTAGCATTGCCTCACCTTTGCCTTCACTTGCTAATGCTGCCCAGAAAAAGTTGCCACATGTCTCAAAGCGGCACTTGCATAAATCAAACTTTTTTTGTGCCATCATAAAATTGCCTTCTTGGCACATTTTGGCAGCATCACACATAAGTTGTAAATCAGAAGCAAAAAAGCCGTTCTGATAAAGTTGTATATTTTCTTGAATTGGCCCTTGGAGACTTCGGGTTTGTAGTGTTTTTAAGTCTTCTTGGAAGTTGATGTTTATGAAACTTTTAAGCTGAGAATCAAGTATTTTTATGGTTTCCATTGGTGAAACTAGCAGAGTTTTGGACGCTGCTCGAGGTATATCATCGACATGGGAACGCTTAAGCTGGCAGAGGGTTTGCACAATTTCTAATCCAATTGAGTGGTGAAGAATCATTGTGAGTGTTTCCAGCTGGCCATTAGGCCACATAGGCACAACTACCTCAAAATCTTCGGATAAGTTGAAAAGATAATTAGCCACTTCCGGCTTAACAAAGGGCATATCACTGGGCACAATCAGGCAAAGATCGGCTTGAGCGGCTTTTAATCCAGTTAAAATAGCAACGTTAGGTCCACCAATAGGTGTTTTTTCATCAATAACAATTTTGACCCTCAAGTTATGCTTCTCTAAAACTTCAAGGTATCTTGTTTTACGTTCTTCATTGTTAACACAGACAATAACCTCATCCACTACGCGGGCTATGTTTTCTATGGCATGAACTAGAAGCGGTTTGTCTGCAAGTAAGGTTAAAGCTTTGTCTTGCCAGCTTTGCTGTTGACTTTGGAACCTGTGAGCTTTGCCGCCTGAAAGCACAAGTGCCACACGTCTACTCATGTCTGGTCACTTTGCCCTTTTTTGGTGTTGGTTAACTGTTGTTTGATTAGGTCAACAAGTTTTTTGCCGTCTTCAGGAATTTTAATAACTGGATAATTTTGGTTGTTTGGAGTTGGGTTTTTAGCAATTAATCCTGAGATTGCAAGAATTGGCGCCACTGTTCCCTGCAGTGTTTCCTGTAAAGATTCTGCATCTTTGGCAGTGAGGATTTTTGACACGTCGGCTCGTTTGGCAATTAGTCCGTGGTAGCCTTCAATAAAAATGATGTCTAATCCTTCTTTCTTTATTGTTTCAATTACAGAGTCAAGATTGTTTGTTTCTTTAGAAGTTTTTTTAATTATAGCCACTTCATTAGGGGAAATTGCTGCGATTACTTTGGCACCTGCTTTGGCATACCGCCAGGTGTTTTTGCCTTCAATATCTATTGTAAAACCTTCATGGTGCACATGCTTAATAGCCCCAACTAGGTAGCCTTCAGCAGAAAGCTGACTAATTAGATACTCAATTGTAACTGTTTTTCCTGAACCGCTTCTCCCAACTGCCGCAACAATTAAAACCATGACGACTGCTTACTCCCAACGGTTTTTTATTTTCTAAATTTATAAATTAAATATGATTTAACCTATAAGTACATGTTAAAAAAATAAAGTTTAAAAATTTTTAGAAAAGAGTTACCTATAATTTTTCATCATAGCCTATAAACTGTTGATGATTTTTACAATTCATCCAACTGATAGGTCAGCATACACAGTCCACTCAGAAGCAGCAAAAGCATTAGTTAAACGCAAAAATCACCTAATTTTTTGCACGTAACATTTTTATTTGTCTAACAGCAAAATTCAGACACGAGTTCCTCGCAAAACTCGGATGCCACCTAACACTGTAAACACAGAACGTGTTAGGAACGGCATCCTCTTAAAAACAAGCATTCCATTCCTAACCTCTAAACCAAAAACGCAACAAACTAACAAGAAACATGGAAAAACTATGCGCCATTTTTGACCAAAAAACAAAACAACAAAAAAAATCAAAAAAGTTAATTCAGCAACACACCAGCGCTTTGTTGTAAACTAACCAAATAACATAACACACTTCTCAAACACCCCAACTCCCAAACGCCCATATCCACTGATTTTGAAGATACGTTTTTACGTTCAAAACAGTTATAGAAGAGTTTTATAGATACATCAATATTTAACGTATAAACGGGATATAAATTGGCAACCACATTGAAGAGACTTTTGAGAAATGAGGTTTTCAAAACCGTTGTTGTGGTAGGGTTAATTCCAATACTTGTAGCAAGTTTCTGGTTTGGACTTCCAAGGGTGTTAAATACGGAAATGTTTCCGGTTTTTACCGTGATAAGTGGAAGCATGTGTATCCCATCCGGTGAATGTGCCCCTTTTTCACATGCATTTGAAAGAACACTACACATTGGTGATTTACTTGTTATTCAAGGTGTAGATGCAAAATATCTAAAAACCGATTACCCAAACAGCGACATAATAGTCTTCCGCAACCCGCAAATAGCAGTAAATGACCCCCATGCCAATATTGTTCATCGCATTATTGATGTAGTTGAAGTTAACGGAACACTTTATTTCCACACTAAAGGTGACGGAAATAATTATCCTAATGTTTGGCCTCAAACCCCAACAACAAACAACAGAGACAAGTGGCACTCTGCTGCAGATGACCCAAACAGCACTTACGATGGCGCAATCTCACAAGACTACGTCTACGGCAAAGTTGTAATGCGCATACCCTGGATCGGCTTATTAGCAATGCAATTTCAAAAAAACAGCATCATACCAGCCATTATTGGAGTAATAATCATTTTATTTATAATATACACATTCATACTACCACTAATAAAGAAAAAATCCGCCCCAACATTTATCAACACAACATCAGCAATTTAAACAAAAATAAATTTATTTTACCCCAATGTTAAAGCCACACTAGCCTCGTATTAAAGGTGCAAACGCTAACAAGATTGAAACTGAATTCTCATCAAAATTGTAATTATTACATAGTACAATATGCTATACAACAAAATTAAAAGCTACAAAAAATAGCGCTAACTATTAGATATCCTAATTGAAACACTACTTACCAAAAATAAGTTAAAACCAATACTATAGCGCATAGTACAAAATAAGATTTAGCAAAAAAAGAAAGAAGAGGAGGGTTGTCTAAGATGGTGGGGTGTTGTTATGTAGAGGGGTGTTGTTTTCTTTTTGTGTTTGGCGTTTTTTGCGTTTGAAGATGAATGCTATAGCTATGATTTCTACTGCAAATATTATGATGTTTGCGATAGTCCAGCTATCCACTAATCCCATCATACGGCTTAAATCCTCGGTAAGTAAGAATACGATAATGCCCACAATACCCATGCCAAGCGCTATAGTTAACCATAAGTTACGACGTTGCCTCTTCTGCTTTTCTACTTCCGCACCAGTATGCTTCTCTTGCTTCTGCTTACGCGGCAATAACACCCAAATAACCACAACTATCGCCAATACGAGACCTGCTACACTTAAGACCAAGTTCACAAGAGCCCAAATTTGCAAAGATGCTTGAGGTTCAACATTAGCGGCGTACTGAGCTGTAATGGTTAGATTTGAGGTTACATTAGTATAGTCACGATCCCAGCCTGTAAAAGTGCAACCCTCACGCATTGGAGATTCTGGAGCAGTTGCATTATCACCATAGGACACCGTTTGAGACTTAAGAAGCACCCCATCCCAATCAACAAACCGCACCACAAACACCATACCACCTGGGCCTGTGCTTGGACTTGGACTTGGACCGGGACTTGCACTCGGACTTGGACTTGGACCGGGACTTGCACTCGGACTTGGACCCTGCACCTGTTCCCATTGGGCCACATAAATAGCATTGCCAGTCACAGTTGCACTAGGTATAGGAGACCAGCCAGTAAATTTCCAGCCATTCTCACCAGTTACCTCGGGTGCCACCGGAGTTGGATCACCATAGTCAAGGTTTCTTGTGGTTTGTGCAGTAAAGATGCCATGTGCTCCTGGTTCATAGGTTACGGTATAGTACGTGGGTGTTGTAGTTTGTTCCCATACTGCATATAACACAACATCATCGGTTATAGTAAAGGTTGAACCAGCAACGTAAGCTGCTGCGTTGGCACCAGAACTTGTTGCCCAACCAAGGAAAGTATAGCCGGTTCTGCTCAGAGTGCCGCTACCTAGTACAGTTACTTGGCTTTCGCTGATATAGGGGCTGTTATTGTCTATGGGTACAGTACCGCCTGTGTGTCCATTACCATTGTAAACAACCGTGTATTGCTCTACAGATATCTCAGCCCAACGTGCAGTCAAAATAATGTCGCCCGTAGTACCCTCAGGAATGCTAAAGCCAAGCACTGGACCCGCTGTACTGCCATCTGCATACTCCACTATCCAACCTTGGAAGATATAATCAACTCTAGTTGGGTTAGCTATGGGGCATGGAAGATCTGTTTCATCATATGAAAACGGATTATTGGCATTATTAACACCACCGTTTAACACATAATCTATAGTATACTTATCATCCAACGTTAAGTATCTAAACGTAGCATCCGAAATACCTTCCACAGACTTAGTCTTAGTACTCATAAAGTAATCCCCGGGGTATGTCACCAAGGACTCATCATCGAAAATGCCTGCAGTTCCTGACTGATAACGACCCAACCCATAATTGGCGCTTAACCCCGGCTCAAGTTGCAAACCGGAGCTTAGAATAATTGCATAACCCGTCTTACCCCAGAAAACACCGCCAGTAATGGTCCCAAGAACCCCTCTGTCGCTTGCAGATAGTGTATAGCAGTAAATGGCGTTTTGTTTGCCAATGATTGTGCCACCGGAGATTAGGGTGATTGTCCCACGGTTTGTAATGCCATAAAGTCCGCCACCAATGATTGTGCCACCGGAAATCAGTTTGATTGTTCCCGCGTTTGCAATACCTCGTTCATCTTGTGAGGAGATTTTACCACCACTGATCTCATTGATTATGCCGTATCTTTGACTGTCTGTATAATAGTTGTAGATGCCATATGAGGTTGTGCCGCTTATTTCGACGTTCCCGCTGATCTTTCCGATTGTGCCTGCATTTAGTATGCCTTGGCTTCCGGTTATGATTCCGCCGGAAATCTCACCAACATCACAGCCCACGTCAACTTGTAGGCCAACACCAGCTCCTTGAATGTCGCCGCCACTAATGACATCAATACGAGCGCCGGTAGTAGATGAGAAATAATTTATCACCAGTATGCCAAAGCGTGCGCCGCCATGGAAAAGTCCTCCAGAAATTGTACCAACACCAGTTTTAACGTTATGTTCAGACTCAATACGAAGCACAGAATTCCAGGGGTCTGGAGCATTCCCATCCTGTTGTGTACCGCGACGTGTAGCTACAAATTCGCCTCCGCTAATTTTCTCGACCCATGCGCCGCGGATTATAAGTATGGCGCTGTTGCGGACAGCCTCAAAGTAGCCACCAGAAATCTCACCGATAGCAGCATTATTTTGTACAAAAATGGTCTGTCCATGGAGAGTTATATCGGGGTCTGTTTGATAGAATTTTCCACCGGAGATTTTTTCAATCCTTGTATTGTCATCAGTTAAATAGACTGTTTCTTGTGTGCCATAGAATATTCCGCCGCTGATTTCACTTATCTTAGCGCCTCCATTAAGGCTTAAGGCCCCTGTGGCCCCTTCAAAGCGCCCACCGCTTATCATGCCGACGGCGTTTGGGCCGCTTAAATATAATGCATAGCCACCGCTTTTCAGTATAATACCGTCTTTAACATTAATCATTCCGTTTGTGACACTTACAGCGCCTAAAATTGTCAAAGTATTTTCAGTCGTACCATCACCCAGGGTGAGTCTGCCTCCGTCTTGCACCTTAATAATGCAGTTTGAAACGATATGCGCACCATCGACACCAATAATTGTTATATCTGAGGTGATGATGATACTGCTTGTTACTTGTATGTCAGCTATAATTTCAATAATAGCAGAATCCATGCTATTTGCTATGCTAATAGCTTCTTCTAATGTTGTACCCGATGAGCCTCCAACGGGTATCCGTGTTGGTTTATCCGCTGCAAAAACCGGAACCTGCAGCAAACTAAACAACATACTAACTATAAACAATAATGTAATTACCGCAATTGCCTGTTTACTTTTTGAAATATTGTGTTTCAACATTTTATATCACCAATCAAAAAAAAAAATTCAAAAAACACAATATAGCCATATTTCCACATTAAATCCACATTAACTCCACATTAATACCAAATTAACACCATAACAAGGGCGTGTCATGCTACGCAGAGTTTCAATGTTTCTGCGGTTCCAGGGTTGCACCGAATGTGTAGTTTTGGGTATTTTGTTGTTTAAGCTTATATGTTGTTATTTGTTTTAGGGGTTAAAATTTGCTTGTTGAAAAGTTTTACATCTATTTTTTTATCAATACATGCAAGAGGTTTATTGAAAAATAAAAAGAGAAAGGAAGAAAATTAGGGTTTTTTTCTTAAGATCAACAAGCCAACAATTGCGATTGCAATGATTATAGCTATACCCATAACAATTGTTACTACTGTACCGTTATCAGTATTATTAGCATTATCAGTATTAGTGTTTGAACCTTCAGCGACCGTTAAATATGTAGTTGCAAATGAGCTGCCATATGATTCATCACCCATGAAAGTAGCTGTAATAGTGTATAATCCTGCAACATCTGGAGTCCAACCGTCAAACGCAAAAGTACCGCTATAGCCATCAGAAGTAACCATGCCTATGTTGTAAGAGTTACCCTCTGGATCAAGCACGTCAAGAGATACAGGAACGCCAACCAGCATAACACCGCCATAAGTACCATCAGCCATCATAACACCACTAAGAGCGCCACCGACGGGTGCGCCTACGTGTATTTGTTCCATCTGTGCAGCCACTGATTCTTTAGAAACACACGGAACACCAATTTGAGCAGGGGACAAATCAAAAACAGTGCCAGTTACAAGAGCCTTCTGACCTAACGCCAAAGGTGCCTGCGATGCTGAAACTGTAGTTTCACTTTGACCCTTGCCAAAAACGTACATATATCCATCTAGTGCTCCCATTGTTACATATCCATCTGCTATCGCTAATTGCAATTCTGTACGCCTAGCATCGCTGTTACCGCGAATTGCTACGGACCATACTTCTTCGCCGGTAATGGCATTAATGCATACCATTGGTTGCCCTCTATAGAATGGAGTTTCTGGTGTGTGTTCACTAAGGTATATGTATATTTTTTCATCCGCAATTATTGCAGCATTCATTATTCCCCAAACTGGCTGTCCGCCACTGCCAGTATATGGAGTTTCAAATGGTGGCGATTCTTTTTCATACGTCCAATTAATTTCGCCTGTATTCCAGTCAATTGCATACATTGCTGATTGAGCACTCCAGTAGAATTGGCCATAAGCTGTAAGGACAGCGTAAGCTCCAAAACCAGTTGCATCCCATGGAGAGTTAAGAGTTCTAGTTTTCCACATTTGGTCACCTGTTCTTAAATTAAAGCATAAGAAATAACCATTAGCACTGAGTACAGCCAGTTTTCCATGATCTGCTACACAAGCTGATGTACTATATTGTGGTTCCTCGATATACTTAGTCCAAAGCGTTCTACCAGTGTACAAGTCAATACCAGATATATTTTGCCCAACATAGAGTCCACCGATGTTGACACTAGCTATTACAGCTCCTATCCCCATGTTCCAGTCAGTCAATTGCGTACTAGGTAAAGAACTTCTTGCGTATGACACATTGCCTATTATTCTTTCAGTAAAGTTTGCTGATGTGCCTGATGTAGTCCAGTTGATTAATCGGTATCTTTCGTCTACAGGAACGTCGTTGCCAAGGTTTTGTACGCCTAATACATACTCATTCATGTAATAAGTTCCACCAGCACCAGTCATAGGAGCGATAGAAACATTAGCTATCATGGCTCCAGTAAATGGATCATATTTTCTCAAGTAGCCATTGCTTATTGACATAAGCTCTGGTGAAGATGGTTTTTCTTGACCACCTATAACTCGAACTTGCCCACTGGTCCAAGCAATAAGGTTAGGTGCTGTTTCGCCAGGGTATAGTGGTCTTTCCCAGAATACTTCACCAGTACGTATATCATAACATTCCCAGTATGTTTGACTAC
>WRJX01000063.1 GCA_009778385.1 Candidatus Bathycorpusculum sp. | reverse complement strand
TCATTCGACACAGGATTAGGCAATACAAACACCACAACACAAATACACACCGCTAGTTATATAGTTAACGAAAAGTTATACTGCTATACCAACAATTTTTTATCTTTAAATCTTACTCTTTTTAGGTTGTTTATGGTAATGGCAAAGGTTTAGGGATACCATAGAGGAGCGGAATGAAAAATGAGGTATATCAAAAAGTTTTCAACAATTCTTTTGCTTGCAGCACTAATATGCTCTTTTGCAGCATTACCCGCCACTTATGCAGCAACCTCAAAATCAAATCAAGAAAAAGCCTTATCATTTGTAACAAACGTAATTCCCTTTGATACCACAAAATACGACATTACGCTGACTAACCACATAAATGGTCCGCCGTCAGAATGGGATTCTTACGACAGAGAAACCTTTGACTACACTCTGAAATCTAACGAAAACACGTTAATTGCATCGTGCAGTTTTCAAGACAATATTTTAACATATTGCCTTATGATGTCTCCAACTGAACCAGTATCTCAATACAATTCTGACAAAAACTTGGTCAATGTCGCAAAAATTTTTATAGAAAACTATCAAACATTCACTGGCGAAAAATTAACAGATATGTTAAACACTTTATCCAATGCCGATAGCACTAAAAACATGACTGCAACCTCAGGTGATATTAAATTACAAATATCAAACATACACCTTGATTTAGAAACAATTCGAACACAGTTTATGTGGACTATAACGATAAATAATGTAGACTATACCACATTATCAATTGGTTTTGACAATGATATCTTCAACGGTTTTATGGATAATCGAGGGCTTTTTGAAATTGGTAACCCTGACGTAAGTATAACACATGAGCAAGCTGTTAATTTGGCTTTGAAATACATTGAAACCTATTCATATAAAGGGTTAGCGGGTACAGCTGATAACCCGCAAACTGTGGACATAAGTGGCTTTAAGGTCGTTAAAGACCTTATAAGTAGCAAATTAAGCGCTTTTCCTTATGAGACAACTTGTGTTTTGTATCCATACTATAGTGTTCAGCTGCCTCTTGAAGAACTCTATCCTGGAAATGTCTGGGCACTTTCAGTTTATGTCTGGGCTGGTTCTGGAGATGTCTTTTTCTGTCAACCATTAGGCTATGGCGGCATTATAGATGATACAGTACTACAACCTTCAAACACTGACTCTACCGCAATACCACAAAATCAAAACATGCTAATCATAGGCATAGCTATTGTGACAACTATAACAGTCGCAACAACTGGCGTATTGATAACCAAAAAGAAACAAAAATAAGCACCCCAATCCACCTTTTTATTCTTTTTGAATGTGCAAAGACGTAAAACCAAAAATATTTGTACACGAACAGCAAACATATGTAACTGTGAATTAAAGTGGTCTCGGAAGGTATAATTCTTGGTTTACTTACGTTTATCAAAAAGGAAATATTGACCAAGGAATTATCAGGTAAAATAATACTTTTTTTAAAAAGACATTGGAAAAAACTGGTTATTGCGTTTGTAATTGCGCTTTTAGTAATCATTTTTTGTTGGTACACAAATAGAGCATCTGTATCCATTACCAGCCTAAAGGATGGTGCAACAGTGAGTGTTGACGAGCTAATTACAGGTACATATGCAAATATCCCCGAAAATTACACACTCTTGATTGCAATCCGTTCTGGCAATCTATATTACCCTCAGGATTTGCCTACGCTTTATAAAAACGGTACTTGGACATGTAACGTTCACTTTGGCAATGAAAACGATGACGGAAAACCATTTGAGATCATTGTTGTATTTGCTAACAAAGCTGCACAAAACGACATTGCAAACAACAGTCAATTTTCAGTTTTTCCACCCGAGGGCGCAACAGAAAAGGATAAAATAATAGTTAGTAGAGGTGCTTACCCTACAGGACTTACCACATCAACACCAACGTCTACTCCGCCTTCTTCTAGCGAACCCACAGCTACCACCCCAACGTCCGCCAAAACAGATGTAACTATCACCTTTCCCGCTAATAATGCCCAAGTCAGTATGTATGAATGGGTTCGTGGTACTTCACAAAATATCCCCGATGGACAACATATGTGGATACTCGTTTGGGTGGATGGCATGTACTTTGTACATGAGGTTGAAACAATAAATGACTCTGGGCGATGGGAGCATTATACACAAATAGGACAGACCGGCGAGGAGAAAAGTTTTGACCTTATATCAGTACTTGCTGATGGTCCAGCGCATGAAACGCTTCAAAAGAACACTAACAATTACTATACCTCACAAAATCTGCCCAAAGGGATAGACTTCTATGACACCGTAACTGTAACACGGCGACCTCCCCTTGGTATACCTCTACTTTGAAGGTATTTTTAGGTGGGTGATTTCGTAATGGCGGTTTTTTACATTAAGGTCAATATTATCGGTTGTAGTTCGGGGCGTTCTGCAACAGGTGCAGCGGCTGTATCGGTAACGTTGCCCTTGTATGGAAAAAGTTTAGGGATTCTGCCTTATTATTTTATTTCTGATGTTATGCAATTTTGACGTTTTAAATAACGTGTCTCAATTTCTTTTCTAAAATCAGAGTCGTTGTAATACCTTATTCTATCTTTCATAGGTAAATCTTTAGTTACCTTATAATTATAGTACCTTATTGCATGAATGTCATCAATAGTAAAGTTTGCACTTATTTTAAGTCTAGTTTTCACTCCTCTTTACCTCCCATAAGGTATGACGGTGTGCGTATCATGGTAACAAGTCCATTCCGGTTTGTGCGGCAACTAATTTAACTCCTTTTATAGTCCGCATATTAACAATACGTCTAAAATTCCATGAAACTATGTATGTACAGTCATGAACTAAAGAACAAGCAATATGCAAGCAATCATCAAAACTTTTAGGCGTTACTGTTTCCGTTTTCTATGTTTATTTTTTGTTTTCCACCTGAAATACCATCAAAACATGTGGAAAAAGTGTTAGATTAAAGACTCTTTTTGATTTGGAATTGGAAATCTAATTTTTGTATAACTCTGAAGATAAGTCGCTTAGTTTGCAAACAATTAATAGACTCTTGTGTATTTCTATAGGTGTTGGCGTGTTAGGGGTAAGGTGACTTTGAGTACCTATGAAAAACCAAAGCAGCCTGATAAAAAATCAGATAACAATAGTAATTGTAGTAGTTTTGATGTTTCAGAGTTATTTGAGCCTCAACGTCAAGCTGGTTTTAACGGTGTGGAAGTAGAACATATTGGACGCAACACATACAATCTTAGTAACATAAGTATACACGACCCCACAACCTCATCAGAAAAGCCTGAAATTGGACCGTTAATAGGTAAGTTAGGTAGTTCAAGTGGTGGGGAAGCTCTTGATAGTAAAACAGGGGTCAAAATGGAAAATGGTTTTGGCTACAATTTTGCGGTTTCGCCGTTTTTGTCTGCTAATGCAGGTGCGAAGAGCATGCCGTTGCAAGGAAAAGGGTTACGTGAGGCCGCACTCATTTCACAAGGTGATCCCTATTCCGGAACGCCGCTTGGGATATCGGGTAAACTGGCAAAAAACATCCATGATAGTTTTGGCATAGACGCGAGCAAGTTATCGTTGCGGGAGTCTTTGGAAGTTTCAAAAATGGGTGCACGTGCCACCGCACAAGGTAGTGTGATTCGCTTTGCGCCGGGTGAGTTTCGTCCAGATACTTATGAGGGGTTGGGTATTTTGGGTCATGAGCTTGCGCATGTGCGGGAACAGGCTTTGGGTCATGTTCATGCGCCTGGGGATAGTGTATTTAAGGATACGGCACATGAGATGCTTAGTGATCGAGATGGAGCGGCCTTTGCTTCTGGGGCGCTTCATGGTGTCGAGTCAGTGTCTCTTGTTGGTGTGGACGCGGAGCATATGCCAGTGCAGAGACAAGAGTCAACAGAGACTACTCAAAAAAGCGAACCTGAGATCTTAACGCCCGAAAAGATACGAAAAACTTTTACGCCCAAATGGGAGGCCGTTATTACTGACCTGTTAGGGAGTCCTATTCATATTTTTAAAATTGCAAACGATGATACAATTGTCACTGGTCTTTACGATCTGATCGACCCAAAGACCCTGATAACCTATAATGAGGTTGCTTATTTTGCGATGGAGGGTGGCCATTTAATATTAGATAAAAAAGGGGATACACATGTAGGCTTTAAATTTCTGAACAAAGAAGAGTTGGAAAGAGCGTTGCTTTATAACTTTGATCTAATGTTACGCGCTCTTCCTGATGCTGATGATATCCTAAGTGTAGCACCTGATATTTTTAACCTGTTATACGCTATCTCTAATGCTTTGCAAAGAACACCTGTTACTGACGATCGGTGGTACTACAAACAAAACCTTAGATCCCGTTTCAAAGAAGCAACATTGGAAGCAAGGGTATTACTTATAATTACTAAGCCCAACACTGCTGTCGCCACAGGCAAATTACCTCTCAATATGAAACCGAAATGCCCCGATGCGTGTTACGACTCAGATGATAAGATATATATGCACTATGATAGAGACTCTGGTGAGATGCTTATACGTGATGGCAAGATAGTTGTACGTGACGGCGAAACATTTTTCCATGAATGTGGGCATCGTATTGATTTTAATTCAGGCCCTTGGGATAATCACTCAAAATCGTTCGTAGCAAATGATTCTACGTTTAGAACGTTATTAGTGGAGGACTTTCATACAAAACTAGCAGAGGCAGCCAAAGACCTGCACAAAGAGCGGAGCGCCGCTGGGGGTAGTACAGACTTTTCTGTAGATCCGAAGGTGTTTTTAAAGGCTGAAGCATGGTTTGGCGATAATTATGATATCTATAACACTTTATTTACTAATATCTATGATACATTAGACTCATCATTGGACTCATCATCGTTATCATCGGTATCCGATATATATATAGTGGGCTTTCCATTGTTCGTGGCGTCAGAAGAACCCTTGCGGATCGCAGGGAGACTAAACAAATAGGCTATGGGCACAAGCTGAGTTATTGGCTACAAAATCCCCGTAATGTATTCATAGAGGCGGCAGCGCACTTTTATGAAGCTCAATTTGATCCTGTGAAAAAAAAGTCACTGCAGGGGGTTTTTTCAGAAGCAATGAAGCATTTTGATGAATTGATGGATCAAATGATCAAGAATCGGGTCTCTAAAACTCGCCAGATTCCAAGAGGCACCCGCGAAAGAAGGGATCGTTAAGATAGATATTCATGTGTGGTTTGAACTTGGATTGGATACTGCAAATGAAGTGTCGCTATCCGTAAGCACCGCCCAATACATAACAAACCTACTCAATAGTCGTCCTTCATATACTTGCTATCCGGTGGCTAATTCTAGCTATACAAATAGCGCGGTTATAAAAGCAATCTTGGTACACTACAAACTTTTGATAAAGCAGTAGTTTACTCGAAAGGACACCGAACAGTCCTGCCAGACCCAAACGACAATTTACATCCGGGACTTGTTACTTGTAATAACGGCACTATATTAGATTATGAAATTTACCCCTATACTTCCTCGATAAATATTGTTACTTTTATATGGCATTGCCAAACAGCACAGGATTACCCCGGCAGTGGTCTGCCTTACAGTTTTACACATAATCTCAGCATGGGGTATTATGGTGGTACTGGTAGCCAAGTTTACTTAGGTTGGAAAGATAAGTATAATTTTCATATACAATGGCCAAACGGTACAATAACCCCTGATCCTTCTGTTCCTGGTATCCAAGTGGGTTCACCTCAATATGAGTGGAAAATGAACGCCAACAAAGACTTTGGTTGCATTGCTGAACTATACTGGTACTACATGTGTTCAGGTAAATCATCAATTGACGTGTTAGATTTAGCGTCTCAGGGTACTTATGGAGTCTATTTTAGTAGCAGTTACCTAAAACGATTGGCTGGTAGTGTGGGGAAATAAGTATTTAACATTGCCTTAGGAGGAATATGACTGAAAAAACAGTTGATGAAAAAATTTGTAGTCTTGTTTGCTTTGCTTCTTGTAGCTTCTTTAGCAGTGTTTCCTGCTGCTACAATTGCAGGTCAGACTATTAATCAAGAGAAAGCTATGGACTTTATGGAAAAAGTATTATCCCGCAACATTGACATATCAAAATACACAATCACCCTCAAAATAGATACAACACTAATCGATGTACCTCGTCCAGAGTGGTATAAAGTAGAAGATTTATCATATAGTCTAAGTTCAGAAAATAGTGAACTAACCCTTAGCTTTAGCATTGAAAACGGTGTAATAACGGGGTGTGGACTTTATCTGTTGGAGGGACAAGCTATCACAAGCAAACCATACACTGACTTGTATGATGCCGTGACAGACTTTCTTAAAGCATACCAATCCTACACTACCATTGATTCAAACAACCTAATACAAATGTTAGACAATGTTGACTTAACTAAAAATTCCACAATAACCCAAGAAAACACTAAACTAACTATAGACTCACGCGTTTTTGGGGAGGATTATTTCACAAATTTCAAGTGGGAAAACATGATTAATGGCGTAGCATATACCAAGTTAGACATTACTTTTTATGACAATGGTCTCTTATATTCGGTGATTGATACAAGGAAACTTTATACAATTGGTGATACATCGATAAATGTTTCAATGGAGCAGGCAATTGATATTGCTATAGAGGGTTTACAATCGTATTCTTATACTGTGTCTGGTGGTTCAATAGTGACAGACTTTAAGGTGAAGACTATAGCTTTTCTATTTAAGTAGACCCCCATAGGCATAACTATCTAGTTCCCCATGTGTTTTTGGCTGAAGTAACCCATGCATATACGTAAACAAATGTTAACCCGAACATAACAACAAAAAAACCTACCCTAAACAAAACATCCTCCAACGAAAATCCAGGTACAAGCAAACGATCAGTTAACGCAAATAAAAATGCAACTAACCCTAACCCCAAAAAGTAACCAGCAACAGCAGACCAATGACCAAGCAAACCCAAACCAACCGTGCTAAGTACCAACGCAAACGGAGACATAAAAGTCGCAAAGACCGTCAAATAAAACAGCAACCCCTTGCCTAAAAGACCTATTATGAAAAAACGTCAACGCAAACAACATACCACGTAAAGATCCTCGACCCCAACGCACCTGCTGCTTAACAAATCGCCTAACAGTATTAGGCGCAACCGTGTAAGCCACCGCGCTCGACTGAAACACTGAACGACCTCCGAGCTTAAGCATTAAATTAGTCAAACGTCTATCATCACCAGACCGCACTTCCACACCCAAAAAACGCTCACCCAAAAAATCAGGCAAAACTTCCTTTAACTTATCAGCACGATAAGCTGCCAATACACCACTACAACAAAACACAACCCCAAACAAACTCTCCACCCCTTTACGAATACGAAAAGACTCATTATACCAAACCTTCTGAAAACGAGCTAAAACAGAACCACCACCGTTTAATACCTCAGCATTGCCACACACGCAATAAACCCTCTTATCAACTAAGGGTTGCACAATATTTTTAATCGCGTCAACTTTGACAATTGTGTCACTGTCAACGCAAACAAAAATATCCCCTTTTGCCTGTTTAATGCCTGCACTCATGGCATGACGTTTACCTACATTTCGAGGTAATTTAATAGCCGTAAAAACACCTTTATGACTTTGAATCGCATCCCAAGAACCATCTACACTTGCATCATCCACTACCACAAGCTCCAACAGGTCCTTAGGATAATCCGACTTCAAAATAGAGTCAATAGTATCAAAAATGCCTTTTGCATCATTATAACAGGGTACAATAACGCTTACTTTAGGTCGATAATTTCTATCAGGTAATGGCTTGTATAAGTAAGCACTTATTAAACGGAAGATAAGAAAGGGTGTAACAACAAATCCATATGCAGCTAAAAACCAAAACGTCCAATGCAGCTCCAGTAAAGTAAACCGGTTAACATACAATACACCTAAAATGCAAACAGAAAAAACTACATTAGCGCAACACAAAAATATAAAAAACCGTCTATCAAACATTTTCATACCCAAAACTGCCCCAGACCAGTACAACATAAATACACTTGACATCAGTACACAAACTATTAAATCTTACTAACATGGGATTAATAGACAACAAAAATCTATTCACTTAGAAGTCTACCGATTTTTACTACATCCACTATAACAACGACATTTATCGTCCCCACAATACAAACTACCACTACCACAACAACCCCCATAGGCATACACAATCATCACATTCACAAGCAATACATGTAAAAACACAATTATCCTCCCTCAATTTTTCAAGTCTCCCTTATCATTTTCATTTTTTGTTATTTGGATCCACTGGGCATTATCCAACAACCGCTGTCGCTTGGTAAAGCATGCAGCACAGAGGTGTTCTTCACGTCGACCCACCAGTACTGTAGTGTCTGGAGTGTGAAGTATGACATAGGTTTCTGAATGTTTTTCACACTGTTTACATACCATCTCTGACTTAGCCGTGTAAAATTGGTAGATTGTTGGTGCAGGTTTTGCAGCTTCTTTACGTTCAGTATGTCGATAACATATTCTGTGAGCTGCTCGCCATTGAGATAAGTCCCCTGTCATACGCTCTGAAAGCACCACCTCAGTGTGACAGAAAAAACATGTCTCAATCATGGGGCGTCTCTCCTTTAGCTTCTCTATGACAATCGGAACATATCCATGCGCCATGTTTCTGGCTATACCTGGTGGTTGAATGGCCACATATGCAGCATCGAGGAAGATTTGTCACACCACAGCCCCCTGTTGTTTCTTCTCAACCTCCAACCGGTAACATACCTCATGAGCGGGATTTTCAAAACTTAGAGGACCTTCAACCCAATGCCAATCCTCAATTAATCCCCCACAAAAACAACACGTAGGTTGGCGACCCTTAGAGTCCACAAAAGAGAAGGTGGGCATGTCGGGCGTGTTGGGCGTTACTTCCGGAAGTTTTTCCTCTACTCTCTCTATATTATACTCTTCCCCCCTTCCGGAAAAAGTTCCGCAAGACATGCCCGAAACGCCCAGAACGCCCAAGTGTGAAGAAGTATAGCTGGAAAGTTTTGTTTGTGTTCCTAAGCAGATGAAAATTAAACGTAGTCCACCTTTGTTTTGGCGAATGCAAAATCCCTTTTTGTTTAATGCTGGAAATAGGGGTGTGAAGCGTTTTCCAAATGATTTTACCTCTTGAGGCCATACGGCTTTTTGATTTGTTGGTATACGTAGTAGGTTTTCTGCTTCTGTTTTTAGAGTATTTAGTAGTTCTGTTGGAGTTCCTTCCCAGTTTGAGTTTTTTCCGTTTTCCTTAAAATATTTAGTGAAATAGCTTAGAAAGGTAAGGCCTACATTGTCATTGTTTAGTGTTTCGTCGACTTGGTTGTCGACTTTAGTGTTGTAGGTTTTTGTAAAGTCTTCACTTGAAAATCCAAGAGCCTCAGTTATAGCGCAGCCCCAACGGTGGAAATCAGCTAAACGCTGATAATTAACTACTTGCACAGTGTCATAGAGGCGTATTGCCTCTGAGAGTATTGTTAGCATGCCGCCTAAAATTTGAGCTTGGTCTTTCTCAAAAGCTGCATCAACCTCAGACTCTGTCTTTCGTTGCTCTATAGGGGTTAGCTCTACAAGTATTGAGCGGTCAAGTAGGTCGCCTTTTTCAGCTACTTGGTTAATACCGTTAAAGCCTATGCATCGTTTTATGTTGAAGATTATGTCGTCGTCGTTTGTGTATAGTTCGCGTTTTGAAAAGCCTGCTCCTGTGACGGCTCTGCAGAATGTGTCACTTACCTCTTGAGATAGATAGTTCAAGTTGTCATAGAACGCTACGCAATGATGGTCAAGTTGTTGTGCTATTTCGTCTATTTTGTGTGGTAGGGTTAATAGTTCAATTTTTGAGGGATCTACTAGTCGTCGAATTAGTTTGAATAATGTGGATTTTGCAGACCCTTGTGGTCCATGTGTTACCAGTATGGGGTGGGGGATGTTGGGGATAAGGTAGCTTATTGTGGTGCAGAGAAAGATTAGGCGGTGTTCTTCTGAAATGTTTAGGTGGTTAAAAAGTTTGTTTGCATATTCTCTTGCTTCAGTTAAAGTTTTAGGTTTAACGGGGGTGACTAGTGCTTTTTGATGTTTGTATCGTCGGAAAAGTATGGGGGAGTGTTTGACGATTTCCCAGTTTTCTCTTGAGATTTTTATGGTGCGCCAGAATTCGTCTGCCATATCTAGCCAGATGTGGTTGTCTTTGTATGCTATGCGGTTTGCAAGGTTGTGGCGTTTGCCTTGGCTTAGGCATTTGCCGCTTAGTATGCTTACTACGGTGGTTATGTTTTCGGAGGATACAAATTTTTCTTCGTAGTCATACATTAGGTGGCTTAGCCAGTGTTTGAAGTCTTTATTTTGTGTGGGTTGAATGTAGTGCCATGTGCAGGCGTTATTTGGTATGTGCTCGGGGTCTGGATTGTTTTCACAGGTGTAACATGCGTCACCTTGTTTGGTGCATTGTTTGTTCATATAGAGGCATGTGGTTTCGTATTGGTCTGTGAAGAATTCTGTTGTTTGAGTTAGGCAGTATTGTGTTAGTATTTCTATGTCTTTAGGTGTTCTTTGCTCTCCTTGAGTGGGGTTGGTGTTTATTTTGTTTGGAGGCGGCGGATTTTTTCTGCATGTGGGGCATAGGCCGTCTTCTATGTATGCCTCATAGGCTGATCTGGTTTCCTGGTTATACTGGTCTGCTATGTGGGCGTTGCATAGTTTGCAGACTTTGAAACTTTCAAATAATATCCTACGCTGAGCATTATCATGACATGTTGTACATAGACCATCTATGGGAGGTGGTATGGTGTCAGGGATTACTCTTGTGCAGAGGCTACAAACAGTCATAGTCTGTTTCCACACCTCCGACAATGAATGCATTCTTTGCTACCTAATGCAGGGTAGTAGTATACATCTAAAGTGTCTACATCTACTACAGGGTGGTGGGGTGTGTTAAGCCAACTCATAGAAACGGTCCTCTCTTCTTTAGTTAGTTGTATTTTTGTTGTTGGCTTAGTTTTTCTTGCCAGTTTTCCTCTTGAAGAATTAATTCCTGGCAGTATGAACAGTATTGTTGATTGTAATTGTATACGCCTACGTCTATGGTGGTGGTTTTGCAGTTTAGGCAGGGTTTTTGTATTTTTCCCTGTTTGTCCTTTAACGTTTTAAGGCAGTTAAGGCAGTATTTTTCGTTGTTGTAAATCAGGGTTTTTTTGCATAGAATACAAAAAGTGACTTTAAGATCACTTGCCTTTTTAGAAAAAACCTGCGGCGAGGTCATTGTGAGTAAGCCTCGCATTCAATTTTATACTCGCATTTACTACACAATCCACTATACTGTGGACATGGGGGATACCCGTTTTTTTCTGCTATGTATAAGGCAACGGCTTGCTGTTCTATTTCACGCATTAACGGTTTTTCATCACTGTAAATTTTTACCGGAAATATTTCAGCATCGCCGAAGTCCATGTAGATTATTTGTGCATGGGCCACGGAGGCGTTCCATGCATAGAGTCTTACCTGTTTTTGATATTCAAAAATAGCCTCGTTTGTGAAGTACACGTTTTTAGTAGTTTTTAAGTCAGTTAGAACAGGTGGGTTGTCAGAGGTTATAAAATCGTATAGGCCTGTTATGCTATGTGGAATGCGTTCGCAGCGGTATGTTACACGTTTTTGGTTATCGGTAAAGCAGGATGAGCATTTGGTGTCATAGATTTTTCCTCTGAAAATGTTGTATGCTGACTCTAAGCTTAGGGGTTTGCATAGTTTACGTTTAAACCCTGCCTTACGTATGCAGTGCAGTAGGTCAGTTAGGTTGTAAGTGTTTGGTGAGGGCACATGTTTACCGTGGGTGGCTACAGCCCAAATGTGTTGCTGCATTTCTATGGGTAAATCAGAGAGCGGCATTTACGGGCAGTCTCCTTTGAAAGTTAAACGAGTAAGGAAGGGTGTGGGTTTATGTGGGTGCATAAATAAAGCCCTCTCCTATGTTGTAGCGTTGCAGTTTTAAGATGCGTACGCGTTGTCCAATCCATTTGTTTCCGTCAGTGGTAAATATGCCAACTAGATTTGCGGCGTTTTCTTTGTTTAATCGGATTTTCATCTTTTCGCGGCTGGGCTCTTTTTCTACGTCGATAAAGCAGCTGGTTTTCTTCTCACCTTTGAATTCTTGCTCTTCAAAATAGAAAGGAGACACAACACGGAAAATATCCCCTACATGACTATTGGTCTTAGATACATACAGGTTGTTGTTTTTTTGGAGGTAAGCCTCCATTGTCAAGTTGTTGTTCATGTTTTTCACCTCGATTTTACCTTTTTCATATTCTCTAATTGCTGTTGTTGTGGTGTTACCAACTTTTTGTACTGCTGGATAACTAGAAACCACCCCTGTTGGACCTGGGGTAGGGGGGCGGGGAAAGATTAGCTCTGTTTGAAGTGTGGTGTAGTTTTTGTGGAGTAAACCGTGGAATTCGCGTAGGGCGCAAGTTAGGCCGGATTTAAAATCCAAATCTGATAGATGTATAGCAGGAAAATCCAGAATTAGACAGTCCTCGTCGTCTATTTTCCACCTAGCTGCCCGTTGGTACTCTTCACTAAGTAGGCCCTGTATGTCTGATTTTAATTCATGGGCCCACTGTGGAAGTTTAGGCTCCGCCATGGTTTCGGACCTCCACGTGTTGATTTGAGGCAGTTAACTTGCAATTTTCACATGATGTACTGCCGTTTTTTGTTTTTCGGTGGGTACAGTTTTCGCAAAAAAGGTAATACACCACATCATATACAAGAACAGCCGTTAACGTCTTCATACCCACACGTCCCCCAATTCTGAAAAACATTTTTCCTCATTACCTGCTGGTGACCTGTAGAGCTGTTTTGTCTTTTCTGTTTGTTTAGGTTTCTTTGGAGTCTGTTTTGTGGGGGTTATGGTGTTGCACTCTTCTTTTTTTCTTTGAATTCAGATGGGGCCGCTATTTTGCAGGTTTCACAGTGTGCCTTATCTGTGGTTAGGTGTTTGCATTTGTTGCAAAAGGCGCTAAAAAGTTGGTAGCTGCGCACCATGTTAGTTGTTTTGCGTTCGTAGTGGCTCACGGTGAAACCTCTGTCTGGTTTGTTTTGTCTGTTTTGGGTGTTACGTGTCGTAGGTAACCGTGTTCATTTTCGCAGTTGCCACAGTATCGGTCGGGGTTGTAATGTGTGTAGGTGTCATGGTTGCTTGGCATTTACATTGTAGCCTTCTTTTTTGGCGTTTTGTCTTGTTTGCATTTGAGGGTGGGTGTCTTAACTGTGTGGTTAAGGGGGTCACTTAGGGTGGTTAGCTCTTTTAGGGGTGTTTTGAGGTCTTTTTGCTCTTGATAGTTTAGCGTTATATGGAGGCCTCCGGTGTTGTGGTTGTTGTTGTTTTTGTTTCGGGGTATTTTTCGAAGAGGTCTCGTAGGGCGTCGTTTGTTACGTCTGCTCTGCTTGAGTAGCCGTATTTGCCTGTTAGGCGGTCTATTTTTTCTGTTACGTTGTGGGGTAGTCGTAAACTTACATAACCAACCAAGCGTGTCACCAATGATGCATATTTGACACGTTTTAATATTTAAAAATTTGTATCATATATGACTCACAAATGACATGATAAAAATACGTTAAAAACCATAATTTCCACACAAAAGTTTAAAATAACATATACGTCACACATGACACAAAGTGCCCTTAGATGTCAGAAGATAACAAAAAATCAGAACACGTCTCCCTAAGAATACCTGAAAGCCTAACAGAAGAAATGGACCAATACATAGGACACAAAGGCTTCACATCCAGAGCTGAAGTTGCAAAACAAGCCATAAGAGAATACATAGACAGAAACCCCCTCCCACAACAACCCACAGAACCAAAACTACCCAGATACGAACGCGTAAACGCCGACGACACAGGCTGCAAAATCCTAGACCGAAAAATACCTGGAAACCGAATAGTCCACGTAACATTCACACCCAAAGGCGTACAATGCGACTACCACGAATCCTCAACATGCGAACACGTAGAATACGCACTAGACCAAACAGACGTAAAAGAAATGATAAAACAAAAGAAAAAAGAAGGCTGGAAACTACCTGATATTTAGGCGGTATCTATGACTTATCAAGAATACAAAGAAAGTTATGATACTATCAAACAGAAAGCGACAAGTATTACATATTTTTTAATTCACAATAGTAAGAAAAAACGATGTTTCAAAGTTAGCTGAGCATTTGAGCGGCATAACCAAAAAAAGCGTCCATACACTTGGGGAAAATGAGCAAAACGTAATAGTGCCTGATGATTTCAAGCATGGAGACGAAATTTTGCTCCAATCAAAAATCGACAAAGCGTTTCCCATAAAAAAATTCTCTGTTTAGAAAAGCCATGGTTAATATGCCAATGAAAATTTGGTTCAGACAAAAGAAAACGCTCGTTATCAACACAATAGAAATTCCGTTTATTATTTTTAGCGACCAAAATTCAGAAAACTATTTTATAACTATCTTAACGTCTAGAACAAAAAGTAAAGAACTTAAAATTATATCTGAAAACTTCACAATTCGGTTTTGCATCGAGTCAATCCAAAATAGAACAAGAAAATATAACACAAATTACAAAACAATTGGAGAGTAAACTAAAGTATACTCTAGTTGGCAACTACCCCACAAAAGAAATAAAGAAACGTGCAATCTGAGGGTGGGATTCACCTGTTTGAGTCTGGAGCCTTCCTCAAAATCGCTTAGATTTTGAGAGTTCATATTTAAACACTAAAGAGAAAAAGCTCACTTAACACTAATAAAGTTTTTACGACCTTAAACAGAACCATAATACTAGCCTGTCTTCTCTTTGTTCTCTCAAACTTCATAAAATATTTTCAGTTCAATAAAAAAAGTTGTTGGGGGATAGACTCTAAGAGTCTTATCCATTACGAGAGCCATGCTAGTTTTGCGCCAGACCCAAAGAGGTTAGGAAACACAAAACCATACAACTCACCGAACTGCTCACCTGTCTTTTTAAGAGAAGACTTGCTGCCTTCCCTATCTACAAGCTGTTTACTAGCAACTCCAGGCACGTTACTGACATCTGTGTTTGGAACGTTTGTAATTACCTCAGCATGTATTTGGTCATCCTCAACATCAACGTAGAATTTGATTGCATAGTCAATCTTTTTATCATTGGATCCAAAAGAGATTGTACAACTGCCAAATACGTCAAAGAACCAGTCAGCGAAATACACTTCATATTGGTTGTCGTTCTTGGTTGTGCTAGATGAAACGCACAAGACACCGTATTCGTCCCACCATTGGTCAAAGTGTGTTTCTGAGGGGATTTTGTCAGGGAACGTCTGCTTAGGATTAACTAAAGTCCACTGAGCTATAAAGGTTAATTCCTCGTACACTACTGGTAGCTCAACATCTGTTGGATCCGTGTAAACACTAGGTTCGTAAGTTTTTCCATTTTGTACACAATACCAGCCAGTAAATTTGTAACCGAATACTGCGTACGGATGAGGTACATCTTCGCGATTGGGTTGAGTACCGATTAGTACATCGATTTCAGTGCTTGCTTTTGATGTATCCGTCTTTATTATGTCACCATTTGCATCAACAAGGTAACCCATAGTTGCATCACCAGGAAGGAATGTAACTTTGACAGTACTAATTTCAAAGTTGGCATAGAAAGTCGCACCCTCGTTCACATCTGGAACGAAAAACGCATCATTACTAACTTCATTATCCTCTGCATCGACCCAGTTCACGAATTTGTAGCCAAAGTCAGCGGTCGCAGTAGAACCATCATTAGCACCAGTATAAAGCACCTGATGGGTCTCAGAACTCGGGGCAACAG
>WRJX01000062.1 GCA_009778385.1 Candidatus Bathycorpusculum sp. | reverse complement strand
TGTTTCGCCAGGGTATAGTGGTCTTTCCCAGAATACTTCACCAGTACGTATATCATAACATTCCCAGTATGTTTGACTACCTGGACCATTTGCAGCAATTTTTGTGTAACTGTGGTAAGCTTTACCTAACAAAATAATTTCTGGTTTCATAATACGGAGTTTAGCTAGTTCGGCCATGTATGATGAACTACCATAGTCGCCTCCCATAAGACCACTTAGCGCGTATTCACGTTTCCAGACAATATGAGCAGATTCAGGTCCTAAAACCCATGGAGTAAAGCCGTATTCTGAATTAGCTGCTGGGTTTGTATTAGGATACAAAATATCCCACATTGGATCATTTTTAGCAGGTCCAAACCAAGGATAGCTTCCAATATATGGCCACCATTCGCGGTGTATTTCATCAACGGGTCTTATCCAGTAGTCAGTTAGTGGTTGTGTTTCAGTCCACGATGGAATTGTTTCTTCTTGCGCAGTTATCTTTAACACTGGTGAAGAAGAAGGTTTAACAACAGCATCACCAGCATAAGTCTGGTAAGCGCTTCCCATAGACCCAAGAGTTCCTGGGTTGAAGGATTCGCCTGGCGCATAGTATTTTCCGTCAACATATGTTCCGGCCAAGAAAGTTTCACCCGGGTATACAACTTGGAAAGCCCATTCACCCACTTGATCACAAGCATATGGCATCCACATTGTACCATCAGAATGATAAGTGTCCATTAAGTATTCAATTTGTTTTCCATCAGGGCTTGTTATAATTACAGTCAAATTGTGATACACCCTGTGTGCGCCAGGCGCAGGTGAAATCCACATGTTAATTAATATTTCTTGTCCTATACCCACCACACTAGGTCTAACACTAAGAAACGACTTCACATTAACTGTTTGAGATTGTGCCTCAGCGTTATTTGCAAGCATCAAAAAAGCAGAAGATATCAACAGAACAATGATAAACAAAGAAATTGATTTATTTCTAAAGGTTTTAATTTTCATTTTCCTCCAATTTGAATACATTTTTAAGCAAACAGAATTATTTAAAGATTATTAGCGGTAACTTGCTTGCAACTAAATGTTCAACTAACCCTCAGTCATTCTGATTATCAAAAATTTCAATACAGACAACATGTGCACCACATCAAATCTTGCTGATTTTAAGATCTAAAAAAAGTTTGACAAGACAACACATAATTTATTGAAGATTTTTTAGGGTCAAACTAAATGACTCTTGTATGAATAACAGTTTAGTTTGGCAACGAAACATTCTACCTAATGGTTTGCGAGTGTTGTATCTTCCAAAACCCTCTGCAAACACCGCTCAACTATCAATTGCAATTGAGTATGGTTCTAATAGTGAAGCTGAAGCTGAAGCTGGTTCAGCTCATTTTCTTGAGCACATGCTTGCAGGTGGCTCAGATAAACGCATACAAAAATCTAGAAACATTGAAAGTTATGGTGGAAGCTTGAATTTTTATACAGACCATGAATATACCATGAGTTTTGTAGATGTTTTACCTGAGAGCCTACCGCAGGCAGCACAGGTTCTCTCAGAGTTACTCTTTGATGATTCATTTGATGAGGAAAAGTTTGCGTCAGAGCGTAAAATTATCCTTCATGAACTTGCAGAGGAGACCGATGACCCATCTGTATTAATTGAAAAGTTACTGCTTAAAAGTCTCTTCAAAGACCATCCAGTTAACCGGCCTATTGGGGGTTACCCAAAAACCCTCAACCAATTAAACTTACATCAACTTGAAGCAATACACACAGCTGCTTACAAACCCCAAAACATGATACTTATACTAATGGGCAATCTTTCCGACGACCAAGTTCAAAATGTACTCAAATACTATAAAGATGAACCCAAACAACAACAAAAAATAACCAAACAAACCTATCCACAGGAAACTACCAAACCACTCAAAAAAGTATCCAAATGTAAAAGGGGTATCACTCAAACATATCTAAACATAGGCGCAAAAACAGTTAACACAAAAAATAAAGACGCCCATAAACTTGACTTAATTAGCATGATTTTAGGTGGAGGCGCCAGCTCACGCTTATTTATTGAGCTTCGTGAAAAGAGGGCATTAACTTATGATGTTGCAACAACGCATAGCAAGGGTTTGGATTTTGGGTACTTAAACATAAGCTGTGCAGTTAAAAACGCAAATGTAGACAAAACACGGAAACTAATTTTTAACGAGTTTACCAAATTGTACACAGAGCAAGTTTTAGAAGAAGAACTTGAACGTAACAAGAAACTGATTCTAAGCGGCATCCTACGCGGAATCGATAGTCCAGATGATTGTCAAGACATTTTAGCATTCATGGAAATCCAATTCAACCACGAAAAAGCCCTCAACAACTACCTCGACAAAATCAAAACCGTTACAACAGCCGACATATTAGAGGTCGCACAAACATACCTACAAGAAGACAACTTTACCACCGTAATGCTTAAACCAAAATAAACACAAAACGCGTGAGATACTTCCACGAATCCCAATCATTAGACACATGTATGTATTTAGCTTTAGCTCTACATTACCTTTTTTACGATGACAGCAGCTTCTTTTTAATTAGGCGAAGCTTTGTTGTAAGCGTGTGCTAAGATATTTGTATCAAGTAATATCTTCTTTATAGATTTCTTCTCTCGATATCTTACCTTTAATTGTTCCCATATCTGGAGGGTTTTCCAGTTTTTCAAGCGCTCTTTTAGTCGCGCCACATCTGCGAATAACACTTAACTTGGCAGTGCCCCTTTCAACAACCTCTATGTGTAACACATCACCATCAACCAACCCAAGTTTCTCTCTTACGTCTCTAGGAATGTAAACCTTGTCTTCATAATATGTAGTCTCTGTCACTGAGCACACTACCCTTAATATTTACCCAATCAATTAGACAAAATATAAACTTACCAGAAAAAGATGGTTTCTTCTCGAGGGGTGTAAAGTTGCCTTTCTATGGATGCCTCTTTTGAGTTGTTTGATTGTTTGATAGTGGCGTGTTTATGTTGTTTGGTAGGCGTTGTTTGGGTCAGCTGTATTATTGGAGGTAAAGGTACAAAGTTAGCTAGATAACTTGGTTTTAATGCTAAGAAAGGCTGATTAAATTAACATGGAGGATTTGCGTTTATCTGATGGTGATGTAGAAGGTTTTTTGGAGCGGACGGTGACGCTATTGGAACCTTCGCTAAAGCAGATGGATCCAATCGTTCTATGGGAAGAAGAGTCTACATCATAATAACCAAATACACAGAAACAAACAAAGAGTAACTAAAGAACCCCCCCCTACGCCAATCAGCTAAACACATACGACACATTAATGGATCCATTTTGGCTAAATTTTTTGAATTTCAGCAAAAGAGTCAATCTATAGTCTCTTTTTATCTTGTTACATGTGATAATAAATCAGCATACTTTATTTGTGACGCAAGAGAGAACTATGCTATCGTAAACCGGAAAACTTAGACGAAGTTGCGTGCAGTTATGGTTGAGCTACGTGTACAAGAACAACAAATTCTTTTAGGGCTAGAAAAAAACGGTGGAAAAGCTTCAGTAGAACAATTAATTAGCACCTATAATTTACCTGATGCCGCCGTCATGCGTAACGCTTTAACTCTGCAAGAGAAGGCTCTGTTAAGCATACATGCAGCAACACAAAATGTAATCAAGTTAACTGAGGAAGGTAAAACGTATGCTAAAGAGGGTTTGCCAGAGCGTAAACTTGTCTTGGCAATTGCAGAAATGGGTGGATCGGCGAATTTAAGGGATGCTGCTGAAAAATCAGGTTTACAGGAGCAGTTTATTCAAATTGCTTTAGGCTGGGTTATTCGTAAAAAATGGGCGATTTATGCTAGTCAAAGTAATACGGTGAATCTTTCTGAGAAGTTGCTCCATGAAGCGGTCATTTCAGAGGGTTGTGATGAGAGGCTTCTTAAATTTTTGGTTAGCCGTGAGCAGGCAACACTTGATGAGTTAAGTGATGAGCTTAAGGCTGAGGCGGAGCAGCTTAAAAAACGTAAGCTGGTAAGTATAGAGCCTAAGACGACGCGGTTTCTTCAAATTACAGAGGAAGGCAAAATTGCACTTGTAGAAGGTAAAACTGTTCAGCAAGAAGTTACTCAGCTTACACCTGAGCTTATTATTACAGGTAAATGGCATACTGCTAAACTGCAGAAATATAATATAGAGGCTCCTGTTGCTAAAACTTGGCCTGGTAAAAAGCATCCTTATCTGAGTTTTCTTGATAAAGTTAGAGAGACTCTGGTAACTTTGGGTTTTCAGGAAATGGTAGGTACAAATGTAGAAACTAGTCTCTTTAATTTTGATGCCCTTAACATTCCTCAGGATCATCCAGCGCGTGAAGTAAGTGATATTTACTATATTAAGGACCCCAAATGCGGTGACATAAGCAGTCATGACGCCATAGTTGAGCGTATTAAGGAAACTCATGAAAATGGTGGGCAAACCGGCTCTACAGGCTGGGGTTATAAATATTCTTTTGAGGCGGCTCAGAGGCTAATTCTGCGTGGTCATGGTACATGTTTAAGTGCACGTACCCTTGAAAGTAAAGAGTTGCAGGTTCCAAGTAAATATTTTTCAATTGCACGTGTTTATCGTCCTGAAGTTGTAGACCGAACGCATCTTTCTGAATTTAATCAGGTTGAAGGTATAATTATTGATCCAGACTTAAACCTTAGAGACCTTTTGGGTGTGCTAGGTAAGTTTGCTATGGAAATTGCAGGTGCTAGTAAAGTGCGTTTTAAACCTGATTATTTTCCATTTACAGAGCCCAGTGTGGAGCTTAGCGCGTATAAAGAGGGCTATGGTTGGATAGAGTTTGGCGGTTCAGGAATTTTCCGTCCTGAAGTTACACAGCCACTAGGTGTAAATGTGCCAGTTATTGCCTGGGGCCTAGGCGTGGATCGCCTGTTTATGATGCACTCAGGTATTGATGATATTAGAATGATATTTTGTTCTAATCTTGAATGGTTAAGAAAAAAACAGGTGACCTAATAGATGCCAACAATTGACATAGAATACAAAGAATTACAACAACTGCTAAACGTTCAGTTTAATGATGACATGGAAAAATTAGATGATGTATTATCTTACGTTAAAGCGGAAGTTAAAGGGTATAATAAACAAGACGAAACAGTAAACATTGAATTCAAAGATACTAATAGGCCAGATTTATGGAGTGTTGAAGGTTTAGCACGTGCTTTACAAGGCTACATTGGTCAGCAAAAAGGTTTAAAACAGTACTGTATAGGTAAGTCAGATGTTGAAGTTTTTGTAAGCAGAGAACTCTATAACATACGTCCATACATAGCCTGTGCTACAATCAAAGATATTCATCTCTCAGACACAATAATTCGTGGTTTAATGCATCTACAAGAAAAACTTGACCAAACATACGGCAGAAACCGCCAAAAAATCAGCATAGGCATATACAATCTTGACTTAATTAAGCCGCCAATTGAATACACAACTGTTAAACCTAAAGAGATTACGTTTGTGCCGTTGGGTTTTACAGAAAATATGACTCTTGATGAGATTTTAGAGAAGCATCCAAAGGGCTGTGAGTACGGACACATAGTTAAATGTAATCCAATTTATCCTATGTTGTTTGATGCAGACGGTAAAGTTTTATCGTTTCCACCAATTATTAACTCAAATGATCTTGGCAAGGTAACTGAGGAGTCCCGAAATCTGCTCGTTGAAGTAACAGGCACCCTACATAAGACTGTACTTAATGCGCTTAATCTTGTAACAACCATGCTAATTGACCGAGGCGGCAAGGCATACACAACAACCATTCACTATCCCGATAATTCTAACTATAGCGAAAAGCTAGTAGTTACCCCTAACTTTAGCAACCATAACATGCTACTAAGTGTTGAGTACACTAACAAACTGCTAGGATTAAACTTGACAGCTAAACGCATAGCTGAACTGCTTGAAATTGCAGGTTTAGGCATCCAAGAGATAACCGAAACGGATGTTTCAGTTCTTATCCCCTGCTACCGCATTGACATCATGCATCAAGTAGACCTAATTGAAGACGTCGCAGTTGCCTACGGCTATAACAATATAACAGCTAACTGGCGGGAATTACCTACCATAGGCAGGGCAAAACCTGATCAACATCTAATAAACCTTGCACGCGACCTAATGATTGGACTAGGCTATCAAGAAACGCTAAACACTACGCTAACCAATCAAGAAACTCTTTTCAACAAAATGGCCACCCCACAAACACCCCTTATAGAGCTATGCAATCCCAAAATTGTAACCATGACATGCCTTCGCAACGGACTACTACCGGGACTAATGGAGTTTCTAAGCAACAATCAATCAGTTGAGTTCCCACAGAAAATTTATGAACTTGGCAAAGTAACTCACCCCAATCAAACACGTGAAACAAAAGTACAAGAAGATGAGTATCTTGCAGCAGTTACAACTCATCCAGTTGCAGGCTTTAGCGAAATTAAATCCACCCTTGAGAGTTTCTTTGCCAATTTCGGGGTTGAATGGCAAATAAAAGAAACTATCCACCCGACCTTTATCGAAGGCAGAGCAGGTAAAGTTGTCATGGACAATCAAGAAATTGGAATTATCGGCGAAATCTCACCTCAAGTGCTAGAAAACTGGAAACTTGAAAACCCTGCAGCTGCATTTGAAATCAATCTGCAAAAAGTTTTAGATCAAAAACTAAAACTTTGATTATCTGCGAGATTTTCAAGATATACTCCACTATATGATACCAACACTAAGGCTAATGCATCGCTAACAATAACTGGTATTGCTGTGCATGTGGAGTAAGCAAGAAGGCATTTTTAGTACTACTTATTCTATGCCGTATCCGTATTCAATTTTAATGTTAGCGTCCTTATAGTCATTAACATGCTGGGTGGGGTTATTGCCGAATCGTTTGAGGTGGGTATCTAGGTCGGCTTGAGTGAAAAATATGCATGCACAGTAGGGGCATTTAAGGTATGGCAGATTGTTTTCAGGAGTGCTCATATTATGTTAACTTTAACTGTTAGCTATTAAATTTTCTATTACGCCGATATACGGTTTTTCTGGAAAGCAGGTTGGCGGCTGCACCTTAAGCCTTATTAAGTTACTGTTGCTAAATGGTTAGTTTAATGGAGGAAAATAAAAAAATTGAATGTTTTTAAAAGTAAAAATATGTTTTCAGCACTTGCTATATTGCTAGTGTTATCTTTTGTTATCTCTATGTTTGCCACTACAGGCATTACAAACGCACAATCAAACCGTGAAATTAAAACACACCCGTTTATTGATGCAATTCCAAAAACAGCAGGCGTTGGACAAACCATTCTAGTTAACTTTGGTTTGTTAAACCAACTAGCACGTGATGGTGACGGCTGGAACGTAACGGCAGTAATCACTGATCCCGATGGCAAAGTTGAAACTTTTGCGCGTATGACATGGTCTACGGGCACAGTCGGCGTTAGTTATACGCCAACAAAAGAAGGAAACTATACAATGCAATGCAAATTTGATGGAGTACAATACGACTCAGGGTTAGCTAACATAGCCTCAGGTTATTATCTACCAAGTGAAAGTAAAATTTTCACGCTACAGGTAACAAGCGAAAGGCACCCAGACTACCCCGGTTTTGATAAGCCAAATTCCTTTTGGACCAGACCTATTGATTCACAATTCCGTGAATGGTGGTCTATTGCAGGAAGTTGGATAGCCAGACCCACTAATGCTTTTGCTCCGTATAATGATGCCCCAAGAAGTGCACACATTTTGTGGACTATGCCAATTGGTGATACCCTAGGTGGTTTATCAGGTGGAAACAATGGGGAAATTAGTCTTCAAGATGGTGATGCTTATGAGGGTAAATTTGCAGGTTCTATTATTATTGCAGGAGTTCTATATTACAACCGCGGTGGCACCTATAGCCAAGCTACAGCTGGGAATGCGAATAGTGGAGCAATGGGTGTAGTAAACGGTTCAGTTCCTTATCAAAGAAACACAATTGTTGCAGTTAACTTACATACAGGTGAAAAGCTTTGGGAACGAGCATATGACTTTGGCACGGGTAATGATGCAAGAATTTCACAGGGACAAATACTCACTTGGCTTTGTTTAAACAACCGTGGCGCTTGGGCGTACATTTGGGCGGTTAGTGGCACTACTATGTATGCAATTGAGCCCGCAACTGGTGAGCCTGTATACAACATGACCAATGTTCCAGCTGGAACTATATATAATGGTCCAAACGGTGAAATGCTAAAATATCAACTAGTAAACTATGGAACCGCAGATAGTCCGAACTATAACTTACTACAGTGGAACTCTAGCTGGGTAGTAACCAGGGGTAAATCTGGTATGATGGACAGTTGGGGTAGTCAAGTTCAAGGCGTTGTCTATAATGCAACAGATCGTGGCTATGATCTTAACGTTTCAATAGGTGCAGGAACAGTCTTAACAGGCGCTATAGTTCATGTATTTCCAGAAGATCGCATTATTTATGGCAGTACTACAGGAGGAACAGTAACACTTTCAGCAATTAGTCTTAAAGAGGGCGAGGAAGGGCGTGTGTTATTCAAAAATGAGGCGTATGTATTACCTGACGCAAATGATGATCCTAATGGCACATTTTCATGGTCAGCAATAAGTCAAGAGGACATGGTAATTACTACATGGGTAAAGAACAGCAGATATCATTACGCCTTTAGCTTAGAAAACGGCAAATACCTATGGAGAACACAAGAACAACAATCTTATGCAGATGCATGGGTAGGCTCTAGTTTAGCTGCTCAAACCGTTATCGTATACCATAAGCACATATCAGTTAGTGCTGGCGGTGTCATATATTGTCGTGATATAAAGACAGGTGAAACGGTTTGGACATATGAGGTAGCCGACAAATACACCGAGTCTTACTTGGCGGCAAACTGGTGGGTTAGGCCACAATTTGTTTCATGCGGTATGATCTACTTTGGTACTGAAGAACACTCTACTCAGGAACCTAAACCAAGAGGCGCACCATATTTTGCTCTTGATGTAGAAACAGGAGAGGTTGTTTGGAAAATCGACGGAGGACTCCGCCAGACTCACTGGGGTGGTCGTTCACTTATAGGCGATAGCATAATTGTTGCACAAGATACATACACACAACTGATTTACGCAATAGGTAAAGGCCCAAGCTTACTAACCGTTACAGCACCTGACGTTGCAATTGCAGCAAACACACCCGTTCTAATCAAAGGAACTATAAAGGATATTTCACCAGGCACAGACAGCACAGAGCTCAAGTTACGCTTCCCTAACGGTGTTCCAGCAGTATCCGATGCAAGCATGAGCGACTTTATGCTATACGTATACAATCAATTCCCACAACCAACAGACACAACCGGCCTAACAATAAAAATCGATGCCATCACGCCAAAAGGCGAATACGTAGAACTAGGCACAACAGTAAGCGACGCAAACGGCAAATTTACCTTTAACTTTACACCCGACATGGACGGACAATACAGTATATATGCATTCTTTGAAGGCTCAGAGTCATACTATAAAACTGATGCACAAACTGACTTACTAGTTACTCCCGCTGCAGAGCAAACTATCGACAACGGCCCATCATATGCACTATACGCATTCATCATAGGCATTGTAATGATCATTGCAATCGTCGTCTTTGGCCTGTTAATCCTTAAAAAGAAATAAACAACACAAACCTACCTACCAAATCTTTTTTTCTTTTTTTCAAAGTCTATAGCCACATACAAATTAGACAGTTACTTTGTTAATTTTCTAACCATACTCAAGACTGTTTTTGGCTAAACTTAACTTACTTCAAGTTTTTCGTTAAGAAACTTGTATAACGTTTAAACTTACTAGTTTGTATTCAACGGTTAACATATAATGTTTGAACTTACTAGTTTGTATTCAACGGTTAACATAATTTCAGGGGAATTGTAAATTTCCATACTTTTGTATTCTACCATCATGCCTGTTTGTTTGTCAAAATAAACGTAATTGTATACATAGCACATTTCAGTGTAAGTCAAATCCGCAGGGTTATATAGCTCATATTCTGACCGTAGAAAATTTATTTCTCTATCACCGTTAGGGTACGGCTTTAGTTGAGTTTCACTAATAATTGGCTCTTCAGAGGAGTTTGGTCGAGATAAACTGCCTTCAAGTAAATCAGCGGCATAAATGTCCCAGTAATGTCCAGAGCAAAGGCCATTTTCAAGGTTAATCATACCATCATAACTAAAGTTAGTTCCATTATTAAATTGCCAAGACACAGTATATGAAACAATTGGAACGTCAACTTTTGTTATTTCAACACGATAATACTTTGTTTGGTTTATATCAACAAAATTTTCAGGTATAGAAAAATCTGTATATGATTCTACAAACCCTGTCAATTGATAAGTAAATACATCACCAGCCTTTACCCCTGCTGTAACTGTCGATGCTATAGTTTCCTGTGGGGAACGAAGAAAATAAAATGCCCCTACTGATGAAACTACCAAAACAATGATCATTAATATGGCAAAGGATATTTTTTTTGACATTGGCTATAAAGAGTCCATGAGGTATATAGTTTTTTTGCCAAATCTATCTTTATTACTCCTACATACCACCAATAAAATCATAGTTATAGTGCAGGTACTCCAACAAAAGTGTAAATTATCAAAACCATTTTTATGGCTGATAGAATAGGCGAATTTGAAGTAATTTTCATCTTATTACTATATTCATGGCGTAACTTAGTTGGAGGTGAAAAAATGAGTAATAAAATAGTAGATGAAAAAAAAGCAGATAATAAGAAAAGTAAGGCGTTAACACCTAGTCAAGCGCCAAAAGACATTATTAGATCGCTTCATGACCCCAAAGATGCGGCTGTGAAGGCTAAAAGTGTAGGGCATCCACAAAAGAAAGATTAGTGGATGTTAATGTGGATTTTTTTGCCGTCAAGTTCAGATTCATGCCATTTTGCGTCTTCGATTTCACTTGGGCTGTTGTGTAGGTAAACTTTTCTTGTGCGAATTAAGCTGGCCATTTCTTCGAGATACGGTTTTAGCAACTGCATAGATTCAGCGTCAAGTTCAGCAATATGTGCAGATTCAAGGACGTCTGTTGGTGTGAAGCCCATCTCTTTACGAAGTGCTTGTACACGGCGTGCTAAATCACGCATAATACCCTCACCCAGTAAGGTTTCGTCGCGTTGTCCGCTAAGAAATACTGTTATATCGTTTTCTTGTGCTGAGACCCAGTTTTCTCCACCTACATAGTCAGGAACAGATGTAGTGTAGATTATAGTTTTAACATTGGTAAGGTCAAGGAAAATTGGCTCTAGATGTTGTAGGGCGTCGAGTGTTTTTTGTGAGGTAATTACTATGGCTTTGCTTAGGGGCCAGCGGCGTTTGAGTTTACCTTGTTGGCGTGCGGCATAGGATATGGAGACTACTTTTAGCATTGTGTCAAATTCGTCTTCTATGGTTTTGTCTCGGAGGGTTTCATTAACTGTTGGCCATTTCTCAAAGTTTACCGATTCTGGCAGGTTAGGTTCTAGTTCGCGGTAGACTTTTTGGTAGAGCATCTCGCTTAAGTAGGGTGTTACTGGGTTGAAGAGTAAGGTTATGGTTTTTAGTGTGTGATGTAGTAGGGCGTATATGGTTTGGCGGCGTTCTAATGTTTCAGGGTCATCGGTCCAGAGTTCTTTACGAATCATAGGTACGTATAAGCGGCTTAGGGTTTCAATTACAAAGTCGTCAAGTGCTGCAAGGGCTGTGTTGAATTCGCATTTTTCTAGGTTTTCTGTGTGTTGTTGTATGGTTTGTTGCATTTTAGAGAGTAACCATTTATCGGCTGGTTGAAGTGTGCTGTTTTTGGTTATCCAGTTCATGTTGTATGTTTCGGGGTTGAATTTGTCAAATTGTGCGTTTTGTAGGAAGAATCGGCTTAAATGGTATAGTGTTGAGAGGACTTGGTAGCTGCGGCGGTTGAGTTCTTGCATGTCAAAATTCATAAAGTCAATTGGGCTGCATTTGCGCATTAAGTAGTAACGGCAGAGGTCGGCGCTGTTTGTTTCAAGGAGTTTTTTTGTTTCTACAAAGTTGCCAAGGCTTTTGCTCATTTTTCTGCCTTTAGAATCTTGTGTTAAGCCCTGAAATAGAAAGGCCTTGTATGGCGCTTCAGCTTTACCTGTGCGAATGATGTGCTCTAGTAGAAGTGAGTTTGCCCAGCCGCGTGTTTGGTCAATGCCCTCAGTTAAAAAGTCGGCGGGTATGAATTTATCTACTTCCTCATCAGTAAATCGAGCATAAGGTGAGGCTCCACTGTTGTGCCAGGTGTCTAAGACAAAGTCTTCTCGATGCATAACGCCACTGCATTTAGTACATTTAAGTGTAACACGGTCAACCCAGGGCTTATGAAGCTCAAAGTCTGCGGGAATAGGTTCTTGGGCGAGTTCAATTAGTTCTTTTTTGCTTGCAACAAGATGTTTATTACCACACGCTTTACAGCTCCACATAGGTAAGGGTGTACCCCATATGCGTTCTCGGCTAATACACCAGGATTTACCTTCGCTAAGAAAGCCCATGAAACGGTTTTTAGGTTCATCATAGAAATAATTGACCTTTTGAAATGCCTCCAACACCTTATCATTGATTTTATCGGTGCGTAGGAAGTATTCTTTGCGTGCAAGCCAAACGATTTTATGGTGACTTCTCCAACATGTAGGATACTCATGCTTAGTCTTTTTTAACGCAACAAAAGCATTACGACTACGCATCTCCTCCACAACAAGCATGTCAGCGTCTCGTGCAAAAACGCCAGCAAATATACCGGCATCTTTGGTAAATTTGACATCATCATCGTAAGGCGCATAAATAGGTATACCTCGACGGTGTGCAGCCCAAAAATCATCCTCACCATTACCAGGCGAAAGATGCACAACCCCCGTTGCAGTATTTACATCAACAAAATCCTCACCTATGACCTTATGAACAAGAGAGTGTTTAGTCTCGTTTTCAGCCTGCTTAGGTATTATATCCTTTAAAGGATAATCATAAGCGGTGTTTTCAAGGCTTTGGCCGGTGATGGTTTGCAGAATTTGGTAGTTTTTAATTTCCAGCTCCGCCATGACAAATTCGACACGTTGTTTAACCATTATCCAAACTTCAGACTCAACCTGAACCTTAGTATACTCGGCCTTTGGCTGTACAGCAAGCATAGTATCAGTAATTACTGTAAAGGGCATTGTTGTCCAGACAAGAAAATACTCATTCTCAGTACCAGCTACTTTGAATTTAAAGTAAAACGAGGGATCCTCTACCTCCTTGTAACTACCCTCATAGCCAACTTCAGCGCTACTAAGGCTAGTTTGGCAGCCAGGGCAGTAAGCAACTACATAATGACCCTCCTCAAGTAAACCCTGCTCCCAAGCGCGCTTAAGAATTTGCCATTCACGCTCAATATACTCATCTTTATAGGTCCAATACGCTTTTTCTTGATTAATAGCAATACCTAACAAATTATCAGCAGTAAGCCACATCTCATGATAGCGCATAATTGCTTTTTTGCATTCAGCTATGAAGCGCTCCATACCAACGCGTTCAAGCATTTCCCGTTTATTGCGAACACCTAAGAGCTTCTCCACTTCCAACTCAACAGGCAAACCCTGGCAGTCCCATCCTGCCCAAAAAGGCATATAATAACCCTCCATGGTTTTCCATCGGTAACGAATATCTTTCATGATACGTCCACGGGCATGGCCAATATGTGGAATACCATTAAGTGTAGGCGGACCCTCCACATAACCAAGATTACCCTTAATAGTAGGTAAATCACGCAATGCCTCAAGTTTTTCACGAATACAATTCTTAATCCAGTACTCACGAATTTGCTTTTCTAGTTCAAGCGGAGCATAATTAGTAGGTAAACTTTGATTAGAATCAGCTTGCTCAGTTAAAGATGTCACTTTAATTATCCCATACCGCAAATTACACAAAAGAACCTAATAAAAGTTATAAACAGACAAGAAACAAAAGAAACACGATCTAAGTCCTAATCTAAAATAGAGTTGACTTAATTTTGTTCAAAAGTGATAAGCTATAAAAATCTAAATCTTTTCACCCAATCACATCTGTTTCAATCCTTGTTTTGCTGGATTACCCTTTCGGACCAATTAATAGACATCAGCGAAGACAAAGACTTTACATGGTTTCAACCCTTGTTTTGCTGGATTACCTTTTCAGACCTTCTTTGCTAAGGATATTCTGTTGTCACGAATATCCGTTTCAATTCTTGTTTTACTGGATCACTGTTCCGGACTTAAGCCAAGTGCACTAATAATCGGCGCAGGTACGGGTTTCAATCCTTGCTTTACTGGACCACCGTTCCGGACGTTTAGTTTTGCAGCCTTACCCAGGGGCATATTGGTTTCAATCCTTGTTTTACTGGACCACCGTTCCGGACTAAATAGTTGGGTTGCAGGTTGGAGTCGCAATCAGTTTCAATCCTTGCTTTGCTGGACCACCTTTTCGAACTGTCATAGTATGGTCTGATTTCTATATCTTCAATTCGGTTTCAATCCTTGCTTTGCTGAATGCCCTTTTCAGACCGTCTGCGCTGCCGTGTAAGTTGCAGATGAGAGGTTTCAATCCTTGTTTTACTGGATCGCCTTTTCGGACTTGGGTTTATGTTCAGATTGTGGCTGAGAAAATGTAGTTTCAATCCTTGTTTTACTGGATTAATTTTTCGGACCTATTTTATTCCTTCTCGATGAATTTCCGCGCCTGGGTTTTCAATCCTTGCTTTGCTGGATTACCCTTTCGGACTAGCGGCTCATAAGTTGAACACCCGAACCGCCTAAATAGTTTCAATCCTTGTTCTGTTGGATCGCCTTTTCGGACTACACCCTGAAGCCGTTGACGTGTCAATGCTTTCCATGTTTCAATCCTTGTTCTGTTGGATCGCCTTTTCGGACTTGACGATAAAGTTAATTACTGATAACCATCAAGTTTCAATCCTTGTTTTACTGGATTACCCTTTCGGACTATGTATACGACAGAGGTGGCTAAATGCTTACAGCAGGTTTCAATCCTTGTTTTACTGGATTACCTTCTCGGACTATAGCGGGAACTTTGCCGAGGCGCAAGAATTCGTCCAAGTTTCAATCCTTGTTTTACTGGATTACCTTTTCAGACATTAAACACAGGTGGAAGCGGACATTTTGTTTGCCAGTTTCAATCCTTGTTTTACTGGATTTCCTTTTCGGACTAGGCATTGGCGGGCTTGTGCCGTTCTTCATACTGTTTCAATCCTTGTTTTACTGGATTACCCTTTCGGACAACCCCTTTCCAATTATTGAAACGGTTTTCCAGAGTTTCAATCCTTGTTTTGCTGGATTTCCTTTTCGGACATATACACGCGCAACAAACCGAGCATTATTAACATGTTTCAATCCTTGTTTTGCTGGATTTCCTTTTCGGACCAGAAAACGACTCAGCAACCACAGTGTTTTCTTCCTGGTTTCAATCCTTGTTTTGCTGGATTTCCTTTTCGGACATATGTTACTACTTTTTCAAGGGTCGGAATGTATGTTTCAATCCTTGTTTTGCTGGATTTCCTTTTCGGACATAAAGTGGCAACTCAGTGAAGTATGCGTAAAGAGGTTTCAATCCTTGTTTT
>WRJX01000061.1 GCA_009778385.1 Candidatus Bathycorpusculum sp. | reverse complement strand
TTTGTACTTCCGCATTTTGTGCACGACATAACCAAACCAATACATACAACACATCACAACATAAAAACGTTACTTAGTTAACACCCTCGACTATTATTGTTACTATTTTAAATAGTAGCTACAACACATAATATAACCACGGTTAGATGTACGGGAGTAGCTAAACATGAAAAATAACAATCGACAAATTACACAAATTCTAATATGGTTGATGACAAGAACAACCGGTGGCAAAACCCGAACCCAAATAATCCAAAGTCTAAAACAAACACCTCAAAACGCGAATCAATTATCCACAGGGTTAAAATTCAGTTACAAAACGATATGTCACCATCTTGGGGTTTTACAAAAAAACAGACTTCTTATCTCAACAGGCAACACATATCCTACTGTTTACTTCCTCTCCGAAACAATGGAAGAAAATTACGAAATATTCCAAGAAATAACCAGCCCAAAAAAACTAAACGCTGCTGCACTCTAAAAACAAACTCGGTTTGAGATTAGCAGTTATTGTATATAGAAGTACGGTATAGGTGGATAGCGTATTTGGTTACTCGGATCATGGAGTGTCCTACGCATCTAGATGATATGGCAGTGTAGGATAGTTTCTGTTTTGTAGCCATTTGAGGCTGTGCCGGGCTCTCACAAAGGCGTTATTCATAGTCATGGTGGATTCATCAACTGCAATACTCTTAAGATTCACTGGAAATTTAAAAACTTGAGAAGCGAATATGTTCTCAGAAGGATGGAGCCTCGAGCGGGCTTAACCTGTTTGATAGCAGAGCCTTTCCCCAAAATCACATCTTGATTTTGAGGATTCATAATAACCACTAAAAAAAAGAAAATAAGTAACTTATACATAAGGTTTTCATTGCTTATCGGCATATTAACAAGTGCTCACCAAATGCTTCTAGCCGGAATTTGGTGCTCTGTGCATGGTGTCCTTCCTCAAAATCAAATCGATTTTGATGGTTCATAATGTAGTACACCATCGGCGATGCGCTGGCTCTGGAAGAATCACGAAAGCGCATAAAGTTTTTTGCAGTATAACGGTTAAGGTTTGGAGGAAGAAGACCAGTACAACATTTTGGTGCCTTTGGACCAGATATTTATTAAACTACAACTACGCTCCATTTTTTATAGAATCAGCATATTGAAATAAAATTCAAAGTTTTAATGCATAGAGTCCTTGTGCAACACGATGCGTTTTATCATTAACACCATACTGTTTGTTTGAATTCTTAATTAAAGTCATTGTTTGCTCAAAGTAACTGAAAATTTGTTGAGCAGACAAATACTTACTGTTAAACACAGGAGTAGAAAAATTATACTTATTCCAATCTTTGCTAAAAATATCCATACCCAATTCGTTAGCATGATCAAATGTGTCTGAGCCTGGAAACGGAGTATTAATCCCCACCACAGTAGTAACACAATACTCTTTAATCAATTTCTCGATAAACTGCATTGTATTACCCACACTCTCAGATGTATCAGAATGGTGACCAATCATAAAACTGCATCGCGACAGTATACCAGCTTCAAACGTGGATTTAACCGCACGTTCAACCATTTCAACGGTTGTGCCTTTCTGAATATCACGCAACACCCCATTGTCACCACTTTCAACACCATACTGCAACTGCTTACAGCCCGCTTTTGCCATCAATTCTAGTAAATCTTTCGTAATACAATCAGCCCTTGTCTCACACCACCACGCAACATCTAGGTGTTCTTGTAAAATACGATTACAAATCGCCTCAGCCCTTTTTGGAACGGCAGTAAATGTATCATCAACAAAACAAAATGTTCTAAGGCCATACTTGTCGTAGAGTAACTTTATTTCTTCAAAAACATTATCAACACTTCTAAAACGATATTTACCACCAAAAATGTTCTTACCAGCACAAAATACACAATGATAAGGACAACCCCTACCCGTCACCATACTACCACAAATAGGATACTTTCCAATTAAGGTATCGTACAGAGGAAAAGGCAACATATCTAAGTCGTTAATAAAGTCGCGAGAAACATTGTCGATTATGCAACCATCTTTTTTATAGGATATTCCTGCAATGCCATTAATCTGACCTTCGCCTCTAATGAACGTTTTAGCAATTTCTAGCATTGCATACTCGCCTTCGCCTCTAACTACAATGTCTGCGCCATCGTTCAAACTCTCATGGGGTAAAGCAGAAGAATGGGGGCCACCAAAAACAACTAAAATATCAGGGTTTTGGTTTTTCACAATCTTCGCAATGCGAACAGCATTTCGATACATAATTGTTGAAACATAAACGCCCACAATTTTTGGTTTCTCACGTTGCAGGATTAACTCTAAATCACTTAATGGCGTGCAATCCATAGGGAAATCAGATAGGGCCGTTGAGAAGCCTCCCTGTGCGAGTACGGATAAAATGTAACTAATACCTAAAGGGGGTAAGCCTCTCGAAGTTTCATTCCAAGGTATGCCGGGCGGAGGGACAACCATAAAGACATCAGTCATGAGTTTCACCGTGCTATAGGTGTCAATTTGGAATAAATTAACACTGCCCAGATGGACGGTTTTGTTCTTTTAGCCAGTTGGTAACTTGGTTTAAAACTTCATTTGACGACACATCTATTACTGGAACAATTAATTTTTCTTTGGTTTCAATAACTTTAGCGTATGTTGGCATTAAGGTGTATCCGACAAATAACCAGTATTGTTTGCCGTTTTCTATGAGTTCTTTTGCAACGTTAGTTATTGAAACGGGTAATGGAACATGAATAAAAGCAACACCATTAACCCATTGAATCACAGGCGCTCTGCCAATAGTCGCCAAAGTAACAAATCGGGCGAGATCTTCATAAGTATTAAAAAAGGTTTTTTCAAAGATTATTATCTGCTTATAAGGGGTATATGCCACCGACATTTCGTTTACAGTCACACTCATTTCCTCCATCTCATTCATTCAGAGTTATGCTAGTCATTGAATATAAGCACTTGGGTTATTTTGAGCTTTCAGTTTATATGTATCAACATCTGGTTGTATAAGTTGCTTCTCTATAAGCGATCTAAATTCTGGCGAACTTTGGAACAAATCATCGATTGAATTTTCACAAATAATCATACCGTTTGAAAGAAACATTAACCGCGCCATAAGACGTATTGTCGAAAGTCTGTGAGATACCACAATCAACGTGATATCGGGGAAACTACCCATTATTTTTTGGAAAATCTCGAACTCTATTTTCGAATCAACCCCTGATAATGCTTCATCCAATAAAAGAACCTCCGGCTTTCGCACTAAAGCTCTTGCCAAACAAAGTCTCTGTCGTTCACCTTCCGAAACCGTCCTCTCAGTAATCAAAGTATCAAGCGGGAAAGAAACACTGGCAATAGAAAGAGCTTTAATTAAATCTCCATCAGATACAGCATCAAATAGAGTTACATTATTTCTAACCGTATCATTTATAAGTAAATCATTAGACGAAACAAGAACCACTTTATTCCTTATATCCACAGGACTGAAAGATTGGATGTCTTCGCCATTCAAAATAACTTTACCCGTATTTGTACGATAAAACAGATTTAAAAGACCCAAAATAGTGGATTTCCCCGAGCCAGTAGCCCCCACCAGACCAACATGCTCACCTTTCTTTAAGGAAAAGCTAACAGCCTTTAAAATCGGTGACTGCTTGTACTCAAAACTTACTTTATCAAAACCAATAGTATCTATTGGACCTAATTCAGTAATACCTTCAGGTTCTTTAGGTATATCTAGTAAGTCAATAATACGATTAACTCGTGGTGAAGTTTGGTAATACGTAGCGAGAGAAGAACCCAGAGCAAACAGTGGTCCATAAGCTTGACCCGAAACTAGATAAAATGCAAACACCGCGCCCAGGGAAATGATGTTTTGAGTGAAAAAGAAAAAACCTGCGCCCAATATTATAACTGGAAACGTAAATTTCATCACTGTAAAAATGCCACCAAATTCGTTAGCTTTCCACACCAAAGAGGTGGCCGCTTTTAGAAAAGTAGTGCTTTCTTTGTCAAATTCTTCATTCAAATACTTGTCTGCGTTAAGGGCTTTTATAGTTCTAAACCCCTGTAGTCTTACTCTAATGGCTTCTGTTACTTTTGAGTATGCTTGCCTTTGAGACATCGTCTTTTTTGGTAGTGATTTGCTCTCAAACCACGCTATTATGGGAAACAATGGAGCAAAGGCCAAAAAGATCAGCGACAGTGGTTGTGAAAGTAGATTTAACGCAAAAAGCGAAAAGGCAAATATAACCATCTGAGAGATTAGTGTGGGATAAAAAGAACCAACTATACCTGAAAGCTCGGACGCATCAGATAATACACGGGTCAAAATGTCTCCCTGAGAGAAACTATTGACATCTGTAACTGTTGATTGGTTTACTGATTTCAATGTTGTTTTCCATAAATGTTTAGTCGTTCGTAAAGTCGCTACTTGTTGAATATAACCAACCATAACGGTCATGACAGCCACTGATATAAAACAGATGAGCAATTTAGAGAACTGTAACGCAAAATCGCCAGCACTCATAACGCCACTTGTTGTAAGGTTAACGAAATCAGATAGTGCAAGGGTAAATACTACAAACAGAACACCCGCAATTATGGATAACCCAATAGTCGTTACTTGGTATTTCCAGACGGTTTTGGATTGTTGAAAGATGAATCTTGTTGTTTGAAGGCTTTTTAATTTGTTTTTTTTGTTCATCATTGTTCGACTTTTTGGGGCATTACCATTGTTTTGTAGATGCTTAGTTCGCGGCGCTTGTTATCTGTAAGAAGAACATCATTTAATAAAAGTTCATCTTTGTGATTTATCACATATTCAAGCATTTCTTTTCGATAATTAACCAGCAAATCGTAACAAGCGTCACAGGGGCTAAAATAGTTCCCCTTAGCAACAGCTAATTTTTCAAGCATACCGCTAGGCCCTAAAGTGTGTATCAGCCAAAAAACTATGTTGGATCGAATCTTGCCCAATATAGTCTCTAAACTTTCAGAGTAAAGATCACCTACACTAAGGTCTGGAACATCCCTACTTGCGTGTCCACAACAAATTTTGATAGTTCCATCTGGATGAAAAGATATAGCGCGTCCAACTTCAGAACAACCCCTACCAATTTTAGCTTCATCCCGCGATGAACAAGTTGGTATCCTATCGACATCATTTTTCAAATTTGCACCGCGCCCGTTAAAACTGGGTTTACTCTCCATAAAAAAGATCTTTTTATTTATTTCACTTGGACTAATGTTTAATTTTTCAGCCATATAAGCTTGAATGTATTTAGAATTATACTTCGAATAATTATCAATGACTGTTGAAATAGCAGGTTTAATGCCATTATTAAGAGCCGCTTCAGCAAAATGCACTATATTATCAATGGACATAAATTGAGCGTGATAATCATCGAAACTGGTGTTAATTTCATTAAGTCCTGCAACGACTAATTCCTTAACAAATTTATCGGCCGCATCTTTTGTAGTGGCCCACCAAGCATTGGTCACTACGCGAGGCAATAAACCATTTCCACGTGAAATATTCAGACCTTTTATAAGTTTTTCTTTCTGCAGAGTTGTTTCTCCACCAGTAAATACAACCACTTTAAATGATGGAACCTTTTTTATCTGCTCAAAAATAGACTCCATCAATTCATCAGACATAATGGTTTTTGCACTTGGACTGCTTGAAATACTGCAATGATCACAGGTAAAATTACATTGATAACTAATGAAAAAAGTAGCGACCTGAGGAATCATGTAACAGACACTCCGATTATTCTTTTTTCCTCAGAATCTCTGGCACCAATGCCGCCATATCTGCAGAAGCACCAAAAAACATGATGTTGATCGCAGGTTTTACACCAGTAATCTGTACCACGGATGTAGGTTCCAGTTCGTCTTCACACAAGGATGTGATGCTAAGGTTGTTTAGGCGGCTCAAAATGCAGTATTCTTCGTGTGTAAGAGGCTCTACATTCTTAAGGTCTGTGTTAGTCAAGGTTATGTTGTTTAGACCTGCAACTTCAAGTGCTTTCTCAGGGTTCTCATAGAAACTCATTCGGAATTCGTCATCTAAGTACAGACGCCAATTAAACTTATAAAAAGACTCAGCGTCAACATCAACAGACAACTCACCCATACATGCAATGGACAACTCATTTCCAAATTTTTCAGTCAAACGCTCCATCTCATTGGTCACCACATAATCTTTTTGAAACATATCTTAATAAACTTTGCGAAATTCAAAAATGATAAAAGAAATAGACGTAAACCAATGTCACGAAAAATATGGACTCCCAGCAATTAACTTTTTTACACATCAGAACAATATCAAATGCACGAGTCCTAATTCCGCCATAGCCTATAGAATTTTCAATTAATTTCAAGAATTAGTTGCAATTTTTCCCTCATTTTAGTTTTAACTTGGGTTAATCTAACATGAGTTAAAGCGAGGTTCGACTCACGACAAAATCGCGAAGTTAAACTTGACCCAATGTTTGTAAATTAACAACTGTTGAGTTATGTGACGTAGTCGATTTATAGCAAAAATTAAATATGCCGACTGTGCAACAACGTTTAGTTCTGAAAGACAATGCTGATTTTTTTGAATTTTTAGTGGACTTATGTCTAACTTTTATAAATTGTCCATTTATATTGGAAATATGCATAAAATTTACAAACGTATTTTGTGGACGACTTGTTTTGCGCAGTCTGTATATGAATAAAAAACTGCTTAAAAAGTAGCAAACAATACAAAGTACTGCAAACAACACAACTCAGGCATTGTCACGCCCCACTATGTTCTTATGTAAGAAAACCAATATTAAACATGTTGTTAATGGTATAATGGAAGTGAGTGGTTACGCTGTCAGAGGGGACTTTAAACCAAAAAATTATCTGCCACAAAAAGTTTGATGTGCCAACACTTAATGTAACTGCAAAGTTAAGACAAAATCAAAACCAGTACCAGCTATCTAATGATGCAATTCAGTTTATCGGGTTATTGTGTATTATTAGCTCCATGTTTCTTATAGTGGTTCCCTATTTATTATATCCAGAGCTTTATACACCTAAGGACAATCCAGCGATGGGTTTTAAAGCACCAAATGCCCCCATAACTTGGGCGATAGTAATCACAGCCCTGATTATTCTTTTTACAGGCATTTTTATACTGGCAAAATATAGGGCTCAAAAGTTCAGTTACAAACGTAATTGGATTTTACATTGATGTTATTACATACATTAATTTGTATAGATTTTAGTTCTTATTATTTTTGCATTCTTAAACTGAACACATGCACCACTAAATCATCAAATCAGATGTATTAAAAACACAAAAAACTGCAACTACACCGATAAAACCGTCAGGAAAATAATTAAAACTAACGTCTTATGTATTCAGCTCTCGGTGAAAATATGGCTTTAGTTGGCTCGTTTTTCGTTGGAGTTTAAATTTTCATGCAGATTTTACCCATCTAACATCGTTGTACATACATGTTTATGATACATACTTTAAACTGAAGCCTATAAAAATGTGTGAGCTGAATACATACCCTTAATTACATATTTCATTAGGAAAATGGTTGAGATAAGGCAACAGACAACAAACAAGAGAGAACATAACGTCGGCAATGCAACACAAATATAAATGACGTACAACCAACTGTCTTTTTGCGGGACTATCAATGTCACTTAAGTTCATCACAGATCATCGAATAGAGCTATAAAAAAACGGAAGAGTGAACAAACTAATAGCATTTTTAGGATTCAAAAGAGTCGTGTAAAGGCTCCATTGATGCTTCTGGCGCAAATATTGCCACTAATCCTAGAACCGCACCCACTGCAGCCGCTATAACGAAATAAGCAACGACACTCTCAACTCCAATAGCCACTTGATATTCGTAGAATGCAGTATCCTCTGCTGATAGTGGTTGTAGCATACTATTCTGTAAGCTTTTTGTTGGATCACAGTATATGGAATTCAAATATACTGCTAGTTCGCGTTCCGTTTTATCTAGAGGGCTGATCTTTTTTATGTTAACAGAAGCAGAAGTTATGTTCTTTAAACCAGACTCTATTAGAAGCCTTTGCGGGTTATCATAGAAGTCCATCATGAAGCCATCATCCACATACATACGCCAATTAAACCTGTAAAAAGCTTTAGTATCAATGTCCACAGATAAATCGCCCATGTCAGCAATACAAACATCACTCATTTACATTCACCTCCAATTGATTCTTAAGACGTTTTTCACAACCACATTTATAAATCGATGCTCGATTTTCGAACGATAATAACTATTCGAGTACAATAATTTATGCAAGTCTATTTATGCTACACTTTTTTTTGAAACCCCTGCAGAACCTTAGCTTGACCCACAATTTTTTGCTAAGCTAAATGAGGGAGTTTGTGGTTGGTAATGTGGTTGTGGGTTGGTCTTGACTGGAGATGTCAGTAATTGGGTCGAAAAAGAGTTTGAAACGGTTGATTTTGGATCCAAACGCCTAGAGAAGCGCTTTTTGCGTGTAATGAGCGATCTTGCCCAGGAACCTGAAAAATCCATTTGGCTGGCCACTGGAAGCCGCTCAAACGCCAAAGCCGCCTACCGCATGATAGGCAACCAAACATTCACCAAAGAAAACATCCTAGCCGCCCACCAAACCGCCACAAACACCCGAAACCAAGACAACACCCTATTGGTTATCCAAGATACCACAGCAGTCAATTATGCTACACATAAAAAAATGGCGGGCCTGGGCTATAACTGTGAAAAAAGCCTCGGAATCAACGTACATAGCTGCCTGCTAGTCACCCCGGGAGGCATCCCCATTGGGTTAGTAGATCAAAGCACAACTACCCGAGACATAAACAGCGACCCTCGTAGCCCGCATGAAAAACATAAACGCAAAATCCAAGACAAAGAAAGCAGCCGATGGCTAAAAACCATGCAAACCGCCCAAACAAACGCCCCATACGGCACCCAGTTAATCCACATTGCTGATCCGAAGGCGACATCTATGAATGGTACAACCTAGCCCTGGGTACTGCGCAACGGTTTGTTATCCGTGCTAACCATGACCGTCTAACTCCCCAGGGTACCCATATCTGGGAAGAGGTTGTGCGCAGCAAACCCAAAGGGCAGCTAAAATTGCTTGTCCCAAAAAACCCCAAAACCCAAACCCAAGAACGCGAAGCCATTTTGACACTGCGATATATAACTACACAGATTGAGCGCCCGCAAAACCGCAAAGAGACTGAGTTGGCACCTGCGCTTACTATAAAGTTAGTCAATGTCGCAGAGGAGGATCCTCCCGAGGGGGTGAAGCCGCTTGAGTGGATGCTAGCTACCAATTTAGAGCTGCATTGTTGTGAGGATGCTTTGTTGGTGGTGGATTATTACCGTCAAAGATGGAAAATTGAGCGCTTTCACTTCGTTTTAAAAAGCGGGTGTAGAATTGAGGAGCTGCAACAGCACAGTGTAGATCGGATTGAGGTTATGGTTTTGTTGTACTCGCTTATCTCGGTGCATATTATGATGCTTACCTATTTGTCGCGGTTGTATCCGGATTGGTCTTGTGAGCTGCTGTTTTGTGAGAGTGAGTGGAAAACACTGTATCGGGCGGCTAAGCGTATCTGTGTTTCTCCTGATGTGCCCTACTCGATGGCGGATGCGATCGGGTATGTTGCTGCTTTGGGTGGGTTTGTGGGTGCTAAGAGTGATGGGCCGCCGGGGTTGAAGGTGATTTGACTGGGGCTGAACAAGTTGTTTGTTTTGCATGCCTTTCGCGAATTCATCTAGCTGATGAGTTGGGTTGGGTTGGTTGGTGGTTTTGGCGTTTGTCTATTTGACTCAAGGTATTTTTTGGGTCTCTTAGCGTTTTTAGCGCAGGCAATTGCGGCTGCAAAATAGGGCACACACACTATCAACCACAAAAAATACTCAGAACACAACACCTACAACAACATCCAGCTTAGGCCAAAAAGTAAGAGTTAAAATTGTGGGTCAAGCTAAGTGCAGAACAAGGTTTATAATCAACATTAATCAATATTTGACTGGGCATGATCGGAATGAATTGGACAATAGTCATTGTTGTCTTAACATTGAGCATATTTGTGGCAATTATTGGCGTAGTTGCATTATTGAACCGCGGCAAACAGCTCAAATGTCCCGACTGTAATCAAGTATTTAATGCGCCAGTAATGGAAGAAAAGCTAAGTGGACTTGGGTTTACCTTTCCATATACGGGCGTTGTAAAATGTCCTAAGTGTGGCAACAAACGGTCGCGACGTGACTATAAGAAACCAGAATAAAATTTTCAGTGCAGAACCCATAGAGTTATTTAAATAACTCTTCTAATGGGTTTTGCATTTCCTTAACTTCGCGGATTTTTACGCCTTTTTCTGAGAGCTTGGAAATCATATCGGGGACTTCTTCAGGCCCTTGCAACTCAAAGAGATAATAATCTCCTTCTTTCCCAATTGAAAAAGGCACCTCACCCACGCCTACAGTGCGGATTCCAATTGTGTATTTCTCAGTTTTGATTTCCGATATGTTACCAAACATGGAAAGTTTGCCCTTCTTAATCACAATCACTTTGGAGCCAATTTCTCGAGCCTCAAAAAGATTATGAGATGAATACAGAATCACCTTATTTTTACTCAACCTAAGTACCAGATCTCGAATCTCACTGGCCATTTTTGGATCCATATTACTTGTAGGCTCATCCAATAAGTAAACGCTTTTCTCCTTAAGAAAAATCCTGCCAACAGACACCCTTTTCTTCTGACCCTGACTAAGTTGACCAAAACGCTTAACACTTAACTCTCTGAGATCAAGCAGATCAATCACCCTACTTACGTCTGCCTCTGTTGCACCGGCTATATTTGCGTAAAACCTCAAAGCGTTAATTACACTCATACCCTCAGGTATTCCATCTATATGCGTGAGGTAATCCAGCTGTTCTCTAGCTTGTTGGGACTCACTTGGATACCCTCCTATTTCTGCCCTGCCTGAGTAAGGCTTCAATATGCCCGCGAGTGTTCTAAATAGGGTCGTCTTTCCAGCGCCATTAGGTCCTAAAACAACATAAATAGCGGGCTCCTTTATTTGAAAAGAAATATCCTCTAGCACTTTCCGCCCAGAGTAACCTGAACTAACAGAGTCGAACCACACTATCGGCAACGACTCACTTGGAGACCATTCCATCTCAACCCTATCTTCAAATACCTTTTTTTTAAGCATCTGATAACAGCCTCTCCCTATTCATCTTTTTATTTGCCACTGCCATCATTACACCAACCAAAGCCATTAAGGTTAAAGTCACACCACCAACAAGCAACATAAAATTATCTGAACCAACAAAGAACCTGCTAAGAATAAGAACAGCTATATTTGGGCCGATTCCAAGAATAGCTGATATACCGACGGGACTGTTGACTCCAGGAATTCTGCGGGTAAGAGAAGACCAAATCATCCCAGCCATGCACATGAATGCTACCGAAGCATAGCTAACCGGTATTGTATAGATCAGAAACAGCTCAATCATAGCAAATGGTATTGATCCACCCATTAGAAGAAATAGCGTTATGTTTCCTGCGATCGAAACCCCTAGAACTATCGTAACCAAACCAAAGGTAACCAGCAAAGTTGACCATAAAATCTCATAGACATTGACCCCATAAGCAATTAAGTACTCAAAGACACCCTTAGTTCGATCACTGACAAAAACCATTAAACCACCTAAACTGCTCATGACAACAGATACGGGAAGCATTAGTGGAAGAAACTGAGACGTAAAGGAGGATGCCTCGGTAGAAGTGGAGCCAGTTACACTAATACTGCCACCAAGTAAAAAGGAAACTGCAATACCAAGAATTAGATAGATACTGCCAAAACTAATAGCCCGCTTGAAGTTTGTTCGTACAAGGGATTTCAACTTTTTGGCTCCTTTACTTGTAGAGAAAGTTGCCGAGGCATTTTTTCTTTTCGCTCCTGTAAATCTGAATTGCCAGAAGGAACAGCACGTGTTTTATGAAAAACTATCGTCAATTTTGCTTAAGTAAACTCATGTCAATCAAGTATTAGGTTGTGGCAACCATTTTCTTTATTCTGTCAAATGTTTTTGCCATAGCAACCAAGTACGCATCCCCTTTTATAGTGAGCTTATATTCTCTATTTTTTTGGCCTTCAACAGTTTGTAACAACCCTTTATTTTCGAGGTTAGCCAATATTGGGTATATCGTACCAGCACTTATCCAAAGGTTAAACTGTTTACGAACAAAAAGTATGGCTGAATAGCCTGTAATAGGGTCTTTTCTTGCATTGCTGAGAATTATTAAGTCCAACGAATGTTTAATGGCTCTCTTTTCTGCTTCTTTGACCCAAGTGACATACTTAAGGTCATTTTCATTCAAGTTCGGAGTGGTGTAGAGAAGACACTGTTCGTTTTCCTTAAGTGAGGCATCTTTGTTGCGTCTGACATTTTTTGAACGCAAATTTTCCTCCCATCAACTTGAGTCTTGTTGTACGTTCATCAATATTTAAAGTTTTTCATAATTTTGTAGCCAGGCACTGGATTTTCTACAATGCTATTCACAGACTCAAAATCAACATTGTTCTTTTTAAAAAGAGAACATCATTCAGATCAGGATGTGAACATGTGGGCAACAACATAGACACAAAAATAGCAAAGATACGACTTCACGTATTAGGTATCGATGCAGAAATAGATCCCACTATTGGCAAGAAGTTAAGTCGGGGTATCTATGCGACAGATCGTATTCACACTCTTGTTATGGGTTTTCCAGGGTCAGGCAAAACCCGATTCCTGCTCTCTATTATAAAACAACACATCGACCACAACGAGGGCTTTATGGTATTGGACTCTCATAGTGATCTTACACAGCTTGTTCTATCTCATATTCCCCCTGAGCAATGGGACAGGGTTGTTTACATTAATCCTTGGTCTGCGTTTGAAAACAAGTATGGCAATCGGGTCTTGCAGATAAATTTCTTAGAATACCACAACCCATACGAACGAGACATAGTCGCCCGAATGTTTATGGACACTTTGGAAAAATTGTACGAGCGTTGGTGGGGGCCTCGGCTTGATATGATTTTGCTAAACGCACTATATTTGCTCATGGAGAAAGAAAACGCCAAACTCCCCGACCTATACAAAATACTATCCGACAACGAATTTCGAGAGATGCTCACAACAAAGTGCAAAGACCACAATGTCAAAGTTTTCTGGGAGCAACAATACGACAAAATGCCCAAAGACGCCTCCATAGCTGTTCTAACTAAACTCTACCGACTGGTTCAGGAGAGAATACTTGTACCACTCTTTATGACAGAGAAAAGCGGCATAAACTTTCGAGAGACTATGGATGAGCAAAAAATAGTAATTGTAGATTTGCCCGAGGGCAAAATTACAACCGATATCGCAAACTTTCTTGGCAGCCTGATCCTCTCTGCCGTGTACAATGCAGGCATGTCAAGAGAAAACACACCCGAAGAGAAACGTCAACCCTTCTACGTATACGTAGATGAAGCATACCGCTACACCACCAAAAGCATACCCGAAGTGCTACAGTCGCTACGAAAGTTTAAGGTCTTTATGACCCTTGCAAGCCAATACCTAACCCAGTACCGCAGAGACATACAAGACGCCATCGTGCAAACATGCGAAACTATTATCAGCTTTCGAGTTGGAGAAGACACCGCTCGTGTACTCGAAAAGTTTTATCCTAAAACCTACGGCTACCAAACCTTGATGAATCTACCCAGACATCTCTTCTTTGTCTCAACACCTTTTTGCGGCAATAGAGAATACCAAGTCCTAGAAACCCTTGACTACAAAACGGGCTCAAATAACCCTGACGAGGTCATTAGCCATAGCCTTAAGACGTATGGTCAAAAGGTGGATGTAGATGAGCTGATGGGGCAAGTGAGGGATATGTCTTTGCAAAGAGAGTTTTTGGATTGGCCTGTATCGCCTGCAGAGTGGGTAATACTTCTCTCGGTTCGACAATTTGGAGGTTATGTGGATGAAGACACACTGCGAACACATATTTTGTATGAGCCAAACAAACCTAAACCCTACACCCTAACCGACATAGGCTTTGTAAACGCACTAAAAAACCTCACCATAGACACCGCAAAACGAGGCGCTTGGCTCTCATTTAAGAATGAAACTGTGCGCCGATGGCGAGCAGAGACTTACCCGTTTGGTACAAAAACGGTAAAAACCCCCGAGACACGCAGGCGACTGCTGTATTTGGATTTAAGCGATAAGCACGCCAAGAGTCTTTTAGACGTTACTTTTCGGGGTGACAAATCAGGCGGGGTTTGGCATATCTGGGCTATTACAGAACAACGAAGAATCTATTGGCAAAACGGCTGGATAGTAAAAATAGACACAGGAGAAACCGATGAAAGCATCGCCGATCTCTACGTCACCCCCACCATGCCAGCCTCACAAGTGGAGGGCGCAAAAGGGTTCATCGATCAAACCAATTGGGACTACAAACGCAGCTTCGCCGTAGAAATCGAAACCTACCCCACCAAACACTGGGAACGCCTAGAACACAACTATCTACGAAACAAAAAAATGGGCTTTCCCACAGTCTTTGTAGTACCCAACCAAAACGATGCAACACAATTGGAGACAAAACTTGTAGAATGGAAAGCCACCAAAGTAACTAATGCCGCACGATTTGAACCCGACCATCCCGAAATGGTCACCATAGAAATCGCCAAAACCCCCAACAACCAAACAACCAACCCCAACACAAACCAAACCTACAACCTCGACACTGCCCCCACACAAATATCACGTGAACAACAACCAACACCCCCCGAGGTTTTAGAACAACAAATCCCCATAGAAACTAAACCCGACATGCCACCTGAGAAAATTTTACAAAGCGAGAAATCGATCTTTGAGCTTGCAGAGCAAAAATGGCACTTCCGACTTAAAACCATAAAAGGCAAACCCTATCTCTGCGCAAGAAAAGACAAAAAAGAACGCTACCTTGGACCATATAGCAAAGAAATACAAAACATCATAGAAAAAAACAACTTGACAGTCAACGACTACACCACCAACAACAAAAACAACAACAAAGAAACACCCTAACCATATTTTGGTGCTGTCAAGTTTTGTTGTATGCGTTTTTACGGGGTAGTATGGCGTAAATTTCAATAGTGTTTCCAGAGGAGAACAAAAAAAGAATGCGATATGTTCCAACTCTAACTCGAAAACTATTGGTTAA
>WRJX01000060.1 GCA_009778385.1 Candidatus Bathycorpusculum sp. | reverse complement strand
CCCATGATGCAATATCTTGCTGAAAACAAGTTAGAATCAACAGGCATATATTACGACTATTACCTCAACAACCCCGCTAATACACCGGAGAACGAACTACTTACAAAAGTGGTGTTCCCGATAAAGTAGGGTTCACACGAATTACCCGTATTGTAAAAATAGCAAATCTTTACCATTTTAGATGACACATTATAGAAGATTTTAGTTACTGGCGAGTTTGAGTATAAAACAACTCGAATACTCTTTTGATTCCAAAGCAGGCTTAAAAATACAACATCAAAAATCTGCTAATTAAAACACTTTAAACAAAATTCGTTAAAAACCTGAAAGCTTTTATTTGCTTAACAGGAATTACCCAAATTATGAGCATCCCAAACAGGTTTTTGACATTATCTCTAGTCTTTTTGGCACTGTCAAACCTAATTGCGTTCACGGTTATGCCTGTATCTGCACAAGCAGAATGCAAACCGTCTGTACCACAATTCAGGGTAAGAATTGTCGGTGACTACCATTATGTATGGCCGTCTACTACAACTACTTTTGATCCATATACTAGAAAAGAAAACATAACCACCACCCCCGCACACTATACAGATGAACGGAGAATAGTGGTTTCAATAAAAAATCAACCATTCACATCATACACAGACACAGACGGAAAAAAATATGAACTGTACTACAAGGTTCAGAGAAATGGTCCTATCAGTAACGATTGGGTTCTTTTTGCTCCAACTACTTTTCAGTCAGATTCAGAGTACACAACCATTGTTCCTGATGATTCATCTTTTTATTTTATGGGGGGAACTCAAATAGATTTTAAAGTTGAAGCAATATTTGGACATGAGAGTTTTGATACTTCAACTTTTCATGAAAATGTCAGCTGGATTCATGCCGAAGGTGATGTCTACATGTTTTTGGATGTTGCGACTAGTGACTGGAGCGACGTTTTAACATTTACTATACCTAAACTGGAGTTACCATATATGTCGCCGCCGTCACAAACATCCGCTTTGCCCCCACGGCCGTCATCTACAACAATTCCGGATGATACGGGTAATCAGCAACAAACACAACCACCAAATTTTATATTCACTAAACCCTTCTTTCTGTTAGGTGTTGGTGGTGCTCTTTTTGCAGGTGTTGTCATAACTGTGGTACTGGTGGTTCTTAGACGACAAATAAAAACGCCAACTTACACCAAAGACTCAACACAAACTAACACCAACACTAAACCGTAACCAAAGCTTTGTAGATGACGGTTAACATGTCGCCTTAGGGTGTTACGTGCCTTATGTAGTGTGAACCGTAGGCTACACAGACAACTTTAACGTCCCCAACTCACGCAGGATGATGTGTTATAACAAAAAAGGGTTAAAGTCTGGGTATGCGTTAAAGCCTGATTTGCAAATACGTATTAAGCCATGTGCAAAATCGGTGGGTCAACACAACGTTAAACCCGACGCCCCCACCCACACGCCCGACGCGACGGCGCACAATCAGGCGACACGGCAACGTAACACGGTACTCCACACAGTTTACAACTTACTTCTTACAAAGTTAAGTTTCGCCGTAACCTTTTAACCTGCCCTGTAAAGATGCGCACGGTCAACAAGCATTGGCAACTTTTAACATACAATTTAACAGGGCACACATTAACAAAATACAGTACTCTGATTTATCTAATATCAAGTTCGCTATGACCGTTGAATCCATACATTCAAATGAGCAGATGCAAAAGAGTGAGGTTTTAGTGTTCTGTCCGGGATTTGTCACTCTGTGTACGGTGCTCTTCCTCAAAATCACATTGATTTTGGTGGTTCATTCTAAACACTAAAAGAAGAAAGACTACTTACACCTAATAAGTCTTTACACCACAGCCTCGAGCAGGATTAGACTGTTTAGGTACAGTTTCTTGCCCAAAATCATTTAGATTTTAAGGATTCACGTTAAACACTAAATAAAATAAGATCGCTTGACCCCAATAAATCGTCCACAGTAGGTGAACTTGCCATCTTTAGACCAGTTAAATAATGTGAATTGCTTATTTAACTCGCTCTTATGATTACAATAAACTGCTACTGAGTTGTTATTTAGCTTTTTTTCGATCTAATGATGGTATTCCACTGCAATTTTTAGCGCGCGTTGTAACATCGGCTATAGTCAAAGTACATAGTTTCAATGCCTTGGATTTTAGGACTGGAAAATCATGTTCAATTAAATTTTTGTTAGCAGCATACATTTTTTGACCTGCTTTAGTTAATTTATAATCATATCTTTTAAAACCTGTCTTTAAAGTGGTAATATTTTCCGTAAGTAAATCCGCGGCAATTAAAACATCAATCGTTTCAGATAGTGAATGAGAGTATGGACCATAATAATTAGACGCGAAATCAAAATTAAATGGAATTTTATCTTCATATTTTAAAATACAAATATCTTTTTGTATACGGGTACGTCCCTCTACCTTTTTACAATTCCCGATAAAATTAATCAATAGAACAATATCATCGGCTGTTATCATGTGTAATCCTCTACTAAGTGCTTAATTGCTTCTTGAATCTTTTTCTTTTCAAAACTATGTAAAACTTCCGCATTAGCGTAGACTTTCATAACAATCTTGGGTTTTATTATTCTAACAATATCCGACCGCATGCGTAATTCCTCTTCGCCTTTTTTTGAAGAGTCTAAATTAATTTTATTAGGTGTCTTTGATTTTATTATATCACAAATAAAGTCATACTTTTCCTTCTCTAGGGTTTCAGCCAATTTGATGGAAAGTTCATCAGATAATGCGTCTACATCATTATGTAATTTTGCCATAAATGAGGCATTCATTTTGTAATCTTTCTCCCTTAATTCTTTTTCTAAAGCTACCTGATAGAGGCGTTTGGGATTGTCCATTGCCAAAAATTTCTGAGTATCTGTACCTATTCCTCTTAAAGTTACAAGCATACTTTCATCGTTACCCTTAATGAAAGTTTGCAATTCAAATAAACACTTAATTTCCTCATAATCACGGTAAAGTAAAAACGCTTTTTCAAGCATTTTCTCAGCAATCCTGGAATCTTGGATCAGATAAACTAGATCATACATGCTCTTCCATATGACAACAAATAGTTCGGTTGTGATAACAGCCTGCTGCGTTGAATCAAGCCCTAATATACATTCATTAATTGATGTTTCGTTACCTATTATTGTGTATGATCTCAAAAAAAGGTCTAAATCAAAACTGTATTTCAACCCTACATGGTATGCATCTCGAAGTAGATAATCCAGTTTGTCGCAATCAAGTGGGCTGTTAATTATTTGACTGAGAAATTGATACTTATCATCTTTTGGGTTCACCATATTTATTACGGTGTCTTTGTTGATTCCACATTTTTCGATTTCAGATGGAATTATTTGCTTTAGTATATCTCCACACATATCCTCATGTGATTTGCCTGTAATGGTTTTCATTACGTAATCTGCCGCATGGGAGAACGGTGCATGACCTATATCATGGAAAAACCCCGCTGCCATGATGTTGTCTTTATTACTTTTAAGGTTCTTCACAATACCTTGTTTGCTGTTCACTTTTGAACTAAGCAACTCTGTCATTTTTCCAGCAAGATGCATGGTTCCTAAGGCATGAGAGTATCGTGTGTGTATAGCCCCTGGAAAATCCATATATGCTTTTAAGCCCAATTGCCGAATAGATATCATACGTCGAATCGCTTGCTCATCTTTAATTCCCACTAACCAATGGGGCAATTCTATGGTTCCTTGTATTGGATCAGAGAAATAAATCGGATTAATACTATTTCACAGTGCTATAATATTAACGGATGTTTAAAAATTTTCCTGTCACACTTATGACTTCACAGTTATTATAGATGTTTGTTGGGGAAATACGTAAAGTGTGTAAACACGTTCAATTATGAATAAACTGCAAGGTTTTCCTGCTGGTTTTAACCTCAACAACACCTTCAGCCTGCGGCAACTCTAATAAAACATCTTAACACTATAACGAACAGGGTCTGAATGTAGTGCTTATGTGAACAGAACAGGCGCTTTTTTGATGGACATTGGTTAAGAAAGCTATTCTGCTCATGTTCTACAGACTGGTAGCTACTATGCGTTCGATGTCGGGTTTGGTTATTGTTTTCAAATCGGCGTTTATTATACATAAAAGTAGGGCAGATGGGTAGCGTATTTTGTTATGCGGGCTATTGAGAGGTCTAAGGCACTTAGGTGATCAATGAAGTGCAGAGCAGTTTGGCCGTTTTGCAGTGGTGGATGTTGCAGCGGTGTCTTGTGAGGCGTTGTTCGTAGTCATGGATTGGTTCAGCGGTTATCATGTTCATATTAGTTTGGGGGAATTTAAAAATTCGAAGAAGAGCACCGGAAACAGGAGGATAGTGCTCTGGCCGGGATTTGGACCCGGGTCCGCGACTCGAGAGGCCGCTATACTTGACCGGACTATACTACCAGAGCGCGTGTATTACCGCAGAAGGGTAAGTCTTTAAACATAAATACGTTTTTGTGAAGTACAAGGGGAAACTTGCAATAATGGTATAAACAATGAAAGTTAGGCAGGTTAAAATGTTGGTTGCAATTAAAAAATTAAAAGTTTAGGGGTGGGGAAGTTTATTCTTCGCCCATTCCACCGGGCATTCCGCCGGGGCCGCCTTTTGGTGATTTTGAGGTGATTACGTCGTCGATGCGCAGTATCATGGCTGCTGATTCGGCTGCTGATTTGATTGCTTGTTCTTTGACCATTATTGGTTCGATGACGCCGTTTTGGATGCTGTCTTGTATTTTGCCTTCGTATATGTTGATGCCTTTGTTTTTGTTGTTTGCTGAGTCGTGTGACGATCGGAGTTGTGCGAGTATGTCGATTGGGTCAAGGCCTGCGTTTTCAGCTAGGGTTCTTGCGACTACTTCCATTGCGTCTGCGAATGCTTCAACTGCGAGTTGTTCACGTCCGCCGAGTTTTGTGGCGTATTTGCGTAGTTCTTTTGCGAGTTCCATTTCTATTGCGCCGCCGCCTGGTACGATTTTGTTGTTTTCGATGACGTCTGATATGACTGATAGTGAGTCGGTCATTGCGCGTTCTGCTTCGTCGACCATGCGTTCTAGGCCTGCGCGGAGTAGGATTGCTACGCTGTGTGGGTCTTTGCATTTTTCGACGAAAATCATTTTGTCGTCGCCGATTTTGCGTTCTTCGACTAAGCCGGCCATACCGAGATCTTCTTTCTTTAAGTCATCAAGGTCACTGCTAATTCTTGCGCCTGTTGCACGTGAGAGTTTTTCCATGTCGGATTCTTTTACGCGGCGTGCTGCTATGATGCCTTCTTTAGCTAGGAAGTGTTGCACCATGTCGTCTACGCCTTTTTGGCAGAATACAACGTCTGCTCCTACTGCTTTTAGTTTGTCAGCCATTTCTTTTAGCATATCTGTTTCTTGGTCTAGGAATGCTTTCATTTGCATAGGGTCTTTGATTCTGATTTCTGCGCTGATTTCTGTTTTTTCGATTTCTAGAGGTGAGTCGAGAAGTGCGATTTTTGCGTTTTGTTTTGTTTTTGGCATGCTTGGGTTGACGACTTCTTTGTCAACGATAATGCCCTCGATTAGTTGTGTTTCAAGTAGGCTTTTGCCTGTTTTTTTGATGATTTGGATGTTGTCTATATCGGCGATTGTTTTGTCTCCACGTTTTTCAGTGATTTGTTTTACTGCGTCTATGGAGATTTCTGCTAGGTGTTCTCTTGCACTGCCGACGGATTTGCTGCTCGTTGAGGTTAAGGCTACTTTGAGCAGAGTTTTACGGTCGTTAACATCTAATGGTTCAGCGAGTTTACCGATTAATTCGATTGCTTTTTGGGCTGCTTTTCGGTAGCCGCTTACTAGAATTGTTGGGTGAATGTTTTGGTCAAGCAGTTCTTCTGCTTTCTTTAAAAGTTCACTTGCAAGGACAACTGCGCTGGTTGTTCCATCGCCAACCATGTCGTCTTGGGTTTTTGCGATTTCGACCATCATTTTTGCTGCTGGATGTTCTACGTCGATTTCTTTTAGAATTGTTGCTCCATCGTTAGTGATAGTGATGTCGCCTAGGCTGTCTATGAGCATTTTATCCATGCCTCTTGGCCCTAAAGTAGTTTTTAGTACTTCGCCAATTACTCGTGCAGCCATAATGTTATTTCTTTGAGCTTCTTTTCCTCGGCTTCGTGTTGTTCCTTCTTTAAGGATAAGGACGGGTTGTCCTGAACCTGTTGTGGTTAAATATGCCATGTAAATCCCTACTTTTGATAGAATTATTTCTTTATCTTAGAATAAAGCAAAAATCAGACAAGAATATAAACGTTTTACCTTCACACGCTAAGGTTATGTTGAACAGAAAATGGTTAAACTAATACAGAGCAGCTCAATAGAGCGTAAACATGTTTTTGGGTTAAAAAAGCGTCGATGTAAATTATTTTTTAGGTTTCTACAAGTTTCAATGTGAAAATAGGCGGCACCAATTTATTGCTACATGTTCTAACATAGCACCTATGTAGTTTATTTTAGTAAAGTAACGTTTTATTGGACAATAAAATAAAGCAATTCAATGGTGTATAGATAACATGTTTTGTCTACGGTTTAGTGAAGAAGCAATTGGTGTTAAAGCTAATGTTTAGGAGGGCATTACAGTAAAATATGAGTTAATAATTATTTGACCCTTTAAGGGTTAGTTATATGCGTAAAGTAGAAGGCTCTAACAATTATTTGAAAAATCAGGTTAGAAAATATTTGGGCAGGGCAATTCTAAGTTTGCTTTTTTTTGGTTTAATTTTTGTTTTAACAGTTTATCGTTTTATATTTCAAACGCAAGTCATTGGTGTGATTGAAGTTGTAGGTTTTGTAATGTCGTTAGTTATGTTGGTAGTGTTTAGGTATTATCAACGGAAATATTATATTTATAAGGGTGGAAGGCGGGGAGAGAGGGCTGTTGTTAATGAATTGGCAGGTAGTTTAAATGATGAGTATTGTCTCATAAATGGTGCGTATCTTAAGGGTGGGGGTGGTGATATTGATCATATTGTTTTGGGGCCTAATGGTGTTTATGTGTTGGAAACTAAAAATTGGAGTGGCAAAACTGTTTGTAACGGTGATCAATGGCAGCGGCCTGGGAAGAAAGTTGTAGGTAATCCAAGTTTGCAAGTTAAATATAATGTTCAAAAGGTTAAAAGGTTAATTGGTATGTCGCCAGTTTTTAGAGGTTGTGAGGTTTGGGTTGAAGGTTTAATTGTTTTTACCAATACGTATGCTGATTTGAGTATTAATAATTCTACTGTCACGGTTCTTAGGTTGCAACAACTTTCTAAGTATATAAAAAGTCATGAGGGTAATGGTGTAACAAGAGAGCAAATACAGCATATGGTAAAACAAATTCAAAATGCGTAAGTTAGCATTTGATTTTTAGCCAATCTTTTCTTTTTGCTAAAGTTAGAGCTGTTATGCAAGTTATTAATAGGCTGCCTATAAGGAAAGAGTCAGGTAGGGCGCGTGTGGGATTTTGTATAGTGAAAGTGATTACGGCTATTGCTAGGTAAAGGGTTATAGCGCCGCTGATTATTTGAGTGAGGTAAAGGATTTTTCTTGTTTTGTATGCCTGTTGTTTTAGCCAATCCAGAGATTTTGAGGCATACTTAGACACGTCAGGTAAGTCATCTAGTAGTAGAGTTAAACCGCCAAGTAGGAAGAATCTTCCAATATTTACATTGATACTGGAAGAGTCTATAAGAAAGAGGTTAAACAGTGTGGCGGGCGTGAAAAATGTGATAAACACTAAAGAGAGGAGTAGTATTATAAAGCCGTAAATGTAGTGATGAAAAAAGAGTCGGCCAGTGTGTAGGGCTCTGCCTATAGCGGCACTTGGAAAAATGTTCACTAACGCTGCTATAATTGTAAACAGAAAGAGGTTGCCGTTTAGTGCGTATGGTGGAAAAGGTTCGTTTGACGTGGCATAGTAATAGTTTAGTATGCCAATGACGCCGCCGATGGTTATAAGTGCGTTTAAAATTAGGGCTATGCTGAAGGTTTTTTTAAGAATAATAATTACTGTGTCAGCCATTAACCCATGGCCTTCTTTATGATGATTATCGTTATTTAACAATGTTTTACACTTAATAATAAAGAACACGTAACTCACGAAAAAACGCCAAGAAAAAATGAATACAAGTCTGCGAGCATATTCTAGTCCATAAGTTCTTAAGCTAGAACTCTAAAGGCAATTATAAAAGAAGGAAATTTGATGAAGTTTGAAGTAAAATACAAACCATCATATGCCATGCTTGTAGCTAGCCTAAGTCAAGGCGAGACGATTACGGCTGAAGCTGGTGCCATGACGTACATGGATTCAACAATTGAAGTTCACACCCGTGCACGTGAGAAGAGTTTACTTGGAAGTTTAGGTTTAAGCATCATTGGCGGGCAATCTTTTTGGGTTAATGATTATACTGCTACAAAAGGACCCGGAGACGCCGCCTTTGTAGCGGCTCCAGTTGGAGACATTGAACGACTTGACGTTGCCCCCGGTAAGGGTTACGTTATTCAAAAGTCTGCCTATATTGCCTCTACGCCAGATATTAATTTGGATGTTAAATGGGAAGGATTCACTAAAGGTATATTTGGTCAAGGTTTATTTATGCTAAAAGCAACCGGCAATGGACCCTTATTTATAAACACTTTTGGCGCCATTGACGCTCACACCCTGCAAGCAGGACAAACATTAATTGTTGACAACTTTCACCTTGTAGGTTTCAGTGACACATGCAATTACAAAGTTACTAAATTTGGAGGCTTAAAAGAAACTTTACTTAGCGGCGAAGGTTTAGTAACTCAAATAACAGGTCCAGGCAATGTGTATATTCAAACAAAGAACCTAAAAGAATTCACAGAATGGCTCTGGACAGTACTAGGACCAAAAGTACGCAACACACACGCACGTTAAAAACAAAATTTAACTTCTTTTTTTATGTTTTTAACATAACCTAAGGGCGTTTGCGGCGTGTTAGGCGTTACCTCCGGAAGTTTTTCCTTTTTATCTATATTATTGTTTTCACAATAAAATAGGCTCTACATAGAATAATGCTGATGCTGTAATATTTTTAATATTAATAGATCAGTACGGCGTACAGATAAGTTTGATAAAATAATTGTTGTGGTGGTGAAGAGGTGTAGGCGCGTTGAGAGACGGACAATTCAGATGTACCCACAGTGGTTGTTATCTTTATGTTTTTATGTACTTCTTTTCCAGAAGAGTCGTATATGCCATAGAAATTTTTTCTCTATTGAAATGAGGTTTAATTTCTGCAACCTTTCCTACGATATCATCTTGTTCCTTTGTCCACTGGTTTTTTGCATATTGGTTCTCAATAAAAATGATTGTTGATAACAGTTCAAGATCTTTGGCATGTTTATCTTCTACAAATGATAAAACATCTTTAATTTTTGCTTCATCTTTTGTTGCTAACTTTGATAATTTGGTTTTCCCCATAGTAGTGAGATTCAAGTTATACCCAACATAATTATTATATTCATACGCACAAGAATCAATCAGGGAATCTTCTATTAAATCGTCAATATCTTCAACTACTTCTGCAGAATAAGGGCCATATGTATAAATCGTAAAATCATAATTCAGGTTTATGTTTTTCACTTGTTGAAGCATATAAAGTATCTTCATAACCGCTGTTTTACCTAAACCTGGATATTGCTCTATTATGTTAAGAATAATATTCTTGTTATATTGCGAACTCATAATCTGCACCACATTTCTCAGTATTTAGGTATAAGCGAGTCTCTTTTGGTAACCCGCTCATTGCTTTAATCAATTTTGACTTATAGCTTAATGGATAGCTACGTTGAGTCTCTTTATTAAAGATGATAATGTCTTTATCAAATTTATACCATTTTGTTATCGCGCCTTCATCAAGATACCCCTCATATTGACCAATTGCGCTGTTTACGTTTATCCTGTCTGCGTCTGTGAGCTCTTCATCCCAGCTTTTTTTAAGTTTATATGGTTCTCGTTGCATGATAATGCGGCCATGATTACCGCCATTTGAATCCTTAAAGGCGCTATACATTTTACAGTCATCTATCTCCAAATATTCTAAAACATTTTGTTGAGATGTGGGCTCGGGAAATAGGCCATCCCCATATTTTAAACTTTTTAAAACTTCTTTCGTTGCCTGACTTAAATGATAATCAAAAATTCTTCTGACAGGATGAAAGTAGACTTGTGAATACATTTGGTATCTTGCTATCACCAAACTTTCTGCTACATGCCAACCGCCATCTTCGATTGCCAGAAAGCAGTCTGAATCTTTTAACTTACCTATTGTAACACAATTAATAAAACGGTTTCTATCATAAATGCCATAATTTACACCTATGTGCAAAGAGTCACGGAGCAAATAATCTGCTCTATCGGCATCGAGCTGACCCGATATGAGTTCTTTCCACAGTATAGTTGGACGGGTAGGTTGAACAGACTCATCACCTAATAAAGCCGTAACCTCATCAACCTTGATACCCAATTCTTCTCCAAATGGATGTTTTTCAATAATGTCTTTACATAAGTACCGAATAATCGCAATGCTATAATCTTCATGCTCATAACGCTTAGAATCGCCAAGCTCGTATTTTGGATGATTTGAAGGCAACAATGGCATTGATTCTTCTCCAGCATGCGAAAAAGGTGCATGACCAATATCGTGCAGTAATGCGGCTAAGCGAATTATTTTCTTTATTCTAAAAATGCCACCTGGCTTTAATTGTAGCCTTTTCAAGTTGTCATCTTTGCTGACAATATTATCAAACATATCTGTGGCCATTTGTACCACACCTAATGAGTGCTCAAAACGTGTGTAGCTTGCCCCAGGGTAAACCATATCAGTTAAAGAAAGCTGTTTAATCCTGCGTAACCTCTGAAATGCAGGTAAATTAACAATGTCCATTTCCTGAGCATCAAGTTTTACAAATCCATAAATCAGGTCACGCACTTTGTATTCCTTGTCCAATTTTGAAGCCATTTGCATACCCCTCTCAAGAAATGTCTGCTTTGCTTTTTATTATGCGTAATTCAACTAAAAAGCAATGTGGCGAACATAATGGATTTTACGCCCCCACTATATGTTGAATACATTATTCTGTTACAGCAATGCAGTATACTTTTGAAAGGTCTGTTTTAATATTCAATAGCTCAAACATATTTTCACTTCTTCTCGTGTCTCCATAGTTCTCATTTCTTTAGATGAGGCACTGTTTAAAGACAAGGCGATATGCCTCTAAAGTTGATAAAACAGAAGCTGAAGCATAAATTCTGAAAATTAAATTATCCAGAAACGACGTATTTCACTATTTAGTTTTTGATGTTTTTGTTTGGGATTCTTAAAACTAATAATTGTCAGATATTGTGCAATTCTATTCGGCAAGCAATGCGATAATGCGTTGTTGTTTTTTGTTTATGGTTGAATTTATAGTTGAATCCGTATCGGTATAATGCTTATCATTTTCAAACGTAATTTGAAAAGCTGAACTTATCACATTAAATATAGGCTTGGTTTATTTTCGTTTTTGCATTCTATTATAATTTTATTTATTTGCAGGAAGAAACTCGGATAAAATTTGCCGTTATGGTTTTATATGTAATTGTAGGCTAGTGTGCAAGAAGCGAGTGTACATGTCTGATACGGGTGTAACTGTAAAGAAAAGCGTGGATTTTAGTGAATGGTATGTTGAAGTTGTTCTAAAAGCGGAGCTTGCTGATTATGCTCCTGTTAAGGGTTGTATGATTATCCGTCCGGATGCGTATGCGGTTTGGGAGCGGATTCAAGAAGTAGTTAATCAAAAGATTAAGGTGACGGGTCATCGTAATGCATATTTTCCGATGTTTATCCCAGAGGTTTTTCTTAAAAGGGAAGCTGAGCATTTTGAAGGTTTCACTCCAGAAGTTGCATGGATAACTCAAGGTGGTGACACTCCTCTTGAGGAGAAGCTGGCTGTGCGTCCGACAAGTGAGACTATCATGTATTCGATGTATGCTAAATGGATACGTAGCTGGAGAGATTTGCCGCTTAAAATTAATCAGTGGTGTAATATTGTTCGCTGGGAGACTAAAGCAACCAAGTTGTTTTTGCGTACGCGTGAGTTTTTGTGGCAGGAGGGTCATACAGCGCATGCGACAGCAGAGGAGTGTGAAGCGGAAGTTATGTGGGCTATTAACATGTACAAAGATGTCATTGAAAACACCTTAGCCATTCCTGTGTTAATTGGTACTAAGAGTGAGAGTGAAAAATTTGCAGGTGCTCTATACACTACGGCGTTAGAGTCAATTATGCCCGATGGTAAAGCTCTACAAATGGGAACAAGTCATAATCTTGGTCAACATTTTGCCAAAGTTTTTGATGTAAAATACATAGGTGAAGATAAAGCGGATCATTATGTTTGGCAAAGCAGTTGGGGCATTACTACTAGGCTTATAGGTGCTATGATTATGGTTCACGGAGATGACAAAGGTTTAATCATGCCACCTAAAGTTGCTCCAACCCAAATTGTAATAGTTCCCATTCCGTTTAAAGGTCAAGAAGCAGAAGCAATCGCGACTAAAACCAAAGAGATCTCTGAAATGCTCAAGGTAAAAGGTTTAAGTGTGGTACTTGATGATCGTCAAGAATACACGCCAGGCTGGAAGTTTAATCAATGGGAGCTAAAAGGCGTTCCCATTCGTATAGAACTTGGTCCTCGTGATCTTAAAAATGAACAAGTAGTTATAGTCCGACGTGACACTGGACAGAAAACGATAGTTAAAGAAGCAGACATACCTAACGCTATTGATAAACTACTTCAAGACATACAAGACAACATGCTAACAAAAGCCAAAACCATACTACAAGAAAAAATTACTGCCGTAAAAAGTTATGATGAGTTTAAACAGGTTCTTGAAAGCAAAGGCGGATTCATCAAAGCAACATGGTGCAGAAATCCTAACTGTGAAACAAAAATCAAAGAAGAAACAGGCGCAACCATTCGCATTATACCATTTGAAAAAGAAGAACCTCATAAGGGCTGCATCTACTGTGGAGAAGAAGGCAAAGACGTAGCATATTTTGCCAAATCATATTGAGCTTACTACTCCCCTTAAGAACGGTAACTAAATATGTGTTGCACTGAATGAGCCGTTTGCCTTGTTACCAAAAGAGATACGTTTTAACATTCTCGTGTGCGCCAAGACTTTACCGACTGAATCTTAACACGCAAATAGAAGTTTTTATCGGGTGTAGCAAAATGGCACTCCGTTTGACTTCTCCCGCCGCCAACCATAGCTTAAAGGGTTCCACTTTTTGTGAGGGTATGGACTGAATAATGCGTAAAATTTGCTCGGTATTTGTAACGTCTGTAAGGCGTATTTTACTGTCTTGGCTTTCATTTTCAACTGTCTACAATTTGTGGACAGTTGACTACCTTCTTCAATTAGACGATTTTTGTTGTATTCCAATACTTAGTAGCACCTCTATAATCGGATTGCTCCGTTAATATACTAACCACGTCCACTACCGAAATACCAATCCTGCTTTGCCCCAAAATCCCTTTAAAGCCGTCATTTTGCTTTTTCACGAAAGATACAATAGAAAAAATTAGTGTCAAAAATATGATAAAATGTAAAAAGGTATATTTTTGTTAGAGATAAAGGTGCTATCGAGGAAAGACTTTGACGCAAGCAGAGCAAGGGAAGGGGCGGTTGCTAAGTTTTAGTTGGTTGCCAAGAGTTGGGCCTGTTCTGTTTGTTATGGTTAGGGGCAAAAAGTACGGTATGTCGTTTTTTTGCCATAGGTTGGAAGAGCGTTGTATAAAGATTGGGAATCATACCAGTTTTCTATGCGCCAGATGTACGGGGTTAGTTATCGGCGTGCTTTTGGCGGCCGCATTTTTGGCGTTAAATATTACCATGCCATTAGTGGCGTTAAGCGTTTTTTGCGTTCCTCTTTTGATTGATGGGTTTACGCAGTTGTTTGATTTGCGAAGAAGTAATAATCCGCTTCGATTTGTAAGCGGGATTTTGTTTGCGGTCGGGATAATATTGTTCTTGTTGCAGGGGTAAAGGCTATGTCGAATAATGATAATAACGCCCTTGGTTGCTGTTGCGGCTTTGTTCTATTGCTCGTGATAGCTTCTGCGCTAAGGTTTTTTGGTGCGCCTAATTGGATATATCTGATATTTTTTGGGCTTATTGTGGTATTGCCCTTTGCTTATGTGGCATACCGTATAGTCGGATGGTTCAGAGGGCGGCGGTATAGGGCGATTTATAAAGAGTACATGCGGGATGAGGAACAGCGCAAACGACAAGAGGCGGCAGCGGCGACGACAGAAGAAGCGCGACGAAATGAGGAACGGCGCAGATGGCAGGAAGAACAGCAGCGCGAACAGGCTCAGTGGCAGAAAGAGCAAAGGCGGCGTACTGCCGAAGAAGGAGGCCATCGGAGGGCGGAGCAGGAGCAAAAAGACCCTGGGCATAAAGAAAAATTGAACAGGGGCACATACGACCCTTTTAAAGTATTAGGTGTAACAGAAATCGCCTCAGAAGCCGAAGTTAAAAACGCTTGGCGGCATAAGTGTAATATTTGGCACCCCGACAAATTTAGCCCCGAACAAGGAAACGACCCAACCTTTAAAAAAATGATAAACGACAAAATGAGCGAAGTAAATAACGCTTATGATGAGATAAAACGGCGCAAGGGTTGGAGATAAAGGGTGAACTTTGATTGTTTATCATTTTCGCATGTTAAAAACTGATATATGACCATTACCAATGACTGGACAAAAGGTTTTTCGTTAAAAAAAGAAAAGGTTGTGGTGATTATTTGTTTCTTTTTATAACCACTAAGGGCATCGCTATTGCTACAATTATCAAAAGGATAACCAACAAAAGAAGATACCAAGACCAAGAACTCTTAGCTAATCCCGACTCAGTTGTCGGTATCACTTCAGTTGGTGACACAGCGCCATCAGTATCATCACCATCACCAGTACCACCCTGACCATTGCCACCTTGACCATCACCAGTACCACCCTGACCATTGCCACCTTGACCATCACCAGTACCAC
>WRJX01000059.1 GCA_009778385.1 Candidatus Bathycorpusculum sp. | reverse complement strand
GATACCTGGAGACAGGTAAGTCCGGTTCGGAGAGGAACCTGTGTAAACCTACCGCAGAAATACGATAAGGCGACACTTGTTCACTCTACGTGTGTCAAATGCAGTTTTTCTATTTATATGCATCAAAAACAAATTATTTACACAATATACTGGTTTTTAAAAATTTTTATTATAAAGTGAAACTGTTTCCAAAAGTTTCCCATTGTTTCCCACGTTTGGAAACACCGTAAAAAACAATCAGTACCTCTTGCGACTGAATAAAACTCAAAACAAAAACACATGCATAGCCAATAACACTCAACACTCCTCAACCTCAACACAGACACGACACCAACAACATGCAACCCCGCCACTTACCCTCACCCTACAACAACTATGCGCAATTTTTAGCTACGCCCGTGTTTTTCTACAGGTCGAAAAACCACAAAAGAATTAACAGTAGACCAAGTTAAAAGCGAAGCTTTAAAAATTTCTAAACTATAGCCTTCTTATGGTAAGTTATCGTGTAATAATAGAGCAAGATGAAGATGGTGTTTTGGTTGCTAGGGTTCCAGATTTGCCTGGATGTGCTACTGAGGGAAAAAATAGAGAAGAATTGATGGCAAACGTAAAAGAAGCTATAGAGGCCTATCTTGAAGCTCTAAAGAAAGATGGTGCACCTGTACCCATAGAAATGGCGCAAATCAATGTCTAAACTATTCTCCATCAATTATGATAAAGTGGTAAAAGTTCTTGCCAGCATAGGTTATACTGTTAACCATCAGAAAGGCAGCCACATCATTTTACGTTTTACTGACACACAGAAATACAATTTGTTGTTTGGTAGCAGAAAAAACGAGACTATGGTCGTTGTTCCAGCACATAAACCCCTTGGAAAAGGAATGTTGCGTACAATTATCAGAGAAATCGACCTCTCAGTTGAAGAATTTAACAAACTCGCTGAAAGAACGTAGGTAAAGTAAATAACAGGCAGAGAACCCTGCGGTTCAAAAAGAACCATAATGAACTTTTTTCGCTGGAAGGAAAACAACTCTCAGAGATAAACAACGATTCAGAGAAAGCGACAGGACACTGCATGACAAATAAAACTCGTCGTCTTAACTTTAAGACCAACACACCTGTGTTGCTGACACTGCTGACGCTGTTTACACTGTTTTTCTGTCAAAAGAAAAAATAAATAAAAAGGGAAAATATGTTTCGAAATAAACAAAAACCATTGGAGACATCACCATTTAATGCGTACCCGTGCTAGGCTACGAACCCTTGCTCATATGTCTTGTATGGACTATTTACATTTTTGTCTGTCTAATATGGCTTTTTGGCTAAAACCGCTAGAACCAGTTCTTTGTAACCACAATAAACGTTCTTTTCTTTTCACAAATAGCGCCTTTATGTCATTCACGAGTTATACAGCAGTTTAGCTTTTTATAGTCCATAACTACACAAGGCTTTACTTGTTTTTGCCACCCGACACGCTTAACAACAGATTTTTTTCCGGCTAATTTGGGTATTAGCTTGACAATCTTTGCCCAAAAATTATTGCCGCTTCACATGTTTCTTACTAAAGCACACTTGCACCTAAAATAGTTCTCTGTTAGTGTATCCAGTATACAATTGTGAAGGAATTTTAGAAGAGAGAGGCAATAGCAAAAAGAGTTATCCATTACAAAGGGTTTTTAAATAACAAAAGAATCTATGAAAAGCATTCCGTGGGAATAAGCCCATTGGGAATAAAAAATGTTGAAATTGGGAATAAAAACTTGGGAATAAATAAGCCCAATACAGGCTCTATTTCAACAAACAACACGTGGGCCGGTAGCTCAGCACGGCTGGAGCGTTCGACTGATAATCGAAAGGTCGCCAGTTCAAATCCGGCTCGGCCCACCACTTCTGATTATTAGAGCTTAATTCAAGACTATTTGGTTCAACAATATTGGTTCTTGACGTATCTATTTTACAGTAGCTGTAAAGCCATTTACCATTTTTATAACCAACATAATGTTTTACCCTAACACTATTTACAAGATTCTGCTTAACGCCGTCTATACCGCAGACTGGACAAACCATCGTACTTATATCACCTGTTGAAGTGTTGAAGGGTGCTATCCATTCTTAGCTATTATTCGCTGGTTCAGTTTACAGTATGAATAAATTCTCTAACGATTTTGAAACGGGAACCCTTAGAAACACAAGCGTTTCACGGGTTACAGAGTTACAAAAGTTACACTTCTCCAATGGAAGATACCTGTTATTGAAGCTGTAAAAGAAAAAGAAGGCGTGTTAAACGAAAAGAAACCTGCTAAATAGGATATCACCATAAACGTGTGGGTTTGAATCCCGCCCTCCGCACCAAGCAGTAACGTCTGGTTCTAGTTTGTGTTGATGGTTTTTCCGTTTTTCCACCAGTTTCTACTGCGGTTATACGGGTTCCTCAAGAATCTAAAAGCCAATGTGGAACTCTACCAAAAATGCGGCCTTGTCTCTCCAACAATACCCTCCTATGGTTTCTTACGTTAGCTCTAGTAGCTATGTTGCTGTGCATTGTATCACAAATCCTTTAGAGTGATTGAGAATTTGTGTTTCTTTTATAGTAAAAATTGTGCATATCGAAAAAACGTGGCAGATTATCAACAATCCTCACTTAAAGAGAGTCTTACTTATATCGTCCAAAGATGCTAATTCCCTTAAAAACAGACTACCATTTGAAGGGGCCAGAATGATTTCTGAAGAACAAATAACTTCAAAAGTCTCAGAATTAATGGAAACACTTGATCATATCAAAAAATACAACGCCATAGCACGCTCACTAAAACCCTTTATGCTTATCATCGGAGGTTCAATAGCGACATTCTTAGCACTCCTTACGATATTTGACATCTACGGATTAGCGCCCAGCCCCAATAACCCTATGTTTGCGGCAGGATTTTTGGCGTCCCTGATTCCACTTGTGGGTCTTGCCTGTGGGGTATTATATATGCGAAAACAAATCAACGCCGTTAAAGTAGGTGACTGGCGGCCTGAAATTTCTAAAGGCTTCGCCTCTACCCTAAAACTATTGGGGGAACTGGATTGGGAAAAGACTCTTGAAGATATCTCTATGGCACGGTTTGGCTATGCAATCTATAGTCTTCTTAAGGCAGGAACTTGCTTGGTTGTCTCAGTGGCTGCCTTTGAGCTTGCATGGAATAGCTTAACCCTAATATTTTTACATACATCAGTACTGCCTGGAGCTTTCTTTTGGGGGTTTATTGCTGTCTTAGTTGTAGTCTTTGTGCTTGGCAAAGATTTTTTGAGGCGCTATCGAGAGTTGCGTACGTTGGATATGTTGGTTTGGGAGTTGCGGTGGTTTAGTGTCGAGTTCGAAAAAATCGAGTTCCAAGCTTGATCTCTACGTCATCGCCCGAATCATTGAGGCGCTAAAAGAGAGAAAACATCTCAACCGAACCGCCCTAGCTACAGTCACAGGGCTATCGTATGATCGTTTGGTCAGATATCTTTCTTGGATGTCTGAGCAGGGCTTTGTCACGTTAGATACCGAAGGAATTGTTCATCTAACTAATGAGGGCCAACACGCCTACGAGCAACTTGTTCAGTGGATACTAAAACATATTGGACAGTTGAAATTTAGACGACTTGAACCAAGAACATAACCAAGCAGGGGTTCTTTTAGTCTCCTTCTAAGTGAGCACACCTTTTATACTATGCATAGATAAGAATGGCAGGTATCTCTAAGTGAAAGGTCCACATATACTCAAAGTAATAAATGATAACCGAAAATATTTAGTCGTTAGTTTGGCTTTTTTTGGCGCTTTTCTCTGTGTTTTACTTTTTAGAGACCAGTTGCTGACTTTTGATCTTGCTGTTAACTGTTGGGTGCCCACAATCCAGTCAGGCTGGGCAACTCCAATAGCCATAGCAATCTCGTATGCCTTTGACACGTACAGTTTACTCCTTACCAGCTTAGTTGTTGCAGGTTATCTTTTCTACAAAAACTATCGACCCCAAAGCATATTGCTACTAGTTGCTATGGGGGGTAATGCAGTATTTGTTGCCCTCTTTAAAACCTTAGTCCATTCTGCTAGGCCACTAGACGGGTTAATTCTTGATTCTAGTTATTCTTTTCCAAGCGGCCATACCGCCGCAAGCATAGTCTTCTGCGGTGTGCTTGCCTATTTTGCTTATCGCCACTGGAAAACCCCCAAACCACGCACATTACTAATTATCTCAGCAGTAGCAATCCCTTCAATTGTTGGTTTTGATAGATTATATCTTGGTGTCCACTGGTTTAGTGATGTTTTAGGCGGAGGTCTGCTTGGGCTTTTCTGTCTCACTCTTTCTATCTTAATCTTTAAACGTCTAATCGATAATGTGACAATGAAAAGCAACATCAGACAAGATACACAATAAGCGTAGTAACTTGATGATGTAATCTTACAGTATGCTTACGTAACATATTGTGTGCACTTTTAGCATCCTAAACCGTCTCTGCCAAAGGGTAAACCATCGAAATTTTGTAGAAACGTAAGACTCTGCATTGCACATATTGCTGACTAAAATTGATAGCCCATGTCAAATCGTCCATTGCTTTGTGTTAAGTTGTGCAACGTTTTGTGCCTTTTCTGCATCCAGTAAACTCCACAACGAAAAAACCTCGCTATAGCTAACAATTCGATTTCTTAGTTATCTATGATAATACATACCCACGGTCACAGACTATCTAGACCGCTTAGTCCGATATTTCTCGCAGGTGTTTAAGAAGGGATTTGTCTGGTTAGATGCGGAGTGACTGTTTATCTAGCTGATGGGCTTACGAAAAGCTGGTTCAGGAGTATAGAATATTGGGCATCTGCGTTTTGGATGATCTGAGCCAAGAACATAACCAAATGTGTGGGTCTATTTTTGTTTAGACTCCTTTGGAGTGAGCGCGGCTTTTATTATATGTACCTATAGGAATGGCAGATGATTAATATGATATCAAAAAATATTGCTGTAGTAGAAGCATTAAACGTTAAAAAGACGTATATGCTGGGCAAGGTTCCTGTGGAAGCGCTCCGAGGTGTGAGCTTTCGGGTGGAGCAGGGGGATTTTGTTTCGATTTTGGGGCCGTCTGGAAGCGGCAAATCCACCATGCTAAATCTCATTGGCGCATTGGATAAGCCCACCGCGGGTACACTGCTCATTGATGGTGTAGATATAGGCAGGCTCAATGATAATCAGCTTTCAGATCTACGGCGCCGGATCGGATTTGTATTCCAATTCTTCAACCTAATCCCCCGATTAACAGCATGTGACAACGTCGAATTACCCATGTCCATAGCCGATATTGGCAAATCTGAACGCAGAAAACGCGCTCTTGAACTTCTGGAAACTGTGGGACTCAAAGAACGTATCAACCATAAACCTGCCGAACTCAGCGGCGGACAACAACAACGTGTTGCCATCGCCCGGGCACTAGCCAATAACCCCAAATTCCTACTACTAGATGAACCCACAGGCAATGTGGATTCCAAAACAGCCAGTGAAGTCCTATCCCTGATTCAGAATCTAAACAAAGAACATAACGTTAGCATTATCATGGTTACTCATGACGAAAAATTGGCCCATCAAGCCAAGCGTACCGTAAAAATGTTTGACGGCGAAATAAGCTCAGATGAGGTGAACTAGATGAAAACCATAGATGTATTTGGATACTCTTTCAACGCGATCAAACTCCGTAAACTACGCGCTGCCCTAACCACCTTAGGCGTAATCGTAGGCATAGCGGCAGTCGTAGCACTGCTTTCGATTACGCAGGGTCTACAGGCAACCATAACCAGTGAGCTCAATCAAGGCTTATCGGCCAACACCCTAATCGTGAGACCCGGCAGCGGAGGCGATGTAGGTGGATTTGGTCAAGGTGCCAGCGGTACGGGCTTTAGCCTCTACATGAACTATACCACTGAGATAAACGCCCTCTCTCCGGATATAGAGGCGTCTGTGGCAGTTATGAGCCGTAGTGGATACATCCAAACCGAAAACCTCAAACAGTCAGCCACACTCTACGGCATAGATTTCAATCAGTATGCACAGGTCTACCCAACCTTCAAAGCAGAAACCGGATCCATACCCACTGATCCATCAGAAAACCAAGTGGTGGTGGGTACTCGTATTAACCAGCCTGGTCAGAACGGAACCATATTCTTCGGTACAGGTGACACCATCGACATCTCTTGGGTTAACGCCACCGTATTGCCTCCAGTTGACGAAAGTTACCGGGCAGTTGTTGCGGGTGTGTTGGAAGAAGTTGGAGGTTTTGGTAGTAGCGGGCCCTCAGATACGGGGGTTTACATACCTATTGAGACAGCTCAGAGCTTCTTTGGAACGGATCAGTGTGATATGATAATTGTCACCCTAAAAGATAGTGATAACGCCACCGTAACCAGTGTCTCTAAAGCGATAACCGATCACTTTAGCAACCAAGTTTCTGTTACCTCTCCGACTGCAATGATAGACATGCTCTCCTCAGTGTTTGATACAATTCAGCTGTTTCTAGTGGGTATTGCGGCGATTTCGCTGTTAGTGGCGGGTATAGGTATAATGAATATCATGATTGTGTCATTGATTGAGCGTACCCGAGAGATCGGTATTCTCAAAGCACTGGGTATGAAGAGTCGAAGTGTGCTGTCGATATTTCTGGCAGAGTCTGCTATTATTGGTTTAATTGGTGCGATAGCCGGTATTGGGCTGGGCTATGGATTAGCAGTCATTGTTGCTCAAGTGTTGGGTTCAGGTGTTTTCGGCGGCGGAGGCGGCGCATTGGCCATAACCCCACTGTTAACTCCCACGGTTTTTGTGGGTGCATTGGCTTTCGGCATAGGCATCAGCGTCATCTTTGCACTATACCCCGCATGGCGCGCTTCAAAACTAAAACCAGTAGAAGCACTTAGATACGAATAAACGCCTATCACCCCTCACCCTTTTTTATTTTGTTTTGTTTATCGTTTGAAAGAATTAACCTCACCGTACGCCAAAAGGTCTTGTTGCTTTTTACAGCAAGACCATACCGTTAGATAATCTCGGGGTTCAGATATTTTCCATCTGAAATGGCGGTAGTTCAAAATGGATATGGTAAACCCATCAGAAAGTTGTTGCATTGGGTAAGAGCGAGACCAATTTAAGAAAATACCTGGATAATCTAAAGGAGCATGGCGAAATATACCATGCTTGCTTAACTTGCCGTTTGTATTTATATATGCGAATTCTTTCTTTATCTACTAATCTTGATTCACATTACTGGCTAATTAACTTGAGAGAGAGATTCATGGTTACTGTAAAAAAAGAAAATATATTAAAAGCAATTCTGGCTTCCTTGTTTTTCCCAATTCTCTATTTTATCCTTTTGTCTTTGTTTGACGAAGGGTATAGCCTAAGTTGGAAAGCACTCAACGCAGGAGCGACTCCTGATCAAGTTAAAGAACAGTTAGCATCCGTTTCACTTCTTCTTATCGTGGCAACTATCATAGTCTTCTTTATAATTACACTCATCATCTTTAAAGCTCAAAAAAAGGACTTATTAAAGCGTATTCAATGGAATCCGGCGCCAAGAAAATCCGTTTATGCTTTCGCCGCTTTGCTCGCTTTAGGCCTATTTTTAACTGCCTTCCTATTGATAGCAGTGATACCGCAAAGCTGGCTAGCCGATGATGCTGCAGGCAACGCCATTACGAGTATGAGCCCCCTTTTAGTTATTTTAATTATGGGAATTATAGCTCCTATAGCAGAAGAAATCGTTTTCCGTGGCTTGATGATGACACGCCTTCAAGCGCGTGTTGCACCTTGGCTCGCGGTGACGCTGACAACGCTTGTCTTTGCCGTGCTCCACATGGGCGCTTCAGTAGGACATGCCTTAACAGTACTACCCTTTGCCTTAAGTGTGTGCTTAGTATTTCTTTGGACAAAAAGCATCCGCGTTACCATGTTTATACATGCCCTATACAACACAATTCTTGTACTAGTTTCAGTTCTTGCTACAAATTTGCCTGACTCATCAACTACAAGTAACGCTTCGAATGCAAATTTAGCCCCTGCCATAATGGGTTTAATAGGACTGGTCATCGTTGTATTAGCACTGGTTTCTATCTACAAACGCAGACAAAAAGCTGTGCCTGATTCACCAGTGGTACCACCAATTAACTTGGCAGACTAAATCACACCTTATCTCTGAGCACCAAAAATCTGCATTAGCAATGTAAGAGTTAAAGGTGGGTCTGAAACTTTTCCATCATCAAGTGATAGCGGTGGCGCTAGTGTCTTTGGCAATTGTGAGTACAAGTTACTGGTTTACCTTAAAAACACAAATAATCCTACATCACCCTTTTTATTAATAGAAGACCCAGCAATAGTTGATGCTTGCATTTTCTTAACAGACTTGAGAAAAGTAAATCAAAAACAAAGGATCATGTACAGTCTAAACTCTTTATGAAAAACAAAGAAAAGAGGAAAATTGGCGAAAAGAAATCTGTTAAATGGCAATATCACCATAAATGTATGGGTTCGAATCTCACCCCCTGCACCAAACAGTCTCACCAAAGAAACAGTTTTTGCGCTGATTTGCTAAGTTTAGCCATGTAATTTACAGGGTAAAGCAAGTGAAATAATTCTGATACTTTTTTCAGACCATCTAACAGCTGTGTCTCAGTAGACTGTCTAAATAGTTGCTAAATGTAAGAGCCACAATTTTTATGGCAACAGAACTTGTTATTTTTTATGGACTTTTTGATATACTTTCTGCTTGAATGATTTTACCGTGTTATAGCGTTTTTCAGGGAGTCCACCAATGAGCAAAAAGCAACATGCCAAACCAATCATTCCACCTAATAGTAAATGAGGCAGGGAAGTGAATTGATTTGCTACAAGGAAAGCTGCCAAAAGAATCAAACCAAGTGCAGTCTCTTTTTTCATGATGAAACCCGCCATCTTTGATGTTTTCATTAATGATAATAAACTTTGACTAAAGAAGACCCGTGAAAATCAGTTAGAGAAAAAATTTAGATTATTGGAGAGTTAGGGCTCCTGTGATGCGTAGTTTTGCGCCTTCTAAATACATAAGCACTGCCCTATCACCTGCTCTGTAAGCAAGCGGTTTATCCAACGTCAAAGTCATTGTTACTTTTCGGAAATCAGCTTCTTCTGAGACGGTTTCTACTTTGGCGGTAAGAAACTGTGTCCAGTGTCCAACATGCATGACCATGCCTGGTTTAAGTGGAGAAGGCCAATACTTGACTAGTTGTGCTTCGCATTTCAACATGCTACTTGTTTTGACTGAGGGATCATTGGTTAAAACTTCGCCCCTATCAAGGCTCTCGACGTCAATGCCTTTTAAGGCTAAACCGACGCGATCACCTTCGCCTGAAAGGTCATATTCTTCATCATGTTTTTGAATTGAGCGAATTTGAGCTGTTTTTCCGGCAGGTAACACATTTAGGCTCGCATGTTTTTGAATAAAACCGTTAGCTACTACACCTAGCACAACTACGCCAACGCCTTTAACATTAAAGGCGTGATCAACGGGTACTATTCCAACAGGTTGCTGTCCCGTAGCTAAATCAATGGTTTTCTGTTTTGCTACTTCTGCGAGCAATTGCTCTCTAAGCTGTATAGGGTCATCGTTTACTATTTCAAAATTTTCAAGACTGGTTCCTTTTATTAAGGGAAGGATTTTTTCTTTGGGAACATAGTTACGTAATACAAAATAACCGCTTTCTATACCTGCAACCTGTAGCATAACAATGCATTCACCTAGCATAGAGTTTACTTCGTCTACGGCTATTATGGCTTTTTTTGCTAATGAAACCGCATAATACAATGGTGCAAGTCGCTCAGGGTAACGCGAGGGCTCAATGAAAGTAATTGTATTGTCATCTTTTTTAAGATTATAAAACGTAATGTCTGTCGAGGTACCTTTTTTGCCAAGGTTACCTGCATAACCTGTACTGCCTAAAACGGCTACCGTGAGATTTCCCATAGATATAACCCTTGTTTCGTTACGATTGAAGGATACTCATCAAGATAAGTGTTGTTAACCATTATCGTTTGTTTTCTCTATATGAGTTAAATCATTTGGAGCCCCTGTTGCAACGTTTAATTGTTGTCCAGCAGGGTTTTTAGGCTTAGACGCTTTAATTGGGAGAGGTTTGCCGTAATTAGCAAGCACAACAAAGTAGAATGCCACATAGGACAAACCAGTTTTTAACCAAAACACAATTACACCACTTAAAAGCGCCGCAGAAGCTGCAAGAGCCTGCTGAATACCCAGAGTCGTATATAGAGAAGTGGCAACAATTTGAGCATATCCCGCAAAAGCATACCCTTGCGACTCAATATTTCCCGCAATCGACCGCACAATGAGCACCTCATTTGGCATAACAATAGACCCTAATGCGGCAAAAACTAAAAACAACGTAGCAATTTCACAGGCCCAGGCAAGAAAAGAAAAAAACGCCGGCTTAGTAAGCATCCTTGGCTTCTTCAAAAGAATCTTCATACCCAAATTATAATTATCTAATAACTTGAAAATTTCACCTTCAAACTTTTTAACGTTCCAACGATTACGACTTAAACGGGTAATACCTCCTATGAATACGGCTACAATTTTTTTTGCTTCAGCTAATCGAAAACTAATGATAAGCAAAACTACCACAGGCAAAGCTAACAAAACCATGACAATACCAATCGAAAACAGTATAGCACTTTCATAACTATAATTCAAAACAAGCAAAACAAGCCCAAGCACCATGCTACAAAGATTGAATATAGCTTCATACATGTTCTTGGTAACCACAGAGGCAACGGCTTTACCACCTTCAATATCTTTCTCACGTGAAAGAAGATACACTTTAAACAAATCACCAGACCAACCACCAGGCACAATACGATCAATAAAAATGCCCACCCAGTAAAGATTAAAAGTTTTTCGAAAACTTAGCTTTATCGATAAATACTGCAAAAGCTTATACCAAACTATTGTATGAAAAACTATTGAAAGCACCATAGAGCCTATGGCTAAAGCGTAAATTCCCAAGTGTATTTTGCCTAAAACCTCAAACAAATCAGATAAATTAATAAAAAAAACCAAGTACATAACAAGTATAGCATACCCTATTATCGTAGAAACAAGAACAAATTTTCTTATGCTAACGGGAACTGGATGTGGTGGTTCAGCCACAAAAATGCCTCTTAAATTCATGCATAAACGAGACAAAAGCATATTTCAGCCTTTGTTGTTAACCTGGGCAACAACAAATGATACTAAATTTATGCAAAAAAACACTGCTACTAAACTGCAGAGTCAATTGTGATAGCTTTTAGATAACCACACAACTTTATTTTTTTACGTTGTTAGCTATCAATGAGGATTGTTTGTGAATCGGCAAACTAGCCAAAGCTATGTCGAGTCAGAACTGAATTTTGAAAACCCCCAAAATAAATGGGTTTACCTTTTTAATGAAGGTAACGGCAAAAATAAGCGGCTACTTGGCGGTAAAGGCGCTGGATTATGTGAGATGTCACAGATTGGTTTACCTGTTCCACCAGGCTTTGTTATAACAACTCAGGCTTGTCTACAGTATTTTAAGGACGGATTTAAACTTCCTGAAGATTTAAACAAGCAAGTTCACGATGCAGTAGAGCAAATAGAAAAAGCCATGGGGCGTGGTTTTGGAAACATGAATTTGCCGCTCTTAGTTTCAGTACGAAGTGGCGCCGCAGTTTCTATGCCTGGAATGATGGATACAGTACTAAATTTAGGAATTAATGATGAAACAGTCAACGGTTTAATAAAACAAAGTGGAGATGAACGATTCGGCTGGGATTCCTATAGACGCTTTATTTCCCTATTCGGCTCAATCGTACTTAACATTGATGGCGAAATTTTCAATCAAGCAATTAATGATCTTAAAACTAGTCGAGACGCAAAAAATGACATTGACCTTGACACACATGACATGAAAAACTTGGTAAACATTTACAAAAAAATTATTGAAGAAAACACAGGAAAATCATTACCGCAAAATCCTTATGAACAACTCTTTATGGCTATAGAAGCGGTCTTTGCATCCTGGAATGGCAAACGTGCAACAGATTATAGAAAAGAATTCAAAATTTCCACCAAAATCGCTAATGGCACAGCAGTAAACGTACAAACAATGGTTTTTGGTAACATGGGAAAGGAGTCAGCAACTGGCGTAGCATTCACGCGTGATCCGGGTACAGGCGAAAACGTGCTTTTCGGAGATTATCTTGAACGCTCACAGGGTGAGGATATAGTTGCAGGCATTCGTACGCCTAAACCAATTTCTGATATGCAGCAATTCATGCCAAAAATGTACCACGCCCTAATGGATGTCCGCAAAACACTTGAGCGACACTTCAAAGAACCCCAAGATATGGAATTTACTATTGAAAAAGGCAAACTATACATGCTTCAAACCCGTAACGCAAAAATGAATGCTGCCGCCAACCTTCGTGCATCTGTGGAAATGACCAGTGAGGGTTTAATCACAAAAGAAGAGGCCATACTTAGAATTGACCCAAACCAGCTTACACAATTAATGTATAGCCAAATTGACCCAAAAAACAAAATTCCTCCAGTAGCTACTGGTTTGGGCGCTTCCCCCGGTGCAGCCTCAGGCGAAGCCGTTTTCACAGCTGATGAAGCAGAAAAACAAGGCAAAGCAGGTAAAAAAGTCATACTTATCCGAGAACAAACTAAACCAGAAGACATACATGGATTCTTTGCCTCACAGGGCATTTTAACATCTATAGGAGGAAAAACTAGTCACGCCGCCGTAGTTGCACGCGGCATGGGAAAACCCTGCGTTTCGGGTGCAGCCGACATCAAAATCAATCACCAAGAACATACCGCCATGGTAGGAGACCAAAAAATTCTGCCCGGCACAAGCATAACCATTGATGGCACGTCAGGTAACATGTGGATTGGCAAAGTTGCTATGGTTGAACCAGAAATCTCTACTAACATGAGCACAATTTTAAGTTGGGCAGATGAATACCGTAGACTTGGAGTACGGACAAACGCAGATACACCAATTGACGCAGAAAAAGCATTAAAATTTGGCGCTGAAGGCATCGGACTATGCCGTACTGAACGCATGTTTAACGCTTCTGACCGTATTGGACTTTTCCAAGAAATGATTCTTGCTGACTCTTATGAAGAACGCCTAAAAGCACTCCATAAACTTTTACCCTTACAAAAACAAGATTTCAAAGACATACTGCAGATTATGCAAGGTTTACCTGTAACAATTCGTCTCCTAGATCCACCGCTACACGAGTTTTTGCCCAACGAGGACGTATTAGAACACGAAATCGCTAAACTTGAAAAATGCCAACAAGCAATAAAAAATGTTTGTGAACTATCAGAACTGCTACCTAATGATGATTTGAAGGTCAAATCCATACTTACCGAGGGGGAACACATGCTCAATGGTATAGCTCAATTGCAGTCCTCGGAACTTGAATGTAAACGGGATGTGCTACGAAAAACACGTTTACTTAAAGAAATTAACCCTATGCTGGGTCACCGTGGAGTTCGGCTTGGCTTAACTTACCCTGAAATTTATGAAATGCAGGTAGAGGCAATTTTGATAGCCGCAGGCGAGCTCATAAAAGAAACGGTTCCGGTGCATGTAGAAATTATGATTCCACAGGTATGCACAAGCCAAGAACTTAAACGTGTTCAAAATCTAATAACACGCGTAGAACACCGTGTAAAAGAGTACATGGGAAACACTGTTCCGTTCTCACTGGGTACCATGATTGAAGTTGTTCGGGCCTGTATGCGAGCTGGCACTTTATCAGACATGGTAGAATTTTTCAGTTTTGGCACAAATGACTTAACCCAAGCAACTTTTAGTTTTTCCCGTGAAGACGCTGAAAATAAATTCCTTCCCTTTTATACTGAACACAAAATTCTGCAAAACAATCCATTTGAAATTTTAGATGCAAAAGGCGTGGGACGTTTAATGGCTATTGCAACAGAGTGGGGACGCAAAAAACACCCAGACCTAAAAATCGGCATCTGCGGTGAACATGGCGGCGAACCTAGCAGTATTGAGTTTTGTCACCAAATTAACCTTGACTATGTAAGCTGTTCCCCGTACAGGATTCCTGTGGCGCGACTTGCGGCAGCACAAGTGGCAATAAAAGAAAAAAGAGGATTAATAAAACCATATCAGTAACAGGTAGTTTCAATGCACTCTAACGGGTTTTCATATGTACTAAATTAAGGGGTAACCCACAAAAACCATAATAACGCGGTTGGAAAAATAGAAAGCTATTATATGCCATTTGGCTGTGATATAGAAACGCGTTTTATTGTTGACACTTGATGATAAAACAAGAAGACTATGTTTCTTGAGAAATTACGCTTTTGTTATATGCCTTTAGCGGTACTTTAGTTTTTCTTCAAGCAGTACAAGAAGATCCTGAGGTTTAACTGGTTTAACAATGTAAGCATCTGCACCTTCATCAAGGGCTTTAACACCTGTTTCAAGAGATGGAAAACCGGTAATCATGATTTTTATAGTATTTTGAAGTTGCACCTTTAGTTTAGCAAGCAATTCGGTTCCATCTATATCAGGAAGTCGAATATCAACCAAAGTGAGATCATAATGACGACTGTTAACTTTATCAAACGCTTCTTTGTATGTCTCGGCAACGTCAATTTCATAACCGTTTTTCTGGAGAATACGCGTGAATGTTCTAAGAATAGACTTGTCATCATCAACAACAAGTATGGTTTTTTTATTTTCAAACATTTCCAACTTGCCTTCAGATTAACGGGAATCACCCTTACTAAATCTCTCACACAATACGTATAGAACCTAAAGCGTTAGCAGCAATAATAACAAAACAAAACATGACTCCACTTCCGATCCAATGTATCAGTACAGTGTGAAAGTTTAACCTTTCAATAATTTATAGCAGTTTAACTTTTTGTTGACTGTATGGGTAGTGTGTAGTTGCAGTGTTTGAACCAGCTAGCAACAAGCTCAGGTGACACACA
>WRJX01000058.1 GCA_009778385.1 Candidatus Bathycorpusculum sp. | reverse complement strand
CCCCCCCCCCCAAAAAACATTTATCCAAAAGTTCGTATGTGGGTGCATGCTTTTGAGGGGAAAGAAGTTGGAAAAGTCGGTATTTTAGTTGTAAAATTGAAATAGTTGATGTGTATTCTCCTTTTTTTATTATTTCAGTGTTTGAACATTTGAAGAGTTGAGATTATGAAAAATGAGGTAAACATTCCCAAGACTATGTCAACCCAGCATCCTGATAACGTAAATGTGCCTGAATGGTGTAAAGCACCCGTAATTGATGGTAACGCTGAAGTGTTTGAGGCATATTACGCTTACGAAACTCTGGGTTGCCAAGAAGTAATGTGGGACAGCGAAGGCAAAGATGTTGACACCCGGGTCCTTCGTAAATTAATGGATAAACACTGGAAGTTCTTTGAAAATAATCTCGTAGGAAAAGACGAGTTTTTAACTTACCGTATTCCTAACCCTAAAATTGAAGCTATAGAAAAGAAAGTCGTAACCGAAACCCTTCAAAACATCCCCATGGCATACGATGCAGCAACAAGTTTCTACAAAAAAGATGTAACACCCATCTTTGAGGTTATCTTACCCTTCACAACAGATAGCAAAGAACCCGTTTGGCTATACAATTACTACAAAAACGCTATCGTTCACGGAGAAGAAGCCCTACTAGACGAGGAAACCAAGGCTAAAGAATGGGTTGGTCAAACAAACCCCAAAACTATAAACGTCATACCCCTGGTTGAAGACTTCAAAAGTATCTACAACGTTGACAACATAGTGCAGCCATATATCAAAGCCGTCAAACCTAAGCATATGCGTGTTTTCATAGCCCGATCTGACCCTGCATTAAACTATGGCCTAATATGTGCTGTCCTTCTCTCAAAAATTGGACTCTACAAACTTAAAAAACTCGAAAAACAAGAAAACATCCCCATACACCCGATCCTTGGCGTTGGCTCCAAACCATTCCGTGGTCACCTCTCACCCAGCAACACAGAACATTTTCTACAAGAATACAAAGGACTCTCAACTGTTACCATACAATCCGCCGCCCGATACGATTACCCCATTGAACAAGTACAGGAGTTCATAAAAACCCTAAACAAATGCTTACCAAACGGAGAACCAAACCCAATTTCAACAGAAGACGAAAAACTATTAACCAACATACTTGATAAATGCAAAAAACAATACGAATGCGTCGCCGAAGTGCTCGCCCCCCTTGTAAACTGCATCTCACCATACGTCCCACAACGTCGAGCAAGAAAACTACACATAGGTCTATTTGGCTACAGCAGAAGCGTCGCTGGAGTCAGCCTGCCAAGAGCAATCCCCTTCGCAGCTGCCCTATACAGTATAGGTGTTCCACCAGAATTCATCGGCGCAAAAGCCATAGAAGATCTAACTGAACCCGAATACAACACACTAACTAAAACCTACATCAACATAAAACACGACTATTGCAGCGTCGGCGGCTACGTCAGTTGGGAAAACATCAACATGCTAATGGAAATGCACCCACGCCTCGCCAAACGTGCAGGTATGAACGTCGACACCCTACGCCTCGCCCTAACCCGCATCCTAGCAGACCTCAAAGCTGTAGAAGAAAAAATTGACACCAAACTAGGCCCCAAAACCCTAGAACACCGCAAACACGAAAACTTTACCAACAACTTCATAATTAATTATCTAGAAGGCGAAGAAACAGAAGCACGCAAAGCACTAGTTGAAGCAGCAAAAATCAGACACTGCCTAGGCTAAAACACGCCCAATAAAATTCACCTTTTATTATATGCGGTTATTACCCGCTACATGGTTATGTGGTGGTCGTTTCACAGTCAGGTTTTGTATTTTGTAATGTTGCTAAGTACATGTGTATATTGATTTTTTATACCAAAAGTTTGGTTAATTCGTAAGATTATTTTTTGTTGTGACTAAAGTGATATAAGGAAAAATTTAGTATTTCACCTGCGTATAATCTTTGAGGTTTCAAGTAATGGGTAGTGTTAAAGATTTACATGTAATAACGCCGGCCACCTGTGCCACTATGGGTTTGGGCAGGTTTGATTTTTCTGATCGTTTCAGCGTTTTTGATTGGGGTGAAATGCCTGATCATATTGATGGCAAAGGTGCGGCACTTGCAGTTATGGGGGCTTACTGCTTTGAGCAGCTTGAACGTGTAGGCGTTAGAACTCATTATAGAGGTTTAGTTAATGAGTCTGGTAAGGCGGTTAGAGTTGGGGAGTTAAAGGATCCTTCTAATGTTATGGAAATTACGCTTGTAAACGTTTATCGCCCTAAGATTACTACAGAAAACGGAAAATTTTTTCGAGATTATAGTGTTTACACCTCAGAGCTTAAGAACTGTTTAATTCCCCTTGAGCTTATCTATCGCAATGGGTTGCCGGAGGGGTCCTCAGTTTTTAAGTGTCTTGCGCAGGGTAGGATTACTCTTCAGGATATTGGACTTGACCATCAACCGCGGCCTGGTGAAACCCTTGAGAAACCCGTATTTGGTGTAAGTACTAAACTTGAGGAAAGTGATCGTTATATTACTTGGCTGGAAGCTAAGCAAATTAGTGGTTTATCTGATTCTGAATTAACTGACATTAAAGCTGTGTTACTGAAAGCTGATGAGGTAGTTACGCAAGCGGCTGGGAATGCCGGGTTGAAAACTGTAGACGGCAAAATAGAGCTTGCCTTTGATGAGAAACGCAAGCTCATGGTTGTTGATGTTGTTGGCACTCTTGATGAATGCAGATTCACTTATGGTGATATACATGTTAGTAAAGAAGTTGCCCGACAATTCTACAAAAAAACCCCTTGGTATGCAGATGTGGAAGAAACCAAAAAGCATGCTGAGGTAAATGGTATTAAAGAATGGAAAACCCTGTGCAAATCACAGCCACCTAAACTTGACATAACACTTAAACGACTTATAAGTGAAATGTACATGTCTGTTGCTAATGAGATGACAGGTTTAGGCTTGTTTGATTCACCGCGACTAGGCGATGTTATTAGTGAGTACCAAGAGTATATGGATGAAAAAGTATGAGCATGCAAAAACAAATCAACCAAATCATTGCGGACTATAACCCTGAGAAAGTACATATAGGCGTTTTAGGTAGCCACTCCGCACTTGAAATAGCCGCAGGCGCTAAACAGGAAGGCTTCAAAACGGTTGTTGTATGCCAAAACGGACGCGAAAAAACATATGCCCATTACTACCGTAACATCTTTGATAAATTCATATTTCTTGACCGCTTCCAAGATATTACCCAACCCCAAACCGTAAAAGAACTAGCTGAGCTTAACACAATTTTTGTACCCAACCGCTCCTTTAGCGTCTACGCGGGATATGAGGCAATTGAACAAAAATTCACTATCCCTCTAATGGGTAACAGGTACCTGCTAAAAACTGAAGAACGTACAGCACCCAAAAATCAACTTTGGTTGCTAAAAGAAGCCGGTATAGAATTACCCCGTGCCATAAAAACCCCAAAAGACATAGATTGTCCCGCAATAATCAAAGTTCCAGAAAAAGACCGTGCCCTAGAACGCGCTTTCTTTTACGCTTCAAACTATGAAGAGTACAAACGGGAAGCAGAAAAACGATTAAACGCAGGTATAATCACCCAAGAAGCCCTTGACCAGGCTATAATAGAAGAATACGTAATTGGTGCAAAATTTAACGCAAACTACTTCTACTCACCTTTAAATGATGAAATTGACCTTTTAGGGTTTGACAGGCGCATCCAAACTGATCTTGATGGTATTCTTGATATGCCTGCACAAGAACAGCTTGAACTAAAAATTCCCACTCAAAACATCGAAATTGGCCATCAAGGCGTAACCATGCGTGAGAGCCAACTGGAAAAAATCTTTGAAGCCGCAGAAAAATTTGTCTCCATATGCCGCAAAGAATACCCCCCAGGAATGATAGGCCTATTTGCATTGCAAGGTGCTGTTACTAAGGATTTAGCATTTCGTGTATTTGATGTAAGCCCCCGTGTCCCCGGATGCCCATGTGTTGAATCCACTTCACCTTACATGAAATACAAATACGGCACCGAAGTTGGTCCAGGTAAACGTGTCGCCATGGAAATCAAACGTGCCCTACGTAAAGGTCGATTATCTGAAGTGGTTACATGATAGAAACAAAAGACATCCAAAAAATCATAGACAAATATGATCAATCAAAACTTGCAGTCGGCACCTTAGGCTCCCATTCCTCCCTTAACATCTTTAAAGGCGCAAAAGAAGAAGGCCTACGCACTGTCTGCATATGCAAAGAAAAAGACGCTATCATGTACCAGAAATACCCCGTCGTTGATGAACTCATAATCGTTAAAGACTTTACAGAACTTTTAAACGAAAGCCTACAAGAACGCCTCCGCAATCTAAACGTAATTCTAATCCCACACGGCTCCTTCACTGCATACCTAAGCACTGAGCAACTAACCGACAGCCTAAAAGTGCCCCTAATGGGCAACCGCAAACTATTACACTGGGAGGCTAACCGCAAAAGCCAAGAAGACTGGCTACACCAAGCCGGCTTAAGACTACCTGCAACTTTTAAATCACCAAACGACATAGACCGCCTCGTCATAGCAAAGCTACAAGGCGCCAAAGGCGGCAGAGGCTACTTCCTTACTAACTCACCTAAAAGCTTCTACAAAAAAGCTGACGAAATGATCAAACGCGGTTTAATCACAAAGGAAGATATTGAGACCGTCCATTTGCAAGAATACGTGCTGGGTGTAAATGTGTATCCAAGCTACTTTAGCAGTATACTAAACAGCGACGTTGAGCTGCTCTCTATGGATCGCCGTTATGAAACCGCTGTTGACTCTATCGGAAAAATTCCAGCCTCAGAACAACTCGAAATAGACATAGCCCCAACATATACTGTAGTTGGAAACTTTCCCATAGTTCTCCGTGAATCCCTGCTACCTGAAGTCATGCGCATGGGCGAGGCGGTACACAAGAAAGCAACTGAACTCACACCACCCGGAATCATAGGCCCATTCTGTCTTGAAACCGTAATTACTGATGACCTCAAAATCTACACCTTCGAAATATCCGCACGCATCGTAGCAGGCACAAACGTTGGCATCGGCACATCACCCTACGCCTACCTACGCTACGGAGAAAACATGTACATGGGCAGACGCATAGCATTGGAACTCAAAAACGCAGTAAAACAAAAACAACTCCAAGACGTAGTTGCTTAAACTGAAATATTTCCCCTTTCTTCTACGCTTCTTTTCTATAAGAAACATGATCTTAACTTTTTACCGGTCTGGAGAAGATATTGATTTAGCACGGAAATGCGTGCCTGTTCATTGGCGTGATTTCACTAATTTATTTATAGCAAATAAATCCATGAAACGGCAGTAAAATCAAGCTTGCCTTCTCTACTGACTTACCAAAGACCTAAAAACCAGCAGTTAACAACTTCCATAAACATGTCTACTATACATCTGTTAGAGACATGCTTGTAATAATGCTTCAAAACAGTTTCTGAACCGCTCTTTCTTGTAGTCTCGCAATGCATTAACGATTTGATTTTTGTCTTTTTCTCCTAGAACTTCCCAGACTAGCCTTGACACGGCACTGTTTCCAACAAAAAGGTGTTGACATACTGAGGTGACATTTGCAACTTTACGTTGGATGCTGGATGTTTCAAAATCCACAATAAACGGCTTGCCTACTTTATCCATAAGTAGATGTCTAGGTGCCTTGCTTAATTCACCATGGTCTAAGCCTGCCTCGTCAAGACACCAGCACTGCTCTAAAATATCCCTTAGAACACTGCAAAAAACACTTTTTTCTTTGTGATTCTCTAGCCATTTCGCCAATAAGTCTCCGTCAATAAGTTGGGAGAGCAGAAAATTCTTAGTTACTGCCACAAACTTTGGTCCCACTCCGATGTTGTTGGCTTTTTGTAGCATTTCTGCTTCATGGAAAAAACTGTCCCTACCGCCGTCAAGTCTACGCATTTTCAACGCCAGTTGTTCTCCATTGACGTATGCGATAACTACAATACCCACATAACCTTTGCCTAGCACAGGTACATTTGCAGCTGAACCCTCACCTGTAAACTCCACCGCCCTAACTCCAAGCTCTTTTAGCTCCAAAATTCTACTCTCCACTTCCAACCGTTTAGCATGTGGATAGCAAAGAATCGACGCATACGGTTCCTCAGTTAGTTTTTCCACTGATACTTTAGCAGACGGTTTCATTGTTTTCCTCTTTTTGACAACACAGTAAAGAGGTTCATAATATTAAATTTTAATAGGCGTCCTACTTCTAAAAAGCTCTAATATAGGGTATACTTGATGCCGCGGTTTAGACAGATTACACAAATTCAAGAGTTAATGGGTAACAAGGAGGCGATTCGCAACATTGGAATAATAGCCCATATTGACCACGGCAAAACAACCTTAGCTGATTCACTTCTAGCAGGCACTGGTATGCTTGCGCCATCAATGGCTGGAACCGCACGAGTACTTGATTACCTAGAGGAGGAACAAAAACGCAAAATCACCATAAAAACCGCCAACATAAGTCTCCTTCATAAAACCCTCAATGGTAACTATATTATAAATCTGGTTGATACCCCGGGGCATGTTGATTTTACAGGTAAAGTCACAAGAGCCCTTCGTGCAATCGACGGGGCCGTGGTTGTTGTGGATGCTGTGGAGGAAATTATGGCTCAAACAGAAATCCTCACACGACAAGCTCTTGAGGAATGTGTACGTCCTGTGCTTTTTATTAATAAAATAGACCGTTTAATAACTGAACTACAACTTGATGCAGAACAGATTCAGAAAAAACTCAACCACCTAATAGACAGCTTTAACGACCTTATCGAGGTCTACAGTGAGACGCCCTATAAAACTCAATGGAAAGTAAATCCTCAGAAAGGCAACGTGGCATTTGGAGCCGCATTGCACGGATGGGGCTTCACAGTTAACATCGCTAAACAAAAAACTGTAAAATTCCAAAACATAATCACCGCATACCAACAACATGATGACCTTGAAAAACTTAGACAAACTATCCCTGTTCATAAAGCAATTTTCGAAATGGCAATAAATACACTACCTAACCCACGTAAAGCTCAAGCTTATCGTGTTGACACCATTTGGGACATACAAGGGGATTCAACAGTGGGACGCGCTTTAGCTAACTGCCAAGATGATGGACCCACAGTCATGTACATAACTAACGTGGCGGCAACTCCAGAGGGTGGCTGCACTGCAACCGGTAGAGTCTTCTCAGGGAAAATTCACAAAGGGGATAAAGTACATTTAGTTAACACTTCAGCCGAGGTAGAAATTGGTGAGGTTTACATTGACATGGGTTTCTTCCAAGAAAAAGTTTCTGAAGTATCAACAGGCAATTTAGCTGCTGTCTCTTTGCCTCTAATGGTTAAAGTAGGCGAAACACTAGTTGACTTAGCCCACAAACAAGAAATGCCTCCATTTAAATGCATTAACTATGTTTCTGAGCCTGTCATGACCCTTGCGGTTGAACCTAAAAATCCACAACAAACCTCTGAACTACTTGTAGCACTAGAAAAAATGTCCTCTGAAGACCCAAACTTACATGTAACAACACACAAAGAGACAGGCGAGTACTTACTAAGCGGTATGGGTGAGCTACATCTAGAAATTGCAACTAACCAGTTAAAACGTGACTTCGGCTTAGAAATTATACCTTCTTCTCCAAGAGTTGTTTATATGGAAAGCATAACTCAACAAGGTATTATTGCCTGCGTAAAAAGTCCAAATAAACAAAACAGCTTTAGCGTTCAAGTTGAGCCTGAGCAGGAAGGCTATCAAGAGTTATCTTCCAAAGAAATGGACAAACTTTTACATTTTGATGAAAACGGTAACGCACTTATCATGGATTTTAACATAAAAAAAACCCAAGTTACTTCTGAGACAGTTTTAAAATCGTTAATCGGTGGTTTTGAATATGCCTGTAGAGCCGGACCTCTATGCAGTGAACCCATTCGGTGTGTAAAAGTAAAGTTAATAGACATGCAGCTTAGTTTAAACCAAGATGACCCAAATGAGATCATGCACGGAATTGGTAAGGCTATTTTTGCTTCATTTCTAACAGCTAAACCCACTTTACTTGAACCCATATACGATACTACTGTTTCAGTTTCTTCTAACCTTGCAGGGGAATGCTCAAGAATTTTAACTACCCGCCGTGGTAAAATCAAAAGTTTCAAACAAAACGGGTTACTAACAGCCATTAAAGGCTTCATACCCGTCGCTGAAACCTTCAACCTCTCTAAAGAGCTTCGCTCTGCAACTTCAGGGCGAGCTATTTGGCAGTCCATATTTGATCACTGGGAAAAACTCCCTGAAAAACTCTCAGCCCAAACAATAATCGAGTTGCGCAAACGCAGGGGGTTAGCTGAGGATGTGCCTAAACCCGATAAGTTCTTAGGAGTGAGCTAAAATGAAGCTTGAGCTTGATGTAGTCTTTGATTTGGACTTCTCACTTTGCTGTGGTCAAATATTTCGATGCAGAAAACAGGCTGATTGGTGGTATGGCATTTCAGAAGATAAAATTTTCAAAATTCGCCAAACCCACAATTGCTTAGAATTTGAAGGTGTAGACACAGCTTTTGTTAAAACCTTTTTTGGGTTAAACGACAATTTAACAGAAATAACACGGCATGTCAATAAAGACCCCTATATAACAGCTGCTATAAACCAGTTTGAGGGCCTGCGGCTTGTTCGCCAAGATCCATGGGAATGTTTAATTAGCTTTATCTGTGCCACTTACAAAAACATAGCTGCCATTGAACAAATGCTTTCTAAAATATCTCAAAAATTTGGAGAAAAACGCCATTTTGACGGCCAAAATTTTTGGTTATTTCCATCAATTGAAGAATTGGCAATGGCAAATATGCCTGACTTAGAAGAATGCGGTTTGGGTTACAGGGCTAAATATGTGCAGGCAACAGCAAAAAGAATTCATGATGAACAAATTAATTTGGAAAGTTTCAAGCAGTTGTCGTATGCTGAGGCAAAGAAGCGGCTTTTCGAGTTTTCCGGAGTAGGTCTAAAAGTTGCTGATTGTGTACTTTTGTTTTCATTAGAGAAAATGGAGGCTTTTCCTGTGGATATTTGGGTTAAACGCATACTGCTTAACCATTACACTGATCAGCTGCCTCAAGATTTAGTTAAAAAACTTCAAAGTCACAATTCATTAAGCAATGGAGAATACGAGAAACTCAACACATTTGGTCGAAACTATTTCGGTGCTTACGCAGGATATGCGCAAGAATACCTTTACCATTATGAAAGAAGCCAAAAATAATCATTTACTTCTATCGGCTGTCAGCATGTGTGGTGTTCTCTTACCCTTAGTGACGAGATACTTACACTGTTGAGGAGCAGCTTTGAGTCTAATCTAACTCAGAAGCATGTAAAAGTAAAAGTAAAGATAGTTTAAGATAGTTTTTTGGTCATTACGTAGGCGTCTTCGCCATCGGAGTAATATCCATTTATGGTTCTGCTGATTTCAAAACATAGCTTTTTGTAAAGTGAAATTGCCGGTTCATTTGTTACTCTAACTTCAAGAAATGCCTGTTTGGCTTTGTAGTATTTCATGCCTTCAAGTGCCTTGTTAATGACTGCTTGAGCTACTCCTCTACGTCTTGCTTGTGGCATAACTGCAATAGACACTACATGTCCTTTGCGTACTAAACCGCCAAGGCCCATGTTGGATAAGCCTACTTCAATTCTACACATGATGTATCCTAGAAATTTGCCTTTTTCTTCTGCAACTATGAATGTTTCTGGGAAGCGTTGGTGTAGGTCAATAAAGAAGAAGTCAGTATAGTTTTCTGGGAGACATACGCGGTTTATTTGCATTATTCCTTGTAAATCGTTTGGAACGAATTTTCGCAGTTCATATGGTGATGATTCCATTTTGTCGCCTTTATTACGGGTTCAACTATTGAACTTAAAGGTTACGCTCTTTACGTTAAATCTTTTTCTTTCTTAATTAATGTCAAATCTACTAGCCTACGTTTTTACTTACTCTGGTGCCTTGTACTCAGGTAACGTACAGTTTCCTAATGGCATGGTCCATACTCTTGAGGCTGAACCAGCCATTTTAAACGCTTCAGTTAATGCGTCATTTACTGCTCTTGCAGTTTTTAGCTTAAACACGTTAGACGCATAGTAATCTGGCAGTGAAGACACCAAAATAACTGGGTGGTTTTGAAGGACCTTTAATAGGTAATATGCTTTATGTCCCCCCATTGCAAAATTGCGTTTAATCTCTTTTTCAGTACTTTTTAAATCAGTTAGTCGCATCATCCAGTCATAAAACACTTGGTTTCCATAACCTTCGGGACATTCTGCAACAAGGATAATTACTCCTCCCCGTTTAACAACATCTAAAGTGTTATCTATTGCTTTGTAGGCTTGATCTAAACTCATGTCTGCTGGATTTCCACCTGCGCTGACAACGACAATATCTGCTCGGCGGTCAACTTTAACCTTATACATTTCATCTACAAGTTTAACCGCCTCCAAAAACGCCGCCTTCAAGTCGCCTGCGAATGCTTTTACGATTTCACCCTTACTGTTTTTAACGATGTTAACAATAAAATCTATTTTTGCCATACGTGCCGCTTCAGTCATATCCTCATGAATTGGGTTACCTTCTAAAACACCTGCTTTAGCATTACTATTAAGCATCATAACGTTATTATGCTGAATTGTCTCCACACCGCTAACCCCTGAAATTACGCTTTTCCTTCCCCCTCCATATCCTGCGTAATAATGCAAATCCACCTCACCTAATAGAATTTTAACGCCTGCCTCAGCAAAATCACGGTTAAGAAAAACCTTGTTTCCATGCGATTTAGTGGTGCCAACATAAACGAGGTCTTTTGCTTTGGCGTCATGTTTGATTACTTTGACACGTTTTAGAATTTCTTCCCCTAAAAGCATGGTAAACTCTTCAGGTTTAACAGCACTATGAGTACTGTAACCAAAAATAATTGTTACATTTTCATCTCTTACGCCTGCAACATTTAATTCAGAAAGCACAGACAATATCATACTTTCATTTAGATTTCTATATGTGACATTATCAATGACTATGGCAACTTTACTCTCTGGTCTGACAATTTCACTTAACAATCTAGATCCTATAGGCTCTCTAATGGCTCGCTCAATCTCCGCTTTAGGATCAGATACACCAGACTTTTGAACTGGGGTAATTGAGCCAAGCAAATTACGTGCGGGTACTCTAACACAAACATCGGTCTTTCCGTAGGGAAGCCAAACATCCACCATGACAATCACGAATAGCTTATATCATAATGTTCACGCCAGAACAGCTATTAAGCCTTATCAAAAAAACCTACAAAAATTGGTAAAATGAAACAAAACACCTCTAAGCACAGACCCTGACCAACTAGTTTACCCAAGTTAACACTATTTAGTAGCTAAGAGATGTAGCTAAGAAAGAGTTTTTGGCAGTACAAAAATGATGTGTAACCTAGAAAAAAGGGTTATCTGATAAGAGGCGATCGTTTATTTGTAGGCGATGCTTGTTTTTCACGCTTGGCATACTCATTCTTTATTTTTGCTAGGTCATGCGGATTATCGATCCATTCTTCTATGAACCCGCAATTGCAGCATACATATTTAGTAACTAATATCTGACTAAACAAAGAAAGCTGAATATTATTTCCAGGACCATACCCCTGACGCATTCCTTGTACCATTAAAACCTCACTAGAATTACACTTTACACATCGACTTGTATTTTTCAATTTACGCCACCCCTTCTGCTTTACCCTATTTTTAGCTCAACTAGTAGCAAGTAATACATGCCTGCCACGTTTATACATGGGTGCAAAGCAAAGATAGTTAAAGATTACTGCACAAGAGTTTGATTAAAGTTTACTACCAAAAACATGTCAAACAATTAGGCTCATTTTTATGTAATATATTTTCAAGGATACTTTTTGATTAGAAACTCAAATCCCCTTACAATACCCTGTCATAAACTCAAAAACATGTTGAAACCCTGACTATGGTTAAGCATAGGGGTTGGTGTGAGCAATTGCTTTTAAAACCATATGTATTATTATTAGCTTTGAGGAATCAATAACTATGTCGATACAGAAAATTCCAGAAAAAAACGCTATTCTCTTTGTGTGGTTTAACCAGTACTCTGGTGTACTGTTAAAAACGCCAACTAAGACCTTTGCCATTGACCCCGTTGATGTTAAACCAAAGTATCTGAAAAATGTTGACGCCATTTTACTTACGCATGAGCATTATGATCATCTTGATTCAAATCTTATAAAAGAAGTACAAAAAGCTACAGACTGTCAAATTATCGCTGATCCAGCATCCGCATTTGTGCTAAGGCATCATATTCCAATTAATAAACTTCAAGTAATACGCATAGGAGACAAAATTCAAGTCGGAGCAGTTTCAATTAAAGCAGCTAAATGCAATCACAAAGCAAGATATCCTAATACTTATATAATGACAAGTGACGACGGAATAAAAATCTACCATACCGCCGATAGCTTGCCCTTTCCAGAGTTAGCTAAAATGGGGATAGATGAAAAATTTGACTTGGTTTTCTGTAGTGTCGGCATCACCATTGGGGCCTCACCAGAAAGCGGTTTCGAAATTGCCCGTTTAACAAAACCGCCCTTAGTTGTTCCGTATCACACTAATTCTCCTGCTAATCAAAAAACTTTCCAGCAACTCATAAAAAAAGAGCTACCTCGAACTGCATGCTTGATTCCTGAAATAAACAAAATCTATCAAGTATCAAAAAAAGAAAAATGATAACACAAAAAATTTCAGAAATCAAAGCGAGTTTTTATAGAAATGCTATAAAAAACCTTTTTGTCTACAACTGCCTTATTAGGCAAAGGGAGGGCTAAAAGAAACGCCGTAGGTTTTTGGGTCTAATTTTAGACCCTCATAGAAAAATGGTGTGTTCTTTTTGTGGTAGATTGCTTTGGCTTTGAACTGGCTAAAAAATGTTATCAAAGTTCCATAGAGCATCTTTTAGTCCTTCCAATTTTTGAGGTGGTAAATATGTCTAAGGTTTTGTGGGGTTGATGTTCATCGGGTATCCTTGTTGTAATTGTTCTTGATGGGTAGATCGAGACTTGCCCTTTTTATGATTAGTGTTTGGTGGGGTTGTGGTGATGTGTCGCAGTTTGTATGTCGTGTGATAGCCTATATATGACAGCTTATATGCGTGTTGACGATTTAATGTTGTATCATATGAGGGCATTCGTATGTGTACTAATGTTAAAAAATCCACGTTAAACGGTATTCATGTAAGTTCTTTGTTTGTGTTGTTGTTTTCTTTTTTGTCTTGCTGTGAATTGATAGTGCGGAATGTTAAGGGATTTTATATGGGGGACGTTTATTATGTCTGTTAGTACTGAGCTTGAGCTTAGGGCAGCTATTAGTAATGCAACGGCAGGGGTTTCGGTAGTTATAGCCCTTGAGGGGAATATTCAACTTACAGGAACACCACTTGTTATTTCCGCTAATAAACACATTACGCTGACAAGTAATGGAGATGACGAGTTTAAGTTAATCGGTGCATCTAGTACAGACACCATTACTGTTAGTGATGGTGGAGTATTGGAACTTGCGGGCATTATTATAACTCATGTAAGTGGTACTCTTGGACGGGGTGTAAATGTCTCCTCTGGTGGCACACTTACTATGTCAAATGGCAAAATATCAGGTAATACATCAGCTAATGGTGGTGGTGTATACAACAATGCCGGCAGCTTTACTATGTCTGGTGGCACAATTTCTAACAACACTGCCAATACTTTTGGCGGTGGCGTATGCAACTTTGGTGGCAGCTTTACTATGTCTGGTGGCACAATTTCTAACAACACTGCCAATGCAGGTGGTGGTGTATACAACAATGCCGGCAGTTTTACCATGTTAACTGGTACTATTTCTAGTAACACCGCTAACAATGGCGGCGGCATATACAACAACGGTAGTTTTACTATGTTAAATGGTACTATTTCTAATAACACCGCAACTTCGGAGGGTGGTGGCATATATCTTAGTAACGGTTCTGTAGAGTTATCCGGTGGCACGCTTTCAGGTAATACCGCATCATATGATGGCGGCGGAATCTGGGTGGCACTTGAAAACCTGGATAAACTCTACATTAATAGTAATGTAGTGTTTTCAAACAATAGGGCCATATCCGCATGCAATAGAGCAGCTGCACAAGACCCGGTATACAACACAAACATAGCTTCTAACGTTACCTGGACAGCTCCTTTTACTCAGGGTTACAATAACTATGACATAAGTAACCCAAACGGAGCACCCCTTAAGTATAACGTTACAGTAAACGATAGCTCTGCAGCAGAATTATCAGGTGCAGGTAGCTACATCCAAAACGCAAAAGTCACTATAAACGCTGGAACCCGACCAGGATATACCTTCACAGGATGGACTACCAATGAAAGCGGTTTCATCCTGCCAAATATCTCCACTGTAAGTTTTGATATGCCTGCAAAAGACGTTGCTGTCACAGTGAACTGGAAAATTAATGATAAGTATAATGTTACTGTACATGATGGAGATGGACAATTTTCGGGTACAGGCAGTTATATTGAGGGCTTATCAGCCACTATAGTTGCTGGGTCTCGGCCGGGTTATACTTTCGTAGGTTGGACTGTTAATGAGGGTGGTATTGTCTTGCCAAATACTCCTACTGC
>WRJX01000057.1 GCA_009778385.1 Candidatus Bathycorpusculum sp. | reverse complement strand
GTGCTTCTTGGCCTAGTCCTATGGTTTTTGGGCTGATGCCTACTTCGGTGTAAGTGTTGCGGTCAGGCATTTGTGTGTAGTCTGCAAATACCGCGGAAAAAGTCGTCATTAAAAGCATTAACAAGAAGATTAGTGAAACTCCAATTCGTGACTTGTTTTTGCTGTTTTTACTGATTTTTTCTCGCAATAATTAACTTTACCTCACTTTTTATTATATACATAAAACAAACGAGAAATATTCACTTGAACGTACTTTGGTATAACATTATGTAGTTAACAAAACAAGTTTATGGTTGCTATAGTATCATGTGCGTAAGGTCAAATTGACCAATGTTGGCTTCTAGAAACAATTTTGCCTTGTGAGATATGCTCTCATGCCTTTTTTGTTGTCACGAAAATTACATCATTAAAGTACATTTAAGTCAACACTCTCAAATAAAATACAAGAGACTATTATCTAATAAATTTTTCATAAGTTCAGCAAAGTGAAATATTTGACTGTATTTTATACAGGTAATTAGGTACATTCGCAAGATCTTACCGTCTGAATGACATAGTATGGACAAGGTGCACGCGATTAATATCGAGCACGATTTTAACAGCAAGTGTAGTACAATCTATGGTGTTTCATTATAAATCCAACTTATTTCGAAAAACCCTGTCGACCTAACGTTCGTATTTGGTACGTCGTCACTACTGCCGCGTGCTTTTGACAACTTGGAAACACTGCATGTCCTATAAGTATACACTCTCTTATTTGTTATCATAACACGTTGTTTTACTATCTAAAGAGAAAACAGTTTAAGCAGTTGTATGAATGGATTGACAAGTTCACTATTCGATATCATGGCTTTTATTTGTTTTACAACATGTAGCAGAACTATGTAAGGGACTGAATGGAAATAAAATTTGCGTTTATACATGGTGATGGGTTTCATGGTGAATGGGGGCATCCATTAACCAAATCTTTCACACCAAGACTTGCTTGTTGTAGAGCTTATTTAAGTGCTCCCTGAGCGTATGTAATTTAGGAAAATGTATTAGAGGAGTTCCATAGAAATTGGAAGTATTCTCGTGCGAAGCCTACTATACCGACATGAGCGCTCCAAATTACAAGGTTAGGCTTATCGTCACCTAAAAAAAGCATCGCTTCTTTTCCATCTACGATAATGCCGCCACCAAACATATGATCCCGTAGCCGTATCTCGCTTATACTAGGATGCTTAAAAAATCTCCCATCAGTAGGGCTGCCTGCCATCATAAACTGAATGTTGACGTTCTTTTTTAAGCTATTAAACAGGGGGTTTGCTATGGCAATTATAGGTTTAGCAAATTCAGGGGCTGCAATCACTATTTCTTTAGAAGCCATTTTAAGCATCTCATCAAGTTTGGTTAAAACGGCCTGTTGCCCTCGAAGAATTAACATTTCAGGGCGTTCAACAATTTCTTTTTGTTCATAAAGTGGTTGTAGATTTTCAGCAATCATATTTTCCCATACGACATATTTGTCTTCAAGTTGTAGTTTAGTAAATCGCGTAGCTTCTAATGGTGGCACGGGAAAATATTTGGTGGGTCGGCTTTCTTCACTTTTAATCCAACCCTTCTCTTTTAAACTGTTGAGAACTTCATAGATTTTGCTATACGGTACTTGAGCTTTTTCACTGATTTCCATAGCGGTTATCGCGCCGCCCTCAAGTAATGCTATGTAAGTGTCGATTTCGTAGGCGTTTAAACCCATTTCATGTAATATAGCCCTTGTGTTCTTGTTAATTGACAATGTTTTCCCCTCAAACACCATAGGAAACTTCTGGAAACATTATTATTGTAACTTTTGCTTCTTAAGTACTTTGATAAAATCGCTTACACGTTAGAAGGCACATTTGAAATGAAGAATATTAAAAATACCCAAAGCATTTGTCCTGAATGTCTAAAGGCACTTGATGCAACAATTTATGAAGAAGATGGAAAAGTCTTCATTAAAAAGGCTTGCTCAGAACACGGGTCATTTAATGAACTTTACTGGTCAGACTATGATCAATATATACGTGCCGAAAAATTCCGTTTTGGCGGCGAAGGCATCTCTAACCCTCGCACCGAGAAAAAAGCAGGTTGTCCTCTTGACTGCGGAATCTGTCCACAGCACAAATCACATACTGCACTTGCGATTATCGACATTACTAATAGATGTAACCTAACCTGTCCAGTCTGTTTCGCTAACGCTACAGCAGCAGGTTACGTATATGAACCAACAAAAGAGCAAGTTTACGGTATGCTTGAAAACTTGCGTGCCAATAAGCCTGTTCCCGCTACTGCATTGCAGTTTTCAGGTGGCGAACCAACAATTCGAAAGGAACTTCCAGATTTTATACGCAAAGCCAAGGAGCTTGGTTTTAGTCACGTAGAAATTAATACTAATGGATTGCGCATTTCCCAAAGCGTCGAGTATGCTAAAGAGTTAAAAGATGCTGGCTCAAGCACAATCTATTTGCAGTTTGACGGTTTAACATCTGATGTTTACAAGTTTATTCGAGGCGTAGATCTTCTTGACATAAAAATGAAGGCTATTGAGAACCTTAGAAAAGCTGGAATTACCAGTATTGTTCTTGTTGTTACCTTGGTAAAAGGTGTAAATGATAATCAACTTGGTGACATCATCAATTTTGCCGCTAAAAACTTTGACGTTATTCGTTGTATAAATGTTCAACCAGTTAGTCTTTGTGGGCGTCTACCCCCGCAAGACCGTGAAAAAATGCGTATCACTATAACTGATTTCATGAAAAATGTTGAAGAGCAAACAAACGGTACTATCAAAGTCTCAGACTTCTATCCTGTGCCTACAGTTGCTCCTATAGCGAAAGCCATAGGTGCATTAAAAGATCGAAGATATATCGAATTCACCGCGCACCCACATTGTGGTATGGCTACTTACCTTCTGGTTGAAGACGGAAAAATTACACCAATCACACAACTGGCTAATGTTGACAAATTTGTTGCAACTCTGACTAAAGTTTATGAGCTCGCATCAAAGGGAAATAAGACAGAAGCTAAACTTCGCTTAGCTGGCGCAATGCGTTATGTAAAGTTTGGTTTCCTACGTAAATATGTACTTGGTGTTATTACCAAAGGTGATTACAAGTCTCTTGGTGACTTACAACGTAAATCTTTGCTGCTTTCATCAATGCACTTCATGGATCCATATAACTTTGATCTTGAACGTGTTGAACATTGCTTGATTCACTATGCAGTTCCAGACGGTCGAATCATACCTTTCTGTACTATGAACTCAATCCATCGTCAGGAAGTGGAAAAAAAACTTGGCGTTCCAATCAAAGAATGGAAAGAGCAGCATAAGGTTGAAATAACTCAGCCATTCTAGACGTAGAGAAATACTCAAATTAATTGGTGAAAAAGTAATGGGCGGAAAAAAGAAGCTTGGCATTAAACAGATGGAAAAGCAGCAAGTGAAAACTGACGAAGACAAGGCTGCAAAAGATGCAAAAAAGAAAGAGAAAGCAGGACCACCACGTGAAAAGAAGCAGTTAGCAATTCTGCCTCCTGACGTTAAAGATCAAAAAATCGTTTCTGAAGTCAAAAAGATGGGTGTCTTGACACCTTATGCTATTGCTACACGTTATGGTGTGCGTATTAGTGCAGCCAAAGACTTTCTAGAGCAGCTTGAAACAACTGGTCAAATTCAACTTGTCTCAGGTAGTCATAACCTAAAAATCTACAAAGCCGCAGCCTAAGAAACTGCGAAACTTTTAATCTTTATTTATTCTTAGATCTTAACCAAAAGTAGGTTATCTTATGGGTTTTCCACAAAAACTGTATACAACTAAAGAAGTATGTGCAGCTAAAGAATTAATTAATCAGGGTTATAAACACGACTTAACCATCGATGGTACAGTGGATTTCAAAGTCAAAGTTAACCAAGCAATAGAATACCTGAAAACTGCTGGATATTATGACTTCTTTAGAACCTACGTTAAAGAAATAATCGAAATCGACGGTATAACTCAGTTAAGAGAAACAGAAATTTCAATTTGGGCAAATCAATATGCTGTAGAAAACCCTGTGGACGCAGCCAGCTTACTGGTTCAGAAAGCTTATAGCATGAAAGAGTATCTTGATGGTGAACTCTACTATGGAGGAAACGCTGAAAAACGTTCCATAGTAAAACGCATAGAGTTTTTGCAAGCATTAAAAGAAAAAACTACTGATTCCGCCGTGAGGCAAGAATGTCAGCGGTTACTTGATTTGTGGTCTGAAAGCTCATTGTCCTTCTAAAGTTGAGTCTTCTGGATTCATGTTTGGTAACAGCTCTACTTTTACTGCTGTTCCACTTTTTGCGGTTTTGAACAAGTCAAGGTTTTTTGTGATTTTTCCAAGTATGCTTACTGGACTATAGGGTTGAGATTTGCCGTAAAACACGCATAATGCGCTGCCCATGGGCCAAAAAGCGATGGTGCCGGTTTCAACTGTTGGTTTGGCTTTTTCTTCACCCATTTTGATGGGAATTTCAAAATAGGTTTCTTCTTTGTAGAGGGCTATTCTGCCTACAATTGGGAGTTTACGAACTATCATATCGATGGTTCTTGGTGCTTTGAACCTGACTAATTCGCCTTCTGCTTCACCTAAGCCTTCTAGGATAATTTTTATTCTTATACGAGAGATGTCTTCAGTACTCAAATTTCACGCCTCAAGAGAAAATCATACAAACTCTTGATTGGAAAATAATATACTGATACTCCATATGAATATTTAACTCTTACAGTAAAAAACGATTTTAAACAACAAAAATGTCAAAAAGTAAGCGGAATGGCGTTAAAGTAACGCCAAAAGTGTCCTACCGATATAATCGATTTGTTCGCTTGTAACGTTGGGGTGAACTGGTAAACTGAACACTTGTTTTGCAGCTTTTTCAGTCTCTGGCAATTTACGGCTGCCATAATTATTACGGTAAAACTCCATCGTGTTAACTGGATTTACGTAATACGCTTCAGCGCCGATTTCCTTCTGTTTTAACTCTTTAAGGATTAAGTTGCGTTCTTCTTCTGTGCCATCAACTAGTTTTACGGTATAAAGGTACCAACTATGTTGATTGGTGTCTGTTTCAGTAGGAAGCTTAAGCCGCTTGGACTGCTGAAGTATCTTTGTAAGTTGTTGGGTATTTTGGCGACGTTTAGCAACAAACGCAGGTAACTTTCTCAGTTGAACTATCCCTATCGCGGCTTCAATTTCAGGCATGCGATAATTGTTACCCATAAGAACAGAGGTATATTTTGCCTTCTCTCCATGATTCCTAATCAACCGTAGAGTCTCATCTAACTTGTCATCGTTGGTAGTTATCACGCCGCCTTCACCTGTGGTCATGTTCTTGCTTGCATACAAACTCCAGCATGCAGCATCCGCAAAATACCCTACCGGTTTACCCTGATAAGTAGCTCCATGAGCCTGAGCAGAATCCTCAAGCAATGCCAACCCATATTTTTCAGCAATTTCCCGTAGCGGTTTTATGTCTGCTGAGTAACCATATAAATCAACAGGTAAAATTGCCTTGGTCTTGTTGGTTACTACTCGTTCAACATCTTCTGGTGAAAGCGTATATGTTTCTGGGTCAATATCTGCAAAAACCAATTTTGCTCCCGCGAAAACAACTGATTCAGCCGTTGCAACGAAAGTGAAGCTTGGGATAATCACTTCATCGCCCTGTTTAACACCGACTGCTAAAAGGGCCGCGTTTAATGCAGCAGTTCCATTGTTAACAGCAACTGCATGCTTTACACCTGCAAACTCTGCATAATTTTTTTCAAATTCTAACACTTTGGGGCCTTGACCCAGCGCGTTGGTTAGAGGCCCTTTGCGTACAACTTCCAATACTGCTTGAGCTTCTTCTTCCCCAACTTTAGGCATGTTAATAGGAATCACTTTAAGTCACCAGATGAAAAAAAGAAAAAGGTGAGCTTCATATTTTAGGGTTTCACAAGTAACCCCTTTTATTCAACACTTAATTCTTTCCAACGACTATAATCCACAAGAACTTGAATACATTGAGCCTTAAACATTGCATCTAACGCTGGGTCTCCAGTGTCAACTTTGAGACTTTTGAGACTCTGCACCTTACTTTCAGTAGCAACCACTACAATGTTCTCTAAGCCAACCTGTCGAATGACTTTTGAGCTAATCTGTTGATTGCCTCTGCCAAAAATGAAACCTTGCCCACCGATTAGCGTTACAATGATCTTGGCTGGCTTACCGTTTAAAGCTTGAAGAATCTGCTCTTCATTAACGTCATTTTCAACTATTTGTCTGTTAACAAATAGGTCAACACCAAGAAGAGTTTTCTTTTGATCCAACAGGTCACTGATAGTGCGTGTGGTAGTTCCTGGACCTATTATATAGAGTGTTTCTGGCTGCATGCTTTCGATGACATAAATAGCGATAGCTGCCTGATTGCGTACTTCATCCTCGGTTGTTGGACTTGCCAACTTACTTACTTGAACCAAATGCGGCTCATAAGGGCTCAGTATGTACCCATAAAGTTCTGCTGATAAACGGCCCTCACGGAAAGCCTGTTCATCCACATCCATAACCTCCGCCTCCCGCACCGGTAATTCCCCGTTCAAAAACCTGTAAACTACCCGTGCTGCAGCCCTCGGATTAACCGCAAAAATGGCACTATGCATTTTAACGCCCGTGGGTACTCCCAACACTGGCAGTTTAGTGTCTACGACTTTTAAAATGTCTTTTGTTGTGCCGTCACCACCACAGAAAACCAGTAAATCCACTTTTGCTTTAACCATGCTTTGGGCTGTGTTTTTTGTGTCTTTTGGACTTGTTTGCTGATGCTTTTCACCGACAACAGTGTAACTATAACCTTGCTTTTTTGCTTCTGTTTCACCCATATCTCCCGCACCGACGAGTAGGTAAATGTAGTGTTTGAATGGTGCAAGTTCTGTGAGGAAAGCTTCGGCTCTTGCCGTTGCAATAGGTTTTGCGCCAAGCAAGATGGCTTTGTCAAGAATAGCTTTTCCATCTGTGCCTTTTAATCCCACGGTTCCACCCATACCTGCAATCGGGTTAACAATAAAACCTATAGTTTTAACAGCAACTTGCTTTACTTCAGACATAAAACCAACAATTATCTATTTAAAAGTGAAAAATAAAAAGTTTAAAGAAAAATTTGACGGTTTATTGACCGCCACTGATGTACTTCTTTCGTACATCATTGAGCCATGGATAAAGTTTCTGAAGTTTTTTCATAGACTCAACCACTTTCTCTGTAGGATACTCACATGGTTGCAGGTTTCCGTTGAAGTATTCACCGTAAGCTACCATGTCAAAGAAGCCATGTCCTGTTAACATAAACAGCAAAGTTTTTGGTTCGTTGGTTTCTTTGCATTTGCGTGCTTCATCAACGACTGCTTTGATTGCGTGTGTTGCTTCTGGGGATGGAATTATACCTTCGCTGCGGATGAAAATTTTGGCCGCATCAAAAGCTTCAACTTGGTTAACTGCTAATGTGCTGAGTTGTTTTTCTTGTGCTAAGACGCTAATGGTTGGTGCTATGCCGTGGTAACGTAATCCGCCTGCGTGAATTGGTGCTGGCATGAAGTCATGTCCTAAGGTGTACATGGGGACAAGTGGTGTTAGTCTTGCTGTGTCTCCGTGGTCATAAGTGTATTCGCCCTTTGTGACTTTGGGGCAAGCTGTAGGCTCTACTGCAACTAGCTTAGTTTCTTTAGTGGCCTTCTTTGTTACACGGTCATGATAGAATGGCCAAATTAGCCCTGAGAAGCTGCTGCCTCCGCCGATACAGCCATAAATGGCATCTGGATAATCGTCAACCATTTCAAGTTGTTTCTTTGCTTCTAAGCCTTCAACTGTTTGGTGTAGACATACGTGGTTGAAGACACTTCCGATGGTATAGTTGGCTTTTTTGCCTGTTTTACCGCTTTCTAAGGAGTCTTCAACTGCTTCACTAATTGCTATACCCAACGCGCCACGGTTATCTGGGTCTTCTTCAAGGATTTTTCTTCCAGACGCTGTTTGTTTGCTGGGGCTTGCGAAGACTTCGGCACCGTAAGCGTTCATCATCATTTTACGGTATGGTTTTTGTTCATAGCTGGCTTTTACCATGTAGACGGTTGCTTTTATTCCGAACATGGATGCTGCGAACGAGAGTGCTGAGCCCCATTGGCCTGCGCCAGTTTCTGTGGTTACACGTTCTATGCCTTCTTTCATGTTGTAATAGGCTTGTGGCACGGAACTGTTTGTTTTGTGGCTACCTGCTGGGCTTACTCCTTCATATTTGTAGTAAATTTTCGCTGGAGTTTTTAATGCTCTTTCAAGTCCTACTGCTCTAAAGAGTGGTGATGGTCTCCAAATACGATAGATTTCGCGGACTTCTTCTGGAATGTTTATCCAGCGTTCTTGACTGATTTCTTGACCGATGATTTCTTTAGGAAAAATTTGTGGGACTATGCCTACGCCTGGTTCTTTTGTTGTAGGGTCAATGAATGGTGGAAGTGGGTGTGGAAGATCTGGTACTATATTGTACCACTGTTTTGGAATGTCATCTTCTTTTAACAAGATTTTTCGGGTTATCATATTTCTTCTTTCCCGGCTTGATTATGAATTGTGCCCCGAAGTTTTATTTAAGCTTTTCAGTACATTTATGTACAAAATTGTACGTTTAATGTTGGGAAAGCTAAATCTCAAATTAACACTTTTATACTTAAACGCACAAAAATATACGTGCGAAACAGCTATGTGGAATATGATAAAACACTATTTCGATGATTATCCAGAAAGACTAAAAGTAGCACGAGTCCTAGTTGAAAACGGTTTAAGCACAAAAAATGGCAAAATATACCTAAACCAAATCGAAATTCCCCCTGTACGAATAGCCCGAGTCGCAGAAGTGGATAGACGCACAGTAAATGAAACCCTAAACGCCATAAATGAAGACCAAAAACTAAAACTAATATTCGAAGAAATCCGCCCTGCAGGACACTCACTAAAAGAAATAGCTAAACATCTAAACCTAGGAGTAATCGAACTCACAGTTACCGATGCAAAAGCCCATGGTATCTTATCCAGCACAGCAGCAATGCTAAACAATGCAAACCTAAGTATACGCCAAGCAATCGTAGACGACCCCGAACTCTCACCTGAACCAAAACTCACAATAATTGTAGAACGCAAAATCCCTGGCGAACTTATCCCCGAAATCCTCAAAATTCCCGGCGTAGCAAAAATTTCAGTATACTAGCAACGCGGATTTTTACATCGCCAAAGGCTAAATTAATAATAAAAACAAAGAAAGCTTTCACAGGGAGCTTTTTTCTGTTTTGATGTTGCTAGAAAAACTTATATTGTTAGGGGTGTTTTGTTGTTGTTCGCATTAAAGGAGTTTACCTGATTTGTCATTATTACCTACACAAGCTGGCGGCGTACCAGTTCTTGTATTAAAAGAAGGAGCCAATCGCTCTCGCGGAAGGGAAGCCCAACATAACAATATCACTGCAGCCAAAGTTGTTGCAGAAAGCATAAAAAGCGCATTCGGCCCAAAAGGCATGGATAAACTACTTGTTGATAACTTTGGAGATGTAACCGTTACAAGTGACGGTCGCACAATTCTTGATGAAATGGATATTCAGCATCCGGCAGCAAAAATGCTTGTGGAAGTCGCCAAAACCCAAGATAATGAAGCCGGCGATGGAACTACTTCTGCAGTTATTATTGCAGGCGACCTTTTAGGACGCGCTGAAGCGTTAATCGACAAAAATATTCACCCTACAGTTATAATTGATGGCTACAGGAAAGCTTCCGAAAAAGTTCTTGAAATTCTTGAAAAAATTGCTTTACCCTTTGACCTCTCAAAATCCAAAGATTTCCTAGAGAAAGCCGCTGTAACTTCAATGGCCAGTAAACTTGTCGCTGAACACAAAGAATACCTCAGCGATATAGTTGTCAAAGCGATGCTCGAAGTTGCAGACAAACAGCCAGATGGCACCTACAAAGTTGATGTTGATGACGTCAAAGTAGAAAAGAAAACTGGCGAATCACTTGGTGATACAAAACTTATTAACGGCATAGTGATTGACAAAGAAATTGTCCACTCTGGAATGCCTAAACATGTTAAAAACGCAAAAATAGCCCTTATAGATGCTTCTCTGGAAAATGATAAACCAGAAATTGATTCAAAAATCAACATAGAAGACCCAACCCAAATCTCAGCCTTCCTTAAGCAAGAGGAAGATATGCTTCGTGATATGGTTGAAAAAATCGTTGCCACAGGTGCAAATGTTGTTATCTGCCAAAAAGGCATAGATGACATGGCACAACATTTCCTTGCCAAAAAAAGCATAATCGCAATTAGGCGCGCCAAAAAATCTGATATGGAAAAGCTTGCTCGCGCAATAAACGGAAAAATAGTTTCTGACCTTAACGATATTTCTTCTAAAGATTTAGGCTGTGCAGCGTTGGTTGAGGAACGCAGAATCGGTGATGACAAAATGACCTTCATCGAAGGATGCAAGAATCCTAAAGCAGTCACGATTCTGATTCGTGGTGGAACAGAACGTTTAAACAATGAAGCAGAGCGCTCACTTCACGATGCCCTATGCGTCATACGTGACCTCATTCAGGATCCCAAAGTGGTCGCTGGTGGAAGCGCACCTGAAATGGAAATGGCAAGCAGTCTCAAAAAATATGCACAGACCATTCCAGGAAGAGAACAACTTGCCATACTGGCTTTCGCTGAAGCCTTAGAGTCTATTGCAGTAACATTATCAGAAAATGCTGGTTTATCCTCAATTGATATATTGTCTGAATTGCGGTCTAGACACGAAAAAGGAGAAACATGGGCCGGCATAGAAGTCAACAAAGGTGAAGTTCAAGACATGACCCAAGCAGGCGTATATGAGCCAGTAGCAGTTAAGCGTCAAGCTATCAAATCAGCCTACGAAGCAGCCTCTTTGATACTAAGAATCGATGATGTTATCGCCTCAGGTAAAAACAAAATGCCTCCAATGCCCCCTGGAGGAATGCCTGGCGGAATGGGTGGCATGGGCGGATATCCAGGTGCTGGAGAGTATTAAACTGTTTAACAATAAAATAACTGTAGGACCACCAAAAGTAACCCGTTTTGAGAAAGCCCGAATTGTTGGAGCAAGAGCTCTACAAATTAGCATGGGTGCACCAATTCTTGTTGATGCTGATGAAACGGTTTCTAATCCGATTGATATAGCATTAAAAGAGATGGATGCGGCAATCTTGCCAATTACCATCAGACGTACATTGCCTGATGGAACATTTCAAGACATACCTCTCAAATGGTTACTATAATCACAACTTTCTTTTTTCTTTAAACCTTCTTTTAGTTTCCATCAAGATAACCCCCTTTTACTTCCAGTCTACACCCTCCAAAATACATAACAAAATTGGAGAGTGCTAACTAAATTATGTTGTTGCTTTGAATGTGTTGTTGACCTAGAATTTAGCATACAAGGCCATAGTTAAGTCAACCATTTGTAAAGGGTAAGAGACAGCACGAGTTTTTCTTCTGAACCGCGTAAACCAATGTTGTTGCCTAAAATTAAATTATCCTGTTCTGCATCATGCGTTTGGGCTTTTGTTTGAACAAGCAACTTGGGTGGAATCAACTCGGCATAAGCCTCTCAATTATCAGCAAAGAAAACCCCAACCTCTAAGCGTTGTAGGCGGTAAAGTATTTTCTTTAGTGTTTGGGCGTTTCGCTTTCCTTATTCTCAATCAACCAGTTCTCCGGTAGTTCAACAGTACGCCTTCCATACCCCGACCTTGTTTTTTTGCCCTAATAAAGTGCCCCATCTTATCTAGTTCAATTATGACTTCACCTTGTGGGGTGGGTTTTTTGTAGGTTTTAAGTACAAAGTTCTTAACCCCGTACAGGATAGTGGAGGCTTTTACTTTGAGTATTAGTCCAATAGCGTTCATAGATAATCCAATCACGTAGAGGTTAGGGCAAAGGCGCGTTTTGTGGTGTTTTTATCTTTTGTTTGTGTGAATTGTCGTCCACAAACTTTGCATCTATAGCGCCTGTCTATTGTGATTAAATCTAGCTTTCACACAACGTTGGCTTCCACACTTTGAACATTTCATAACCATCGTATACATAAAGGGTTAGACCACCTTCCTTTTTGTAACACTCTTAAAATTTAGGTGCTGTTTCCCTTGTTCTGCTTGTGTCAAAGAATAATCCTTATCCGGTTAGTTGTCTTCAAATTTTATGGGTTGTTTTGCCTGTAAAACACCTTGGTGTCTTTTGGATTTTTTTGAAAAAATATTGACACCTTGCTAATTGATGTTGTAGTAAAAGGAAAATAAGATGTGATTTTGTTGGAAGTTTACGGATATTGTCGTGTTTCGGGAAAAGATCAATGTGAGAGCAGACAAACTTTTGCAATGAATGAGTTACATATCTCGCCGTCAAACATATTTATCGATAAGCAGTCAGGTAAAAATTTTAATCGACCTGCATACAAGACTCTTGTGGGGAAGCTTCAGGCTGGTGATCTTTTGTATATTAAGAGTATTGATCGTTTGGGTCGTAATTATGAGGATATTCAGGTTCAGTGGCGTATGTTGACGAAGGGGATGGGTGTTGATGTTGCGGTTATTGATATTCCGCTTTTGGATACTCGTTTGAATAAGGATCTTATGGGGACTTTTATTGCTGATTTGTTTTTGCAGATTTTGAGTTTTATTGCGCAGAATGAGTTGGTGGCTATTAGGCAGCGTCAGAGTGAGGGTATTGCTGCTGCGAGGGTAAGGGGTGTTCGTTTTGGGCGACCCGTCAAGGGCACGCCGGATGATTTTGGTGAGTTGTTGTGGCGGTGGGGTAAAAAGCAATTGTGCACTGCTGAAGTTCTTAAAATATGTGGTGTGAGTCAATCTACTTTTTACCGCCGGCGTGCTGAATACTTTACAATGCAAGGGCAAGCTCGGTTAAGTCACTCTTAAAATGTCTTATCAAATAGTGTAGGTTTTGAGAGAAGTCATGAGAATGTTTTTTGGGAGCTTTTGTGGTGGGCAAGCAGGATTTTTTGGTTGGGGGATGGTTAATTTTTCATAAAACCCCTTGATTTTTATGTTTTTATAGGATACAATATAGGAAAAAATAATTATCAAAAAGTACACATTATGATAATTATATTGCAAAATATGATATAATTAAAAAAATTTAATAATAACTAGGCGTAATGACTCATAGCAGCTTAATGGTAAACAGGTTGCGAAAATAAGTTATATTAAAAGAAAAGGTATGATAAAAATATGGTGACACTATATCTGTTAAGTGAATTGGGTGAATGTAATGAAGGGTAAAGCGTTAAACTCTTTACTTTCTTTATTACTTGTGTTTGTGCTTGTTGTTGGTTGTTTTGCGGCAATGCCGTTAATGGCAAACACAACACCAGATGACAACGACTTTGAAAAAGTCGAGGGATATTCAGACAATAAAGTTGTCAGTCAGTCCCAGATCGTTCCCGCATTTAAAACACTCTCACTTGAGCCAGAAGTCTCGATAAAGAAAACTATTGATGGCGTAGCTTTCAGCACTTGGTTTAGTGAGCATGGTTACACGGATGCGCAAAAAGATGAGATTTGTAAAAGCATGACATTTGATCTTTATGGGGTTCCAGGTAGAAATGCTCCTGTGCCTTATGGCCTTCCTGTTGCGGTGGGTGAGATTGATGAATTTGGCACTATAGATTTTACTCTTTGGGTTAGAGCAAATCTTGTTGGTATCTCAGGCTGGTATGTGGTAGTTGAGAGGCTCTCGGGAATAGCTGAAAAATTCTTTGATGGATCAGTTGATCCATTGTATATCTATATTGGTGCGACTGGCAGGATATTTGCTGATGACTTTGATTTTGATGCACTCTATACGATTGACTATGACCCTGCAGGTATGCGTGCTTTGGGGTATCCAGGTCTTAATGGCGGTGGCGAGATTTTTTATATCGGAGTTGTTAATGCAGAGACCGGTGTTGAATATGTATCCTTCTGTGCTCATGGTAATTCTAAAAGATTCGCAGGTGATAATCATCTTGACTGTAGTGGTTATGTGATTAGTGCGCCGGCGGAGGAAGTTGGTAACATTGCTGATTACATTCTTGCTTTCAATTACATTGAAGCCAAATACGGCAAGTTGAATGAGAACAGGGTTATCACGCAGACAGTCGTATGGGCATTGCTTGGCGCTATTGATGTGGATTCTACTGCATTTGCTAATGCGAATCTGGCAAGTGATGAAAGAGCGGCTATACGGGATGTACTTGATAATTACAAAGATTACACAGGAAAACGCACGATAGTTGACGCTGTTTACATGATCTGCGAAAAGCATCATGATTTCGAGTATTGTCAGCCTCAGATCGTTCCAATTTACGGCGAAGAACATACAATCAACAATAGATTACGAGATCCCCTCCTCGGTTCAATAGAAGTGAGTGTTGATGTCGTAAAACAGCATGACGTGGTAGAAGTGCAAGATGTGTATGAGCAGGACTGGTGGAATGTGTATGAGCAGGACTGGTGGAATGTGTATGAGCAGGACTGGTGGAATGTGTATGAGCAGGAC
>WRJX01000056.1 GCA_009778385.1 Candidatus Bathycorpusculum sp. | reverse complement strand
GTTTTGTTTTCTACGTGATAGCCTGGGTGGGTAATGGTGGTTTTTTCGCCAGTGTATGGATCAACAGTAGTCGTGGTAGTAGACGGTACCATATGGTTGAGATATTTCTTGTATAGTAAATGTTGGTGTTGCAGGTGTAGTTTCAGGTGCTACACAAGGTTCAACTATCAGTACGCTTAAAATAACTAAAACAGTCATCATTAGCATTACTGTAGATTTTTTGCTTAAGTGTACTATTATATTTTATTCCTCATGCGTTTCGGTGCTGTAGGGGGAGTTAATTTTTCTTTTTCCGTGTTGATATGTGAGGATTGATATGGGGATTGTGATGAGGCATACTGCGATAAGGATGATAAGTAGGTTAGATGTCCAAGGGTTTTGTTGTGATGGTGGATTGTAAGGATTTGAAGTTGATGGAGTATCAGATGGTGATGTTGTGTTGGGTATTAATGGTGCACTACTATCGGAACTTGAAGTTGACGGTACAACTGATGAGGGTTGTATGTTAGGTTTTAAAGTACCTGATTCATCTGTTGTTGGCATAGTTATTGTGAATTCAGCATAACTGCTTCCTACACCCGCATAAACTGCTGGAACAGTATACAAAAAAGGCAAAACAGAGCTTAGATCTCTTGTTTCATAGCTTGACCTAAAATATCCCTCTACTGCTTGAACACGAAAATTCACTATCTCTTTGGGCTCGACATATAAGGTTCCGCCGTTTCCATATGTGAGTGTTATAATCGTGTTGGCTGAGTCTGATTGATATATAACAGGCCACGGAGACTTGTCCCATGATCCGACGGATGACAACATCGTAAAAACGCTATAGTATATGTTGATGTTGTTGCCGTCTTTGTCAGTGTATGATGTGAATGGGCGGTTCTTAATTGTTAGGATTATGCTGCCGTTTGATCCCCAGTATCCTGGACGGGTTTGTGTGACTTCTCCTGTGTATGGGTCAGGGACAGAGTATGTTGGTGGATACCAAATAGGATTATTATGTATTTCTACAGAGATGATTTCAGGTGCTGCACTAGGGTTTGCAGGTACAGTTACGGGAGCCGCACAGAATTCAACTAAAAACAAGCTCGACATAACTAAAACAAAAATAAGCAGTAATGCAAACTTTTTACTTAAACTAAACATAGCCTTTACACTTCACATATCATAAGGGAGGAAAAGTATGTTTAATTAATGTTATTCCCTTCTCGATTATGACGTCAAGTTTGGCGTTTTGAGCAACTTCAGATTCTCATCCATCAGTGCCTTAATCAGGTTCTATCAAGTCTTCGTCTGTTTTGGCATTCATGTAAACTTTCGTCTGTTCACAGAATAAGTCGTAACAAAATTTCTTAACTTTATCAAGCCATGTTAACTTCATGGATGACTTCTCCCTGTTAACTTTCGGATGATAAATCAGCCACTTTTTACAGACTTGAATTAGACTGTTAATTTTCAGATGGTAACAAACAATATAGTTGTTCAGAACGGAAAAAATCAATACAAAGCAGGAAATAAATTTGGAAATAACAGAAAATAGAACAGTAAAAAATATTTAAGGTCTAATGTTTTACTCCTCTCTTGAAAAAATTTCGCTAACATCTCTTTACGAAACAACGCTTTTATTTGACTATCAGACAGGAAATTATAGGTGTTAAACTTGAGTACCGTGAATAAAGCTTTAGCGTTAGTTTTCGTGTTTATAGTACTGGCAAGTTTAATGGCTTTAACAATTAAACCAGCTGATGCTCAGACTGTGTCTAAACCGTCTGTTCCACAATTCACTGTACAGCTTGTTGATTATTCATATGATGTACCACCTTCTACCACAACCACCATTGACCAATACACAGGAGAAAAAACCACAACCACCACGCCTGGATATCGTGTAGAAAACAAAACCATAGAGATCACAATAAAAACCCAACCCTTCACATCATACACTGGCACAAACGGCAGTACATATTATCTGTATTATACTGTTCAATCCAAGGGACGTTTTGGTGAAGACTGGCAAAATTGGGGTTCAACAGTTCAAATAAAGAATCCGTATGGTGGGGGTTTTTGGCCATCACCAGAATATTCGCAAGGTAGTATAGTGTCAGGTTCAGCAAACGGTTATACTAATGGTGCTCAAGTGGATTTTAGAGTCGAAGCAATAATTGGACATTATGTTCCTGATAGCCCCGACCACATGTTTCCACAGTATTGGTTTGAAACTGATGCATCAAGTGGTTGGAGTAGTGTTCAAACAGTTACTATAGATCGGGACTCATTTTATCATTCTACACCAAATTCAACAACATCACCGACACCTTTACCTGCATCGTCCCCACAAGCATCAACATACTACAGTAGCACTAAGAAAACAGTAACAACAGTTCCTTATTCTATGATAACTTTTCTTGTTTGTGCTATAGGTCTCCTCATAGGTATCATTGTAGCCTTAGTAGTATTGCTTCTTAGAAAACATCCGAAAGCTGATGATTTACAACCACAGCAATCATAGAAACTCCCCATAAACATGATTACTGAATTATCTTTTTGTATGTGTTTTTTTAGGTAAACTAGTGATAAAATTGCAAAGCAACAGAAGCTCTTGACAACTTTGTATCAACAGCTACCCAAACCGCTTAAGGTGCTTTTAAACAGAGTTTCATAAACAAGTTTTTTTGATAACCTATAAAAATGATGACATTGTACTTTGTAGCGGTCAATATTCGGAGATAATTCAAAAGAATGTCTACATCAGAAAAGGGTGAAGAAAGGCAACTCTCTGATAAAACGAGTAGCGAAGATAAAATGCTTTCAATACTGAAGGGCAACAAGGAAATTATTATCGACCATATTAGTAAGTTGAAAGATGGCCTTGCTCAAATCAACGGTAATATATATGGTAAGTGGGATTGGCCACCTAAATCCGATTCAAATAAGAAACATGATTTAGATATAATGATAAATGATACTTTATTAAAATTTACAAAAGAAATATCATCTATCGTAACGAAAGAAACTTTATGTGACCCCTCACAAAGGGTTGTTAATGAAAACGATTTTGATCATTTCGTGGATGTTTTGTTATCAAACATATACTCGCTCAGTAAAAACGATGTAAGAAGCAAAGAAATTTTAGAAACAGCATTACAAGCCAGCCGTAAAATAAAGTCCAATGCAACAACCTTAGAAAAAGACAAAAGACAAAAAAATGCAGAAGAAGACGAAATAAACAACCCATTTTTTGTTGAAATTTGGAAGGAACCCTCCAAGCCATCAGAACAGAAAATACTGACCCTTCAAACATTATTAGAAGCTGTCAAAAGAGGAACTAAAATTTCCAACGATACACTCGATAAACTGGTGGAAGCAACTCATACAATGCCACCATATTTGCAAATGGGATTTACCACAAACTTGCTTATGTTGGGCGAGATATGTAGTGCTTTAAAAATTTCGCTTAAGTCAAAGAATTTAGATATTTGGATAGCAATTTCAGACTATTGTCATAAAATTTTTGCAAGTGGCAAAATAAACCGCTACACATACGTGATGCCGTCTAATAGCATACCACCAATTACCATAAGTGTTCCCGATTATTTGAAAGATAATAAAAAACTGTTCCGATTATTTGAGGAATTATCGGCTGTCGCGTCATGTTTGTCTGTTTGTGGCAACGAAGAAAAAAACGCCTTAAACAAAGAGAAAAAGAAAATGGAAGAAGATAAAAGAAAACGGTTGCATTATATCCCACACAAACTATACAATAGCGGTCAAAACGATTTGGCGATTGAGTTTTTGAAAAACGGTGAATGCCAATCAAACGATTTAACGATGTTAAAGTTAAAATGTTTAGTGCATTTCGCTGCGGGACACTATAAACAAGTAACAGAAGAATATGAAACGTATATAAAAGATCCCGCCCACCAAACTGATGACCGCTCAAAGTCAGTGTACATGCTGTCAAATGCCTTTTTATATAAATTTGAAAATAAATTTATTCAAGACTGGGATGATCACCCTGAAAAGGGTATAAGCCTTTTCATAGATAACTTGGATAATACGCCGTTACCCGAGGATACTCCCGAGTTCATACGCCAAAAATTGTACAAAGTAGTCGAAACTCTTTGGAAGTCAAAAGACAATAATATGTTGCAAGGTAGCGGTTCCAACGAGTATTTTAACTCAAATAATTTGTTCGTATTTCACTGTTTCAAGATGTACGATAAAATTATTGAAGACATAAGCAAGATAAACTTTACAAAAAAGTCAAATAATAGCGAGAACTTGCATTATTTTGGGGCATTTGCACATTTAGAAAAAATTCATAAAGAAAAGTTCAAAAAAATGAAAGCAGACCGTTTTAGGAAGTTTTTGAAAAACAATTTCAGGAACGAATACGTAAATACAAGGGCTGATTTATATCAGGCGTATGATCACATAACGAAAGCGTTTAGCATAAACCCGAATTTATTTTTGCGAACATCACATTTTCTGAATGTGGCTCCAAAAGTTGATGAAGACACGTTTGAAGGTAATGAAGAGTACTGGTTGAAATGTCTGTATTTTATATTTTTGACATTTAAAATACAGGATAGACTAGCAATTCATTCAGGCAAACTCGAAAATGACACTATAGGTACTTACATGCCACTTGAACGTTATCGACAAAACATTGCCGAGACTAAAGAGCATAAACTACCGCTTTTAAACGCGACAACTATGAACGACCCAATGGAAGGAGAGTTGCTTAAACTTAATAGTCCAAAAGATAAAGAAGACTTTAAAGAGCTATACGACCCGAAAGTGTTTATCCGAGCGTTATCTACTCTTAAAGATAATTTACCAATGTGGGACAGATACGCAGATAACGGAAAGGGTGTCTGCGCCATGATTGATAGGAAAATGCTTTATCGCTCCAATACCGATCTACAGCCAAGAGACAGCAGTAAATACTACAGTAGCAAAATATTACGACTGGAAGATAGTCGCAAAATGTATAGAGTGGCATACTTAAAGCCAGATGATAAAAAACCAAACTTAAAGCCAGATGATAAAAAACCAAACTTAAAGCCAGATGATAAAAAACCAAAACAAGTCAAAGTAGTGCATGTGGGCGGTCTGAAGAAAACAGGAAAAAAAGATAAACAAACAAATGAGATAGATTATGAACACTATTTGAGGGATATTAACAATCTTGTAGAAAAGTATCTGTTATTAGGAGACCATCTGTTAGAAGAGAGGACTGATGGAAAAAGTATGCCCAAGATAATAGCCGAACTGGTGCAATACTATCATAACAAGATAAGATACCTGTTTAAGTCATCTGATTTTGAAAGTGAAGAAGAGATACGTCTACTTTCGTTTAACTATTCAACTAAGGAAAGTATTAAACTGCCCGACAGATACTTCCATTACGTTTACTGGCCGCATCAACTTAAAATAGAGTATATTGTTATTGGTCCAAGGGTGAAAGATTTCAGAAGTTTAGTTCCTTATTTAGAGGATAACGTATTAGAAACGAAAAGGTCTATTTTTATGAGCGAGATAGAAACGAAAAATGTTGAACGTTCCAAAGTCAATATAGAATAATAATGTGAATAAGGCGAGAGTGTCAAATGACAGGAGAACCGTTAACCAACAATCCTGAACAGCAGGATAATTTACAGGAGGAACCCAAAGATTTCCTTGAAAAACAGAACGATTGTGTTAAAGAATTGCTTGAACAATATGATGCTACTATTAAAAATATGACTTTTATCTCTGACAAGCAGAAGAGCGATATATTGCATGACTTTGTAGTGGCATTTTTAGCGAGAACTAAATCACCCGAAAAATCGGATGATAAAGAAAAACCGATTGATAAATACACATATTTTATGCCTGAAACGTTTTTGTGTTGGGCATTGTTTGAGTATTCATATTATAATGAAAAGACCGTGAAATTTGTTATTGAAGCACTTAATAAAAATGAGTCAGATTTAGAAAGTGAAATTAGAAAGTGTAAAAACAGTAAACTAATACAGACGCATTATGATGCGTATAAGCATTCAGCGGGTAACATGTCAAAGGAGATTTGTGAACATTTGAAAAAACTTTTATCTGCGAGATGAAAAACAACGAAAACAAGCATAAGGCTTCAGTAGATATGTTAAATCATCAAAATATTGAGCAAAAATTCAAGGTCGGCGTGCTGAAGGAGCTGTAAAAAGAAAGCTCATAACACGTGAAGAATTGGAGCAAGCCATAAAAGCGATAAAAGGCTATCTAAAGGTTGGACTTTTTGGATATTATATGCTAGAATAAACACAACAAGTATTTGGAGGAGCCAATATGGAAGTAACACCAAACCAAAATGAGGTTTACCAAAACATCAGAGAAATCATCTTAACCGCGCGGTATGGCATTAAAAAAGCGGTTGATTTTGCTATGGTGTAAGCGTATTGGCAAATAGGAAAACACATTATGGATGCCCAAGGCGGCGAGGATAGGGCAGAATACGGCACACAACTTAATTTTTCTCAAAAACTAACGGTGGAATTTGGCGTTTCGTTTTCAACACAAAATCTGCCTAATATGCGGCAATTCTATTTGACGTTTTCAAATTGCTACACACTGTGTAGCGAATTAAGTTGGTCGCATTACAGACGAATTATGAGAATTCCCAACGCAAGTGAACGAGAGTTTTACATAAAAGAATGCTCGGAATGAATTGGAGTGTTCGTTAACTTGAACACAATATAAATACTCTTCTCAAAGCGCCGGAAAAAGACAAAGACGAAGTTCGCAATGACACGTATGTTTAGCATGACAAGGGCTTCTTGAATTTGTGGCTATATGTTGGGTCTAAGTTGTGCTGTTTGGGTTTGTTGTGTTGTTTTTTCCGGAAAGTTTTAGGTGAGGTTTTTGGGTGTTGACTTTAACTGATTTTGCGAGTCGTCTAAAATCTGAGTTGCTCATCCATTCAGTTTTTAGGTATTGGCAGATACGCTCTTCGGTTAGTCCTATGCGTCTTGCTTCTTGTACGGTGTAGCTGTATGCTTCAATTTCTGTTGGTCTGTCAACGTATTCGTATTTTGGGTCAAAGAGTTCTTTGCCTTCCATGAATTGTTTTACATGGCAAAGTTCATGGATTAAGTCTAGGTATATGTCGGTTTTGTTGCCGTTTTGGAGATAATTTTTGCTTATTACTATACACCCCTCAGCGCCGTCAACGTACATGTAGCCATTTATATTGCTGAATTCAACTTTTAGGTTGCTTAAAATTTCGGTTGTTTTTTCTCCGAAAATCCCTTTCACAGCCTCCACTTTATCAAATCCCTTAAAGTATTCTAAAAACCGTCCACTGGTATTCCCTATGTTTAGGGGGTTAATGGGGAGTTTGCGAAATAAGCGTAGGGCTTTAAGCATTAACTGATCTATTGATGGCATAGTTATCTGGCTCCCATTTATTTGTATTCTGAGAGGTATTCAAGCCACATACCTCTGCTGATTAAGTCGTTAATGTTGTTAATTGTGCCAACGCTTGCGTCAATGTTTTGTCGGATTGGGTTTCGCCACATACCGTCAGGTACCAAATTAAACTGCAATGGAATTTTGCAGTGTAAACCGAATTTTTCAAGTAATCCGGGAATTAGTAGGCCCTTGTTGCAGGCTTTATGTGCTGAGAGATAGGTTTGTAGAAGGCGTGAAGCTGCAAAAGCGCCTACGCCATGCCATAGTGCTGAGTCCTCAGGAGAGGCTAAGGCGTATAAGAAGAACTGTGGGGAAGAAGGCGTCTCAGCATAGCTATAGTCTGCAAATTTTTCGCCTTCCACGGTAAAATCGTCATCGCTTTGTGCTGCAGATACATCTTTTGGGTCTATACCATTTGGGTAAAGCGATGTGGTCTTGTATTTTACGGTAACATTTAAGAGGTTACTATCATTAAAATGAAGTTTGCCATGTGCTGCACGTTTTGAGCCGTACCCTTTTTTTGAGTGCGGAACAGTAAGCAACGTAGTGCGTTTAGTCATACTTCTGCCCATACAGTTGTATGCCTGCTCAATAGACTGATAACTTTGATGTACTTCACTTATAATGTAATGAATTATGTCACCTTTTCTCTCGGCCTGAAGAGTAGACAGGGGCATACGTAAGGCGTAAAGTGAAAGGTTTATACCAAAAATTTTAGATAACTCTTCAAGCTGTCTAAATTTGACGGCGTCCACAAAATCCATGTAGCTGTCATTGCGTAAAAGTTCCTCAGCAATTAACTCAACTTCTTCCTTAGAGATTAAGGCACCCTCATATTTTTCTACAAACGCCTTATCAACGCAAAGTTGCTCTGTTTTAATGTTAGCAGCTGGAAACGCACTTTGTCCACTATCAATTAAAGACCGTCGTAAGGGGTTAATTGAGTACCTATCAGCCTCTACGTCATCTGTATTAAGTAAAAACGGCAAAATGTATCCCTGCGGCGGCTTTTTAAGCTCTTCACATATGTGGCGGTAATCATCTTCCTCTGTTAACGAATACCGCTCTGTTTCAAGACAGTAATTTGCGCATGTCTGAAGCAGACGTATACCAATTATTCCCTGAATTTCCTCAGCAGTTAACTGAGGATTTGTATACTCAACCGACCCACGTAAATAGAAATGATCCTCCCCTATGGGCAGGCTAGTTTTTTTTCCGTCTACAAACTGAAAAAGCGTTACTTTTCGACTAACCTTTTCTTTTCTGCGACTATGTGCACTTTCAGCTAAAACTTTAACTGCAGGCATAGACTTAGCTAAAAAATCCTTAACTATGCTGTAACAATAATCAGGCATAAATGGTCTTATCCTCGTTCCAATGATTCAGCAAGGTGTATACTGTTTTGAATCTTGGGCATACCTAAAAACATTCTTGACAAAGAAAAATCTTTTCTAAATCCTGCCCTTAACAAAAACTCTTCAAGACCACGTTGATTCTGAGGCAAATAAAGCAATACACGCCTATTTTCTAACCTTAGGAGCATTGCTTTCAAAAGTTCAAGCGCTACATCGAGCTTGTCTGGGCGGCAAACTAGCGGTCCAACTTCTGCTATGTTTTCAGACGTTTTAGATAAAATATAACCATTGACTTCTTTTTTGCTAACCATTGAAGCGTAGCATATACTGTTTTTTTCTTGCATTATACTTTTTAGTAATCGTGACCTGTCAGCGCCAAAAAATTGATTATCAAAACTGGTTAACACTGAAAAATCAGGTTGAGTTTCAAGTTCAATGGAGGACCAAATGTTTGTATGTACCTGATCGTTACGCATTACTGTTAGATCTATATCTGTTTTGAATCCGGATTTACCATAGAATTCTTTAAGATAGGGGTAAGCGTATATGCCTATAGTTTCTACACCTTTGCTTTGCAGGTAGCTAATAGCGTGTTCTAACAGTAAGCGTCCGGCGCCATGTCTTTGATATTTTTGTTCAATTATTAGATTTCCAAACCAACCTACTTTGCCAAAACTTATACAAGTCGCTACCCCCACAGGAACCGAGTTACTAAACAGCGTTAGACAACCGTTAGGTTCAAGAAATTGGTTAAACCTAAAATCAGCCACAGTCATGTTCCAATTCATGGTATTGGTTAAATCAACTGCAAACCCGTAATCTTTTGCAGACATAACTTTAACTTGAAACATAATACAGGTTAATACACTTTTGAACAATTAAGGTTTTACACGAGGTCGTTTGGAAAAATTGTAATGTTTATGTTTTCTTGTGGAATATGAGGGACCAGTAAATACCAAAACAATGGGTTTACCGGGTGTTGCTATCCATTGATGTATTCCTTTGTTCCATCGGCAAATTCTAAATAGGCTTGATTTTTGTCCTTATCATACTTAGCTATAGGTAAACCTTTTTGTTGATTTACTTTAATATCATCCTGCACAGTTGTATTAAATACGTCAGTTATGGGGTTTACCGAGAACTCGCGGCCAAAATCTGTTCTTTTTGTGCTGACTAGAAACGGAATGGCATCCTCATTGACCACTTGCCGCAGGAACATGTTAAATGCAACACTCATATTCAACCCTAACCGCTCAAATAGGGCATCGGCATTTTCCTTTAAATCCTTATCTACACGCACTGTGACGCATACATCTTTTTGAGCGACCATAAAATGACTCCTACAGTATTTAATATACTATAGTCATCTAACCTTTCACACCTTAATTTAACTTAGCTATTGGTAAACATTCTCAAAAAACGATTATTTTTCAATAGATGGCAACCCCATAGATTTCTTCAAGATTCATAAAAAGGCCTTCACGAATTTACTTTAATAAAGAAGAAAGGTTTGGTTGGCATTTTAATGTGGTGGGGTGTTTCTGAAAGTACCCTGTTTAGGTACACAACTTTGAATGTGGATGTTAGCACATTTTTCTTTTTGACAGGCTGATTTGTATATGATGTTAAATACGATGGTGTTTTGCTTGGTAGTAGAGTTGTTTGTTTCTTGAGAGGTGTTGTTGATATTTTCTGTTAAAGATAGTTCTATTGTGGGGTTTTTTGTGTTATTAGTGTTATTGGTTGGGATGTTTGCCGTTTGTTTTATTTCCCGAAATTATTCCGCCTGACTGGTTAAAAGTGCCTGCGTTGTACACGCCCCCATAATCCAACTCGGCGAAATTGCCTGAAATCTTGCCACCCAGCATCTCAAAAACACCCTCTTCACTACTCCACGCCTCACCAACATGCACACCACCACCCCTGCCAACAGTATTATTAACAATCATACCATTACCAGACAACACAAAAGAACCACCAGAATCAATACACACACCACCACCATGATCAGCAACATTACCAGAAATCACAGCATTATCAGACATCTCAAAAGAACCCCAGTTAGACACACCACCACCCTTAGACACATAACCCTTAGACTCATCATCCTTAGACACATCGCCCATAGAGGCAGTATTGTTAGCAATCAGGCTATTGCCTGTCATTACAAAAGAACCCTGAAACTCGTTATACACACCACCACCCGAAAGAGCATAGTTGTTGGTAATCAGGCTATTGCCTGTCATTACAAAAGAACCCTGGTTAAATACACCACCACCAAACTCAGCAGTGTTGTTAGCAATCACACTATTACCTGACATTACAAAAGAGCCTTCGTTATACACACCACACCCCGTACAATCGGTATAATTGTAGTTGTTAGCAATCACTGCATTACCTGACATATTAAAAAAACCGCCTACCCATACCCCACCACCAAATCGCGAACCTCTATTATTCGCAATCACGCCTCCGGTCATTTCAAAAAACCCGTCCTTATACACTGCTACTCCACTTCCATAACCATAACGATCGCCCCAACCATTATTACCTGAAATCTCGCCACTAATCATGAAAAGTTTGCCGCCCTCAGTAACATTCACCCCCAAACCATTCGTCTCACTCACATGAGTTACAGTAATGCCTGCAAGGTGTAGCACTCCACTATCAACATTTATGGTGGTTTGGTCTGTTGCGCCTATCAGTTTGAAAAAATTTTCAGTGGTGGTGCTTGTTAGGGTAATTTCTTTTTTGTTGGATATGACTATGGGTTTTGTGAGTGTGATGTCGTGGTCGAGTTTGACGGTTGTGGGGTTTTTTGCTTTGTTGATTGCGTTTGTGAGTTCTTTTTCGTTTTTAACGTGTATTGTGTCGTCTGTGGATGGGTCATTAGAATTCACTATAGATACATAAACAGCTGTCAATGAAGAAATTAGTAACACAGCTATCAGAGCAACTATTAGCCTAGTTTTATATGTGTGAAGTTTAAATTTAGACTTAGCATTCATGTGCATGTTAGTCGCCGTGTGCAAATACTTCAAAGTGACGAGAGACTAAATATGTTTCTAAAACCAGTAAAGCCTGTTTTATCGAAGTTCTATGAAAAACCTTGTCAATACTATTTTGTTCTTACTATCCATAAAATGTGAGTCTCATGTATTTTTGTCTGCTTGCATCTGAGGTGGCGCCTGATATAGCCCTTGCGAGTTAGAATGGGGTGTAATTTGGTTGTTTTAGAAAGCTTTCGTCTGCCTTAAGCTCAGTGGGGTCAATTTGTTGTTTTAAATAAGTCTCGTTAACAAAAAATGTAGAGCTTCAGGTGTATTGGGTAAAGTGCCCCTTTCAAGTTTGCCCATCTCTCATCGTTTACCGGCTTTCTTAAATAGATGTAACTATCAACAAATAAAACCGAAAATAGATGATAATCTTAGAAAATTTTATAACTCAACTTTATGATTACACCATGAGGGTATAATAAGAATGAGTAGATTTTCGATTAGCAAAGCAAACACCATAGGTATTATCGGTATTATCATTACAGTGATAGTGCTTATTGCGGTTAGTGCTGTGCTGATTTATGGCGCAAAAGAGCCTATGGTAACGGTTTTTGATAATAGTGTGCAAATCAAAGCTATGTATGGATTAACAATTGATTTCTCAGATATAACGGATATATCTCTTATAGAGAAGAGTATAAGCGATATGGATGTTGGTACAAGAGTTAATGGGGCTGATGTTTTTGGAACTTTGCAGGGACATTTTAAATCAGATACACTTGGAGAAACTCTACTGTTTGTTCGCTTAAACTCCTCACCTACACTTCGAATTGAACGCGACAATGGAAAAGATATCTACCTAAGTTTTAGTAGCGGCGAAAAAACCATAATGCTATTTAATGAATTAAATACTGCAATGAATAGAGGCTAAAATATAGAAGAATAAACAAGTGAGCTGTTTCTATGAATTTTTGGATTTTTATGCTAATTATGGCGTTAGTTATACCTTTAATAATGATTGGTTTTGGTAGCTATTTTGTTAAAAAAGCTCCTGCTAAAATTAATGTTATATTTGGATATAGAACTAACATGTCTATGAAAAACCAAGATACATGGAAATTCGCCCATAACTATTGCGGAAAACTATGGCAAACTATTGGGCTAATTATGCTTCCCCTATCGGTAAGTGCTATGTTTTTTGTAGCAGGAAAAGAAGCATATGACGTAAGTATTTTTGGATGCATACTTGTCATTATTCAACTGATTTTTCTCGCAGGACCTATTATCCCCACTGAAAAAGCACTAAGAAAAAACTTTAACAACAACGGCAATCGTAAAAACATAAATTATTCAGACTAAGGATTATCCAGTGGTTGGATAACGTTGGAATATATTGTTGTAACATTGTTTATTTCCCTTGTATAGAGCCAAATAAATACAAAGTTTATGTATAGTGACTGTTGCTTTTGTATTAGTACACCATTAAACAGGGCGTGGGAACATGAAAGACACCAAAGACATGAAATTTGATAAAATGGCCGCAACTTATGATGAAGGAATTGAAGGTAAAGCCTCAAAAAAATTTTACAACCTGTTGCTGAAACAAATTGGGTCCTGTCAAGATGTAACTATTTTAGATGTAGGCTGTGGCACAGGGACTATTCTTAAAAGTTTAAGTGACCGCACAAACATAAACGGGTATGGAATTGATACAGAAGAGAACATGATTCAAGAAGCAAAGAAAAAGTGTCCCGACATGGATCTTTCTGTTTCAGACTGCGTAAAAACCCCTTTTGCAGATAACCAATTTGATATTGTAACTTCTTGTATGGCTTATCACCATTTTGCAGATAAAAAAGGCTTTGCAAAGGAAGTCTCAAGAATAATAAAACCCGGAGGACACCTATACATTACAGATCCACGTTTCCCATGGATTGTTAGAAAACCGTTGAATCTAGCCATACGCATACATAAGATAACAGGGTACTTTGGAACCCCAAAAGAAATTGAAAAAGTTTTTTTGGAATATGGTTTCGAACTTGTGGATTGTAGCTTTGATTTGTATGCTCAATGTGTTAAACTACGAAAAAACAGCTAAACAAACAAGGCTAACCTCTTCCTATTTTAGTAATTAAAAACTAATCAACATTTCAAATCAGAAAGTCAGATCACTGTATAAATTGAACTGCTTTTCTGTTCAAAATGAAGTTGATTATTAGGATCAAAAAAGGTGAGTTTTTACATATAGAAAGAAGGTTATTATTTTGCTTTTCCTATGGAAAAAGCCTTTTTGCCCTGACCAAAATTAACGACACAAAAACCAACATTTTTTCATAAAAACCCACTCAAACT
>WRJX01000055.1 GCA_009778385.1 Candidatus Bathycorpusculum sp. | reverse complement strand
GTGTGTCACCTGAGCTTGTTGCTAGCTGGTTCAAACACTGCAACTACACACTACCCATACAGTCAACAAAAAGTTAAACTGCTATATCATTGGTAAAAGCATTTACCCTTATCGAATACCTGCAAATCTCATCCAATACACCGATCTGGTAAGCATTTATTCAGGAATTTCGGGGGCTATTTTTCTAATAGTTGATCTATTCTTTGACACCTATTCTTCTTGCTTTTGGTTTTTAGGAATAGCCCAGTAATCTATAGTTGCGCCTTTTACCCATTTGCCGCCTATGCTTTTTATGGTGTCATTGATGTCTTCCCATTCGGTTTTTAGGAATTGAGTTGGTTTAACAATGACATAGTCACCTTCTGAGGTGAATTTAAGTACTTTACGTTGTTCTTTTGTGAATTCGTCTTCAAAACCACATGTATCTATGTTTGCTTCAGGTTTAGATCCTAATGTTTTAACTCCTGTTCCTATGCTGGTAGGTGAGGAGGATTGATTTGAATTTGTTAATGTTTGGATTAGTGACTTTTGTGGCGTTATAGGAACTGATTGAGTGACCATGGGCGTTTTTGGAGTTGCAGTTGGCGCTGTTGTGTACGATTGTGCTTGAGGTGATGTTTCATAGATAAATTCAGGAGTTGGCATACCTTCTGTAACGTCTTCAAAGGTGTCGCTTCTAACTACTGCCGTTACTTGCTTGGTAAACGCATCATATTTTATGTCAATTAGTTCCATATCTGTAGGGAGGTTAAATTGGGTTGATTTGTCTTGAATTGCACGTACTAATTCTTCAGGTGTAAGCTTTAGTATTCTTTGTTTCATTGCATTTTACCTATAATTTTGTATGATCTAAAGCTTAAAAGCATTGTTGACTTGCCAGTAGTTCCGGCGGTTTGGTGTCACGTTGCTTGATAATAGTGTGTCTGCAAAAAATGTTTGCTTAAGGGTATGTTTGATTTAACGGTAACGTTAAGTGTGTCTGGTGGTTTCTTGGAAACATTAAAAGAAGAACCTGAAAAGTGAAATTTCTTTTGGATCCTCTTTAAACATGGTTAAGCCACTTTATTATAAGGTTCTCGTAACTGATTAGCTCGCCTGAATATTTGTTCAAGTTCCTTGTCACTAGCTCCTTGTCGTATGGGTGTTAGGATGTCAGTTAGTTTATCGTTTTGCATGAGGCATGTTTTGAGTTTTCCGTCGCTGGTAACGCGTAGTCTTGTGCAATGCATGCAGAAATCGGTGTTTTCAATAGGATGTACCACTTCTACGGTTACATTTGGCAGATGATAAATTAGGCGATTATGCATAAAATGGCGCTGTTCAATGTTAACGGCTTTTTGACGTAACATTTTTTCTTGATTTTCTAGACTACAGTGGTGGCGTTTGTAGTATATGCTGCTGACGTTTATTGGATCAAGTTCAATAAGCTGTAAAACTACGCCCATTTTTTCGGCAAAAGCAATCATGTCTGGGATATCATTCACATTAACGTCTTTGAGTATGACCATGTTTAGTTTAACTGGATTAAATCCCACTTTAACTGCTGTTTCCACGCCGGCCAATGCTTTATCAAGGTTTCCTCCTGTAAGTTTGTTATACGTTTCAGGGTTAAGTGATGCTAAGCTTATGTTTATTCTGCCTAAACCTGCGGTATGCAATTTTTTAGCTGTGTCTGCCAGCATTAAACCGTTCGTTGTCAACGAAAGGTCTCTTAAACTTGGGATACCTGTAATTCCTGTCACAATTTGATTGATATCACTACGCATCAGAGGTTCGCCGCCTGTAAGCTTTATCCGTGTAATCCCCAAACTAATCGCTATTTTAGCTATGCGCACTATTTCTTCAAATGACATTTCCGTATTGTTGTTTGTGTGTTCAGCTTCGCCTTCCTTGTGACAGAATGTGCAGTGATAATCGCATCGTTGAGTAACCGAAATTCTCAAATTAAGTAGCGGTCTATCGAAGTTATCGCATAGTCTCATCGCTATTCACGTGCATGTTTGATGATGTGAGGCGACTCAGGTAAAATAAGTTTTTCCACAGCAATCTTTACTGCATTAGACGAACCTGGGATACAGAAAAATGCTTTACCACCTGCAACGCCGGCAATCGCCCTAGACAACACCGCCGCTTGACCAATCTCATCAAAACTAAGCCGCCTAAAAAACTCGCCAAACCCTAGCAGAGTCTTCTCCAAAAGAGGTGAAACTGCCTCAATTGTTACATCTGTAGGTGTAATGCCTGTGCCACCTGAAAAGATAACTACATCTAAATCAGTTACGGTTAGGCAGTCCTCAAAGGCTTTAGTAATCATTGTTTTATCATCTAAAACGATTTTTCTATATAACACGGCATGTCCTGAGGTTTGAATTAGCTTCTCAATGGTATCTCCACCTAAGTCTGATACGTTTTCGCCTTTTTCCATTTGGTGGTAACGAGAAGTACTACAAATATAAATTGCAAAATTGAGTTTTTTTGGCGCCTGTTCTTTATGTTGCTTTGAGGTTTCACTCATCTAATCAGACCTGCTTATACTTACGGGTGACGTGTATGTTTTGAATTACTGTTGAAGGATACTGGCCGTCAGTATCTTTTTCATACTGCTTAGTCATGTCCCAAATTGTCAACAAAGCTATTGACACCGCCGATAACGCTTCCATTTCTACACCTGTCTGCGCTCGAGTCTTAACTGTTGCAGAAACTTCAACGATTGTTTCATCTAGTACTTTAGGGTAAACCTCCACATTAGTTAACGGCAACGGATGGCAGAGGGGAATAAGTTCACTTGTTTTTTTGGCAGCCAAGATAGCGGCGATTTTAGCAGTGTACAGAGGATCACCTTTAGCAATTTTTCCTTCTTGAATGCGTTTTATGGTTTCAGGTTTAAGATGAATTGTACCTAAAGCTGTTGCTTCTCTTAAAACATCAGTTTTTCCTGAAACGTCAATCATAGCCATTACTTTATACCTCTATTGTTTATTTTGTTCCCACACTTGTATTAGGTTTTGCACAGCTTTTGCTTTCTCTGATGCTTCATTAAAACTATACAACCTGAATCTTTTACCATACGTGTACTGTTTCAAAATTCCCTCAGATTCCAAAAGCCGCAAATGTGTATTCGTAATTGTGTAGTTCATTTTAATGCGTCGGGCAATATCTGAAACATTAAGCTGCCCCAACTTATCCAACAGTTTTAGAATTTTCATGCGTGGTTTTGATGAAAAAACTTCTTCAAGTTCCATCCCTGATCACCTACCGCTCCATCTTAAGCCGCATGCACAACTCATGCTCTAATTCTACTGCTGGAACAGCTGGTAAAGAAACCATTGTTGAACGTCCACGTGAGGCGATGGAGCCCACTTCGGTTTTGATAATGCCTATTTGAGTGAAATGCTGTAGATATTTCCATAGTTGTGTGTGACTATAGGGTTCCTCTTCGTATTCTTCGCAGATGATGGCGTAGAATTCCTCAATTTCCGTTAATGTAGCAAGGGCTTCTTTTGTCTCTTTAAAGATACGAGCGATTGCAAGGAGAAACATTTTTTCATGCAGACTAAGTCCATCAAGTTCACTGCGTTTGATGGTGGGTATGATGGCTGAAACTGCTTGCCGTACACATTCAGGTTCAATACGTTCTAAGTCTTGAGCATCAGCGTACTTACCTGAGCGCCATAACAGTTCGATGCCAAAACGGGCGTTTCCTGTCTCAGTGGATGCCAACTCAGCAATTAAGCCCACAACATCTTCCGAGACAGTAGCGATTTCAAAAGCCAATTTTACACGATCATTTAAGATATCTGCTAACGGTTCTTTACCATACCGCTCAAGATTTACAATATTACGTTGAAGCGTACTTTGGGTGCTATCATCCAAAGCCTTAAGCGGCGTAAGATCTCGCTGGATAAATATGAATGAAATCCTATACGGGTTACCCTGCTGCATTTCTTGCAGTCTTGTGAGTTTATAAACGGCATCTGAGCCTTCTTTCTCAATTAAACTGTCAAACTCATCAAGTGCCAAAATTACAAACGTCTGCTCTTCTTCAAGCATTTGTAGGAGCGTTTTAAGAATTTCTTCAGCTGAGTAACCGCGTGCCGGAAAATGAGGTTGAAAAACCGTTACAGCTTGATGCAGAATCTGTGAAAGATTTCCACGATATTCACGGCAATTAATGTGGATATAACGAAACTTTATGCCTCTTTTACCAATTTCGATACTGATATTTCTGCCAAAGGTTTGGCAAAGCGCAGTTTTTCCGGTCCCTACCTCACCAGTTACAATGACACGCTGCGACATCCGGTCAGGGTAGCGAGTGAGAAAGCTGAAGAACTCCATTAAAAGCCGGTTTTCACGGTCTCTGTGGGGCATACGAGTTGGAAGATAGTTTATGTCCAGTTTTGATTCGTCTTTAAATATGCTTTGATGAGACATCACTTTAAACTACCTCCTACCTGTTAAATTGTTATTACTTTATTGTTTAGATGACTATGTCTAATAAATCAATATAGTCTCCGTTGACTGTTTTGGCAGGTTTTTACGGGTTGTTCAGTGTCTTTCTTTTTGTGTTCTAGACGGTTTTACGTTTGATTACTTTTTGGTATTTTTCTTTTAAGTGATGTTTAGCTGAAATACTCTTAAAAAAGTACATCAAAATAAACGGAAAGGTTTTTCCATATAGTCTTATATTGAAAATTAAGGTAGGAATATAAAATAGCAGAAGTGAACACTAAAATTAGGAAAACTGTAACTGTTGGGCTTATTCAGACAGTCGTTTCAGAAGATATGGATGCTAATCTGAAAAAGGCTGTTGCCAAGATTGAGGAAGCAGCCAAAAAAGGTGCCCAAATCATATGTCTGCAAGAACTCTATAACACACGGTACTTTCCCCAAGAAGAGCAACAAGATGCCAAAAAATATGCTGAAACCATACCTGGCAAATCTACGAATGCTTTCTCTGAGCTGGCAAAAAAATACAAAATCATCATAATTGTGCCTCTATTTGAACAGGCTTCAAACGGCAAATTTTACAATTCAGCCGTTGTAATCGACACTAATGGAAAACTGCTTGAAACATATCATAAAATCCATGTTCCGCAAGACCCAATGTTTTATGAACAAAACTACTTTGAACTAGGTGATTTAGGCTATAAAGTTTACAATACTGCCTACGCAAAAATTGCTGTGCTTATCTGTTATGATCAATGGTTTCCTGAAGCTGCAAGAATCTGTACACTTCAAGGTGCTGATATTTTGTTCTACCCAACTGCAATCGGTTATATCAAAGACCATACCTCTGCCGATGGTGATTGGCATGGCGCTTGGCAGACTGTTCAGCGTGGGCATGCCATCGTAAATGGCGTACATGTTGTAGCGGTCAATCGTGTAGGCCAAGAGGGTGAACTTGAGTTTTGGGGCGGTAGTTTTGTCTGTGACGCTTTTGGAAACATTCTTGCAGAAGCAGGAAACAAGGAAGAAACCCTAATAGCTCCAGTTGATTTATCTTTTAACAAGCGCATTCGCGATGGTTGGGGTTTTCTTAAAAACAGGCGGCCTGACACATATAAGCCCTTAACTGAAAAACAACCCTAAAAGGAGAAAAACAAATGTCTAATAATTTAACTTTATCAAAAACGCCCGCAGACCTGGGTTACCGTATGCCAGCTGAATGGGAAAAACACGATGCAATCTGGCTTAGTTGGCCCCATGATCCTCTAACTTTTCCTGATTGTGTCGAAAAAGTTGAAGCAACATATGTCCAAATAATCAAAGAAATACATGAAAGCGAAAATGTTAATCTTTTCGTAAACGGCCCAGTTATGAAAGAAAAAGTTATACGCCTGCTACAAACAGCCGATGTGGATTTTGCTAAAATTCGTTTCTTTATGTTCGACTATGCTGATGTCTGGTTTCGTGATTACGGTCCAACATTTATCATTAATGATCGGCGTGAGTTAGCTATAGTTAACTGGATTTTCAATTGTTGGGGTGATAAATATGATGACTTGATTAAGGACAAAGACATCCCTAAAGTGATTAACAAGACTTTACAACTACCTTGTTTCACGCCACATATAGTGATGGAAGGCGGATCTATTGACGTTAACGGCAAAGGTACTCTTTTAACTACGGAACAGTGTCTGCTTAACCCAAATAGAAACCCCAACTTATCCCGTGCCGACATTGAAAAATACCTAAAAGATTACCTGGGCATTACCCATTTTATTTGGCTTAAAAACGGCATTTGCGGTGATGACACCGACGGACACATTGACGACCTAGCAAGGTTTGTAAACCCTACAACAATTGTCTGCGCCTACGAAGACAACCCCGATGACCAAAACTATGACGCCCTAAAAGGCAACTATGATATCCTAAAAGAAGCAACAGACCAAGACGGTAACCAAATAAACATTGTCAAACTACCCATGCCTGGCAACATTGGTGGTGAATACAGTCTTCCCGCAAGCTACACAAACTTTTACATTGGCAACACCAAAGTGCTCATGCCAACCTTTAACCACAAAAACGACACTACAGCATTAACAATCTTGCAAAAACTGTTTCCCGATCGAAAAGTTATCGGCATCGACTGCTCAGACCTAGTTAATGGATACGGAACAATTCACTGTATCTCACAACAACAACCCAGCACAAAACAAGACATCTTTACCACATAATGTAACATACGGATTTTCTCGTATGGTACACGTTATTTCTTTAAAAATTAGTATCGTTCATTTGAATTTACTAAGTGTCTCTTCTAACATGTCAAAACTTTTGATTATAACATCACAATGGACTTTAATCCATGGGCTAAGACAATCCATATCTGAAACAACGATAACTGTTTTGCCTTTACGCTTGGCGTAAAACATCTCCATACAGGCACCAGCACTAAGTTTAGGTAAATACACAACCATTATATCACATCGGTCAGCATCGTTAAGATCACGTTGCACAAAATCATATTTTTCGTAAGTGTTCCACCAACACTCTTCCTTGCCTTTATAGAGATATTTTTCACGTTTCCAGGGATCAATAACTTCAAAACCAAGTTTTTGACTGATATCTGTAATGGTATTTCGGTAGTAATCTTGATTGTTTTCCATACCTAGAATTGGACCTGAAATAAACACTTGCTTCTTCATGCCTGATAACCTGCACATTGAAAACCGTTGCGTGTTTAATTTGTATTTACTAATTAACTCTAAAATGTAAACGTAAAGCTAAAGCAAATCTCCACCCCTGAACATTAAGCTGAATGTGACGTTATGTGTTCTAAATGTGCTCAAAAATAGGTGAATACATTTCTTAATCCGTTAAAATCCTGACATAAAAATTGTCTAATTAATTACCAAAATATTACCATACTAAGAGCCAATTAAGCTTTCAACACCATTCTGCTTGGATATAACCTGTGTGCTTAAAAATTTCGCTGACGATTTGTTCTTTGGTATACTTTCATTAAAAATGTGTGATTTTTCAGAAATCCTTAAAATTATTCAATTTGTTGTAATTAAGTACGTGAAAATTTATGGCTGAATTAATCAAAAAACGTGTGCAAGAAGCACTTGATGATATTAGACCGCAAATTCAAAGTGACGGAGGAGACGTAGAACTAGTTGCCGTTGAAGGTAACATCGTAAAGGTTCGCTTAGTCGGTCACTGCGCAGGTTGTCCAATGGCTCAAATGACACTTAAAAATGGCATTGAAGTCTACGTCAAAGAGCGTGTACCAGAAATCCAAAAAGTAGAATCAGTCTAAAAGTTTAGGCTGATAGTTTTCTTACATTTTGTTATTTTTTCATTTTTCATCCTTAAGCAACTGAATTTGTTGTTTGACTTTAGCCAAAAATCTTTATTCCATTTTATGTTTGGGTTATAAACGTTACAGGTGACCCTTTGTTTCTTGAAGATTCCGATGTTCTTTATGTTGTATGTTGCTGATTTGTTTAACTAACTACTAAGCTTAGCTTCTGTTTTTAGTTGCTGGTTTGAAGTGCATGTTTAGCGGGAGAATTGGCTTAAATTAAATTGTTGTCACCGAAATTTTATATAGTGCTTAGGAATAGGGCAGTTTTTATGAATAGTGATTATGTTATTGAAACAAAGCGGTTGCAAAAGGTTTTTGTCTCAAAAGTGCGTGGCGAGAAGAGGCAGGTGGAAGCTGTAAAGGGCGTTGATTTAATTGTTAAGCGGGGTCAAATTTTTGGTTTTCTTGGTCCAAATGGTGCTGGAAAATCAACTACTCAAAAGGTGCTTTCTACTCTTATGCGTCCGAGTAGTGGTGAAGTAAAGGTTTTAGGTTATGATTTAGTTAGGCAGCAGGATAAAATTCGGCAAAATGTGGGTTTTGTAAGTCAAGTGGGCGGAGCCGATTTAGCTTCTACTGGTATGGAGAACTTGGTTCTTCAAGCCCAACTCTTTGGTATAGATGCCAAGACAGCCAAAAAATCTGCTGAGGAGTTTTCTCAAAGATTTCAAATGACTAGCTATATTGACCGGTCAGCATCAACTTACTCGGGTGGGCAAAAACGGCGTTTAGATATAGCGCTTGGTATGATTCATCATCCACAGTTGCTTCTGCTTGATGAACCAACTACTGGTCTTGACCCTCAAAGTCGTGCGTATCTTTGGACAGAAATACAGGCGCTCAAAACTGATGGTGTCACTATATTATTAACTACGCAGTATATGGATGAAGCTGACAAGTTATGTGATACAATTGCAATTATTGATCATGGCCAAATTATTGTTCAAGGAACTCCTGATGAGTTGAAAAGTTCTGTAGGTGGAGATACAATCGTTTTTAGTTTTGTTTCATCTGAGATTGCCTGTAAGGCCGAAGTGTTGCTTAATGAGCATGTGAAGTTGGAGCTACTTCAAGTTACAGACAATTCAATTTACCTCACCATTAAGGATGGCGAACGAACCCTGCCGGATCTGTTGCGTTTGCTTGATGGTTCAGGAATGCATGTCCAAGGGGTAACACTTTCACGTCCAAGTCTAGATGATGTTTTTCTAAAGTATACTGGGCGATCACTAAGAGAGGATGGTCAAAAACAATGAAGCTACTTCACGATGTACGTTTAATGTTTGTAAATAACTTAAATCATACGCTTAAGAGTCCAGTTTTTATTTTCATAAACATGTTTCAGCCCTTGATGTATCTTGTTTTGTACATGCCGCTACTAGGTGGTTTAGGTAGCGTTCCAGGGTTTACTGGTGGAAATACTGCCAATGTCTTCATTCCCGGTTTACTGGTTATGCAAGCCATTTTCGGTTGTGCATTTGTGGGGTTTCCTTTAATTGATGATATCCGTTCTGGTGTGATTCACCGTTATCTTGTCACGCCCGTGAGTCGTTCGGCAATCATACTGGGTAAAGTTTTACGTGACGTTGTTGTCTTGCTTGCTCAGTGTATACTGATAACCTTAGTTGCTATTCCTTTTGGGTTAACCCTAAGTGTTCCAGGGTTTTTGTTGTCTCTGGTACTGTATATTTTTATAGGTATAATCATGTCATGCATTTCCTACTCTTTTGCTCTGATTTACAAAGTTGAAGATTCACTTGCTCCAACAATGAACACTATAACTTTGCCCGTTTCGTTGTTATCAGGCATATTTTTGCCTTTGGCGCTCGCACCTTTATGGTTACAGTACCTCGCAAAAATCAATCCATTCTCGTATGGTGTAAATGCTACACGTGACCTGTTTGTTGGAAACTTTCAAAGTATCAGCATATTTGAAGGCTTCATTATCACAGGTATCATAGCGGTTGTTATGTTCTATTGGAGTTTGCATTCGCTTAAGAAAATGGCAACTTAACCCTTCAACCCTTTTATTTTCATCTCTTGTTTTCTAAGCTTCTTTTTCTGCATGACCTGTCTGTTGAGTTGTTGTTTCAGTGCCCGCCGCATAACGAGTCGTTTTTAGGTATGTTGTATGTATGGGAATATTGTTGTTTGCTGTTATTCTGTTGTACAGTTTGTTTTTTACGATTTTTAATGTGTTTTGTGGTATTTGTGATGTTGGATGTGTATTTTTGTTGATTATGCATACAGTATGTTGGTTTTTAGTATGCTTTTATTATGTCCGAGGTTTTATATGCCCGTTTATGGATTAGAGACACATACGATAACATTGCAATGATGTTATCAAAAAAGGCGAAAAATAAAATGAGCAATAACTACCAAAAAGAAATTCAAACAAAACTTACAAAAGGCTTACTTGATATGATAGTGTTACAACTAATCGGCCATCAGTCAATGCACGGCTATCAAATTATCACAAAAATCCGCAAAACCTTTGGCATATATTTTGGCCCAAGCACAGTTTACCCATTTTTAGCCAACTTGGAAAAGAAAGGCTACATAAATAGCGAATGGAATCTGACCGCTGAGAAACCACGTAAAATCTTCACAATCACAGCTGCAGGTAAAACTATGCTTAAATTCACAGAAGACTCCTTAGGTCTGATTTGCAGAACCATGCATTCAGTTGAGAATGCAGCCGCAGCTACCTCCACAGTTGAAATAGCCCCTGTTGCACACTAAACTTGTACCCTACCTATCAAACAACCTAAAACAGGCTTTAAGGAACCGTCTGGAAAAGTTGACAGTACACCCAGCGTAAATGGTTGTTGCTCCATTGAGGTTTCCAAAAAAGTGGCAAGTTTATTTATCTACGATTTCTAAGTTATGTTTTTCTTAACCATATGCCAAAACCTGCAAATATCCCATTAAAATTCACAAATTTTAGACTGTATCAAACTTTCATTTGCAACTAAAACAAACACAACTACCCGAAAACTAGCCTAAACTACTTAGGCACTAAACCAACACAGAAACAAAGTTTCAATATGGTGGGGCTCCCCGGATTTGAACCGGAGTCTATAGAGCCCAAGTCTACAAGCCTGGACCAAGCTAGCCGAGAGCCCCACTAACTTAATGCTGAAAAGATAATTTCACATGCGCAATAAAAACCTATTCCAGCCAAGCACACAAAAAAGACAAAATCCTTAACATTACCCATGCCCTGAACTTAATGAGTGCAAGTGATTGAGGCTGGGGTTTAACTGACGACTGTATGTGTTGCCGACGGGTTATTGGTTGCTTTGTATGTGAGATTATTAATATAACCTAAAAACTCAAAGCCCCTACTGTGGTACAGTGTAATGCCCTGGATAGCTTTAGAATATGAAAAAATACTTGTGGCCACTCATTCAAACGGTATTAACCCCCATAATAGTATTGCAAGAAAATTCTGCCTTAAAAATCAAAAACTACCCACTACAAAAGAAGACCCGGGGCCTGCATAGTGGTATTTATGACATGATATTTCAGGGGAACTCTGCAAATAAAACGTGTTCAACTCAAAAGGAGGTCTGTTGACGTTCTGATGTAATGACATATTTTCATTTCTCACCTGAGCATTAGCTAAAACAGGGCTATCCTGTGACGTAACCATAGTATTGGAAATTTTTCCGCTAATTATAACCTCGAGCGGTTTATAGTCAACAGGCTCTTTTAAACCCTGATTGCTAGCATAACATGATTGTTGTAGCTCAACAATTGTATAACTAGTTACTGCAAAAGAAGTGATCAGTATCACAGATAATAGGATGGCGTGAATTATAGTCTTGTTATTTAGTCGTATTCTTGTCTTCTGTTTGGAAATATTGCCTAATCTTTTGTCTAATCGCGGATGCATCGCAAGTATGTCTGACCTGTAAAGTATGGATGATGTAACAAGAAGACTGGTTGATGCCATAGTAAACATGCTTGTTTCTGGCAGAGTTTTAATTGAATTGCATATTTTTGTTAAAGCACTACTAAGAGCAGATGGTCTGTCAAGTAAGGTAATTGCGCCTTCATCAGCAAACATTTCTCTTTGACGTTGAGCTGTGGAGGCCGTTATAAACGCTATTGGGTTAAAAAAGGAAATTGCTGTTAACGCTGAAGTTAGCGTCTTGAAAAAGAAATCCCTATGCTTTACATGGGCTAACTCGTGCAAAGCAACCGCAGTTATCTCTTCTTTATCCAACAGATTGAGTAGCCCAATTGAGAAAACTATTGCTGCTCTATGTCCATAGCCAATAGTGAAAGCGTTTGGACGTAGATCCTCAACTATTCCAATTTTTGGACATGTGAGCCCTATTTTTTTGGAGGATTCAGCAATTGCTGCCTGCAACCATGGTTGTTCATCTGCAGATAACGGGATAACCCTAAGTATTCGTCTGGCAATGCGGTCATCCGCAATAACCATTGTTAAAGCAAAGACTGCTCCCATTGCCAACCCAATTAGGCATAATATACCTGTGATCGATAAAGTCGTTATATGTGAAACAGTAACTAAAATGACACTTGCCGCAAGAGGGCTAATTGGTCCCCCCATGTTTATTGAAGCTATTGTTTTAACGTCTACAACGGAGGTTTGAAAGGTAGTTGAAGGTAAAAAGACAAACATGACAACTAAGGGTATAATCAGCGGAACAAGATATAGCAAACTTTTTGTTTTTTCACTTATAACGGAACAGAATCGTGTAAAAATTTTGATACATACAAACGATGCAATAAGGAAGACTGCTGAGTAGAAAAAGTATGGCTGAAGGAGTTGAATAACTACGCCCTCAAAGCTCATTAGTTCTTTCTTCCTTCCTTTGTTATTCCTTTTTCTTAATGATGTTTTTGTTAAGTTGTTCTTTGATGACTTTACGTTCTTCTTCACTTAAGCAAGTTTCATCTACTAAACAGTTAGTAACCACATCGCCAAAGTTATTGATAAGACTTGAGAGAACCTCTCGAACCGCCGATTTCTGAAAAGGCTGTCTCTCTAATGCAGGCCAGTAAACATAATATAGGCCACCTCGTCCTTTTTCGATTTTGCGGTCAAGCAAATTTTTTTCAAATAATCTATCCATGGTGGACATTATGGTTGTATAGGCGAGAGTTTTTGTTTGTTTTAATTTCTCATGGATTTCTCTTACTGAAACGGGTGTCTTTTTTGAAGACCAAATTGCATCCATAACATTGGCTTCTAGTGGACCTAGAAATGCCTCTAGTGCTTTGCCTTCTATGTTGTACTGTGAGACCTCTGGTTTTTTCTCTTCAGTCATAGATTCACCCATAATTACTATCATTAATAGTAGCCTTTAAGGCTTATGTAACTACTTAGTAACTTGCCAAAAAGTTACATGGGGTGTTTATGCTTTCTTGCTTCTGTTTTTTTAAAGCTTCTATTTTTTGATTGTTGTTATTGCCTATAATGAGTGTGGTAGATTAAGTCTTATTTTAATTGTAGCCAAATTAGTGTGCTGATTTGAAATGTGTTGTGATGGTTAAGTGTATTGATGACTATTAGATAGTGTTAACTAAATAATGTTTTTGCGTTGAATGTGCTGTTGACCCAAAATTTAGCGTACAACGCCATGGTCAGGTCAACCATTTGT
>WRJX01000054.1 GCA_009778385.1 Candidatus Bathycorpusculum sp. | reverse complement strand
AATGAAGACACAACTAAGAACGAGATTATTTTCTACTACACACCAAACACTAAAGAAGACAAAAATGAACAACAAAAAAAGAAGTGACAAGTAAAGAGGCACTTATTGCCTCTGCCAAACCCTCAATCAAAAGGTCTGCTTAACTCCGACCACTTTTCTCTTTGTATTGAATAGTTTTTTGTTTTTTAGTATTTGCTCTATCACCCCATATTGTGTATTGCGATAATTTGTATAAGTCGTGTGATGAGGGAACATAAACATTGTTTGTTGTTATTATGGGCAGTGGGTTTACACTTATAGACGCTGTCAATAACGCTTTCAATGGAGAAACTTGTAGTAGAACGTGAATACAGTGCATTCAGTTACAAAATATGGTGACACTTGTTGGATCCACTACAACATAACAGGCAATGGATACCGCAACCTCAGTTACATCTGTACCCAACGTTCTACTAATCACAATTTTACCTTTACACAATATAGCCATATTCCCACATTATATCCATATTACTCCCACATTATTTTGCAACACACATCCATTCATTAAAACATCAAAACAAAACATGCAATCACTACTCAAATAGCACAAAATCAACCCATACAAAAACAACATCAAAACATCAACAACAAAATCATTAGAGGGCTCTACCAAACTGTCAACAAAAAAGTCAAGTATAAACAAAAAAAATTTAGCCTCTACTTGTTTTACGAGTCTGAAGAATTTGAATCTACTCACCGAGTTCATTCAGCTCAACGTCAAATTCACCAAAAACATCCATAACAGTCTCGAGGCTACATTTGGAAAACAACATAACCAACCAAAGCCTGATTCTTTATCCCAATCTTGACTTTAAAGATAACTGGAAGAATACTGTAATGGCTGTTAGAAAGCTAAAATGTTCCAACATGCCTATATATTTCCAGAAATACCTTTATTCATTTAGTGCTATAAATGCGGCTGGAAGAAGCATTAAATCAAGTCAAGGGCAGATTTGGAAGCGGTCTTAAGGATTTGTTTACATCTATTGCGGCGAAGTCTATGTGGAAGTTGCAAAGTTTTTCTTGGGCAGTAAAGTCTATTTTAGACTTGAAGAGAGAAGTAGAGCTTGCAAGTTTTAGAGTCATAACAGCTCCTCCTGTATGTGACCTAATGGTGTAGCTGCGAAGTGGCTTTCCATCCAAACTGTGAGAGATATCTTGGACTTTAACCAGATGCGTATAGTGTTAGCAAAATATAATCGAGCAGTGAATCAACTATGATGATGTATAAAACACCCAAAGATTTTATGGCCTATGTAAAAGATAAAAACCCTAATCAACCGGAGTTTCATCAAGCAGTAGATGAGGTTATCACCTCTGTTTGGTCGGTAATTGAGGATAGTCCCAAGTATCAATCTGCCAATATTTTAGAGCGAATAATTGAGCCTGAGCGAATTATTATGTTCAAAGTTACTTGGGCGGATGATAAAGGTGAGGTAAAAGTAAACAAAGGCTATAGAATTCAGATGAACAGTGCTATTGGCCCATATAAGGGGGGTTTGCGTTTTCATCCAAGTGTTAACCTAAGTGTTCTTAAATTCTTAGCATTCGAACAGGTGTTTAAAAATTCTCTAACTACGTTACCTATGGGTGGCGCTAAAGGGGGCTCAGATTTTGACCCTAAAGGTAAAAGTGAAGCTGAAATTCTAAGATTCTGCCATAATTTCATGCTGGAGCTTTCACGACATATTGGTCCAAACACTGATGTCCCAGCTGGTGATATTGGTATTGGTGCTAGAGAAATTGGGTTCATGTTTGGAATGTATAAAAAAATAAAGAATGAATTCACAGGAGTATTAACTGGAAAGGGCCTCAATTGGGGCGGTAGTTTAATTCGACCAGAGGCTACGGGTTATGGTGTTACCTATTTTGCACAAGAAATGCTCAAAACACGAAACGAGGATTTTAATGGTAAAACTGTTACCATCTCAGGATCGGGTAACGTTGCGCAATATGCAGTGCAGAAAGTCAATGAACTAGGCGGAAAGGTAGTAACACTATCAGATAGCAATGGGACCATTTATGATGATGAGGGAATTGATTGCTCAAAACTTTCGTATGTAATGGACTTAAAAAATAATCGGCGGGGACGAATTAAAGAGTATACTAGCAAATATAAGAATGCTCAATACCTTGAAGGTAAACGACCCTGGGAAATTGAATGCCAAGTGGCCCTGCCTTGTGCTACTCAAAATGAAATTAGTGAACAAGACGCAAAGACTTTGATTAGCAATGGCTGCTACTGCATATCGGAAGGAGCCAATATGCCTACTGAACCTGAGGGCGTAAAAGTGTTCCTCAAAAACGAAGCCCTGTATGGACCGGGCAAAGCAGCAAATGCCGGCGGTGTATCAACTTCAGGGTTAGAAATGACCCAAAACAACATGCGCCTCTCATGGACACGCGAGGAAGTTGATACCCGACTACACGAAATCATGAGATCAATTCACCAAACCTGCGTTCGACATGGCAAAGAAGGAAAATTCATCAACTATGTCAAAGGCGCAAATATCGGCGGCTTTGTAAAAGTAGCAGACGCAATGGCTGATCAAGGAATCATCTAGTTATCTGCTAAAAACATCAAAATAAAGAAAAAAGAACACGTGTAGGTAACCATTCCTTTTTTTTATTTTTTGTATTACATATGTAATACGGAAGAATAATTTTAAATGTAAGAAAACGTGAAGTTCAATGCTTGCAGGAAGCTATAATGAAAGCACTTATCCTTGAAGATATAAAAAAACTTCGCATAGACAACATCAAAATACCTAACTGTAGTGATGATACTGAAACGCTACTAAAAGTGAGTTATTGCTCAGTATGTAGAACTGATGCAAAAATGTGGTTTCAAGGTCAAAGAGATCTGGTTTTACCAAGAGTGTTAGGTCATGAAATCTGTGGACAGAAACTTGATTCGAATGAACGATTTATAGTCTGGCCAGCGAGAGCTTGTAATAATTGTCATTACTGCAAAAATGGCGCAGAAAATCTTTGCAGTAGCATTCAAGTTATCGGCTTTCATCGTGATGGAGGATTTGCACAGTATATAAAAGTACCAAAAGAAAGCCTCATAAAAATACCTGAAAATATTCCCTCTGAAATTGCCTGCATGACTGAATTATTATCCTCGGCTATAAATGCAATTGAGCAAGTTGATTTACAGAAAAACCAAAAAGTACTCATTTTTGGTGGAGGACCTGCAGGGCTCATGCTTGGATTAGCTTGCAAATATTTTGGTGCAGAACCATTTGTTGTCGAAAAAAACTGCGAAAAACGGGAACATATAGCACAATTTTGTAAAGAAGCAGACATTCATATTTCTGATGTTGTGGCTTTTGATAATTTTGATGTTGCGATAAATGCTGCTCCAGATCCAAATACCCTGATAGAGGGGATTTTAAAATTAAACACTGGTGGCAAATATTGTCTATTTAGTGGATTTACAAAAAATGTTAGCATTCCAATCGATTTGTTAAATGAAATTCATTATAGACAATTAACCATAGTTGGTGCATATGGAAGCACAAAACGACAAATGACTATAGCTCTGAAAATTTTAGAAGATAACGCTCAAACTATTAGACTACTAATTCATAAAATAATAGACCTTGAAAGCGTACCTTCGGTGCTGCCTGAGATTCTACTTGGTCAAGCCTTAAAGTACGTTGTAGACCTACAAAAATGTGAGTGATATCATGGTAACTGAAGAAAAATTAAGAGAATTTGGCCAGTTAATATGTAAAGTATCTACTGGCAAAACTATGACCCGAGAAGAAGCCTGTGAAGCGTATCGACAAATCATTTTAAATGAGCAACCTGAGCTTCAACAGGGGGCTTTTTTGGTAGCTCATATTACCCGTAAACCAACCACCGAAGAATTATCGGGCGTCTGGGATGCATTAGACAAATTTGACACTGAGAAATTCAAGGCTGACGTTAAAGGCGCTATTTGCGATATTGTTGGCACAGGTTCAGATGTTATGAAAACTGTGAATGCGTCTTCACCTGCCGCACTTATTGCTTCAGCCTGTGGTGTTCCTATTGCTAAAAAAGGCGCCAAAAAAGTAACTGGTGTCTCAGGTGCGTCTGAAATTTTTGAAATACTTGGCGTTAACCTGTCAAGTCCAATGAGTAAAGCCAAACAAAGTTTGGAAAAATACAACATTTGCTATATGCCAGGTGAAGCCTTTTTAAAATCTGGTTGGGCACGACTTATCCAGTATATGCGGTTTACGTCAGCATTTAATATTGTTGGTCCATTGACTATGCCATGTGAGAACACGAGCTGCATTGTAATTGGTGCGTATGCGCCTCAGGTTTGTGATCAACTTGTAGCCATTTTGAAGGAAATTGGAATTAGTCGCGCTATAGCTCCTTACGGTATGGTAAATGGTGTTGATAACGCTATGGGCATTGACGAGTTTTCTCCATGTGGCCCAACAAGAGTAGTTGAACTAAAAAATGGTGAAATCCAAGTATATACCATACAACCAGAAGATTTTGGCGTAAAAACACATGCCACATTTGATATAGCTTCCTTTAACAAAGCATATGACAATGCAATGGCCATTAAACAGGTACTTTCAGGCGAATATGACAATCCACTAGTTGACTTATTCTGCATGAACGCCGCAGCTGCCTTATATGTATCAGGCGTTAGCGATTCCTATAAAGACGGTATGGAAAAAGCACGTGAAGCATTAAGTTCAGGCAAAGCGTTAATGCAACTAAACCATTTAGTTAATCAACAAGCTTGAAAAACCAAATCAACTAAATGTTACAAGAAATCTAACATATGGATGGATTGTTTACATATAAGAATAGAGAAAGTTAAGGGGTTACTGTTCGTGTAATTCTTTTGCTATAACTTGTGTTTCATTATTGACTTCATCAGGGCACTTTTTCTGGCGAATTTTTTCCATATGCTCTTTTTTCTTGGTTATATAATGCTCTTTTCTCAAACGGCGGCGTTCCATAACGATGGGTATGTGGTCAACTATTATGAAAATTTCGCGCATTGCAGTAGGTAGTAGGGACAAGCCAAGCACAACTATCCAGTGAATGCCACCGATGGGATAGAGACCAAAGATGTGACCAAATGGCAACACGACCAACAGTGTGAAAACTAGAATCATTGATGCAGCACCTCCTACCAGGGGCTTATTGTCTTTGATGGTTGTTTTAAAGGTCGATTTTGAGCTGCGAACATTGAAAACGTGTAATATCGAAGTAAAGCCTGTAATTAGAAAAGCCATAGTTCGTCCGAACTCTGCTGAGGGTGCACCCATACCGGGTACCGTAACGAAAGCACCTATGTAATAACCTATCAGTACTGCAACTGAACAGACAACCGTTTGCCGGATAATCAAACGTAACAAATCACCACTGAAAAGACTTTCACTACGCTTTATCGGCTGCTTATCCATTAAGGTAGGGTCAGATGCCTCCCGAGAAAGGTTTATACCCGGAATACCGTCACCTAGCAAGTTAATCAATAATAACATAACTGGCGTTAGCAGAATACCCCAGGCCGCCATTTGAGCAAATATCATTATGATGATTTCGCTCATGTTACAGACTAACAGAAAATTAATTGTCTTTTTGATATTTGCAAACACATTTCTGCCTTCACTTACAGCTTCAACAATAGTCGCAAAGTTGTCATCGGTTAAAATCATATCAGAAGCACTCTTAGCTACCTCGGTACCAGTTTTACCCATTGCAACTCCAATATCAGCTGCTTTCAATGCTGGAGCATCATTTACGCCATCACCAGTCATGGCAACAACTTCGCCGTTTGCCTGCCAAGCTGTTACAATACGAATTTTATCTTCTGGCGATACTCTAGCGTAAACTGAGAAATTCCTAACTGTATCACGCAATTCCACATCCGATATCTTTGCAAGCTGAGCACCAGTCATAATATTTTGCCCCTCTTCCAAGATACCCAAATCTTTGGCAATAGCACCCGCAGTTGTAGCGTGGTCACCAGTAATCATTACGGTACGGATTCCAGCTTTTTTGGCCTTTGCTATAGCAAGTGCCGTCTCAGGACGCGGTGGATCAATTAAACCAATAAGACCCACCAGTGTTACATCTTGCTCTAATGCTTCCAAGCTACCGTGATCGGGCAACTCATCAACATGTTTACCAGCCAAAGCAATGACACGCAAGGCCTTTCCAGCAAATTCGTCATGCACACATTTAGCTGCTTCCAAATTAGAAGCAGATTCAGAAGAAAAGGGCAACCGATCAAAGGCGCCCTTAGTTAATACAATATAACCGCCATTTACATCCTGTAAAACAACTGTCATCATCTTCCGATCTGATGAAAACGGAATTTCCGCCACTCTATGATACTTGGCTGCCGCTTCCTCCACGCAATACCCTTTCTCATTCAAAAGCCTAAGTATACCAACCTCTGTGGCATTACCCGTATACACCCTATTTCCGTTCTCATCTGTTCCAAAGGTAGCATTACTTGCCAACGCTAAGAGCTTAAGAAAACCACCTTGTTCTTCAGAAAATTCCACATCATCCGCAAACGGTTCACTACCACAAATCCAAAGCTGCTTAATCATCATACGATTTTGAGTAAGCGTCCCAGTTTTATCTGAACAGATTACTGAAGTGCTACCCAAAGTTTCCACAGCAGGAAGCTTTCGAATCAGAGCATGTTTCTGCACCATTTTCTGCACACCGTTTGTCAAAGTCAAAGTGACAATCAACGCAAGTGTTTCAGGAACCGCTGCTACCGCCAAAGAGATAGCAACCAATAGCATGCTACCAAGATCAGCACCAGACCGCAGACCTACAGCTATCAAGAAAAAGGCAGAAATAAGAGCTATTCCGCAGATAGTTTTACCAAGTTGATCAAGACGTAACTGTAAAGGCGTTTTTACACGTTTACTGCTATGCAAAAACCCGGCAATCTGCCCCATCTGCGTATTCATACCTGTAGCAGTAACCACAGCAGTACCATGCCCCCCCGTCACAACACACCCGGTAAACATCATATTACGTTGATCGCCCAACGGCATACTCCCTGAAAGTACCGCCAAAGCTTCCTTTTCCGCAGGTTCACTCTCACCTGTTAAAGCAGATTCATCAGAAAATAAACCAGTTGACGAAAGCAACCTAGCATCAGCAGGAACTATATTACCGGTTTCCAGAATGATAACATCACCCGGCACTAATTCAGTAGCATCGATACTTTGCCTAACCCCATCTCGCAGAACAAAACAATATGGAGCACTTAATTTTTCCAACGCCTCAAGCGCTCTTTCAGCTTTACCTTCATGAGTAATTGCCAAAACAACGTTCAAAACAACTACAGACAAAATAACAATAGACTCAATAAATCCAGACCCTTCGCTGATAGCCATCAAAAATGAAAGCACCACAGCAATCAACAAAACAATGATGGAAACATCCCTGAGCTGATATAAAATCCGTTGAAGCAAACTCACCTTTTTAGGCGGCTGCAACACATTTTTTCCATCACACTCTTGTCGCTTGCCAACCTGCTCGTTAGATAAACCAGTAACAGGATCTACATCCAACTTCTCTAACACAGACTGGACATTCAATTCATACCAGTTGGTGTAATCCTGTTCTCCGTTTTTCATGCTCATCTCAAACTTTTAGTATATACTCAATAATGTTGCTCAAGGCATCCACAAATTGATTACACTTTTTATAAAACTATGCTATATAGGCTTTCCCCAAATGGCGAACATCATTTACCATTAATGTATCACCCAAAATACCTGCTAAATCTTTCAAAACACCCCAACGTTAAAGCGACAACCAAACCCAACACTGGTTATGTATAGTCTATCGACACGCCTTCTTCAAGTACACAAAACATCTTAAAACAGCGACTTTTAACACAAAAAACCACCTTTAGACATCAAACACAACCATTACTTTCCCCTTCTATTATGTAAATTTCTCTTGTCATGCCACATATCTGATTGTGACTTCTATGCTACCCTATCAATTCTTTTTTACATAAATTAGTGGAAGTACAAACACTCAGATTAAGTTTATTTGTTGAAGGAACAGTGGCGGACGAGGAGGGATTTGAACCCTCGACCCCCAACTTAGGAGATACTTTATGGCAATCATATTTTCTTATTCCATCTTTGACTCCAACATAATGTTTTATTCTTTTACTATTTCCTCTCACTTCTAAGAAGCCTTCAACGTTACATGTTGGACAAACAGTTTTCATAAACTTCACCATTGCAAAACTGTTTAATGAATCACCACTCCAGAACTTAGAATATATCCAATGATTTCAAGGAAAGCAACTGAAACAAACATCTGGATAGTTGACATTGTACCTTTTTTTCTTTTCTTTTTGTTTGCCGTGGAAAAACGAAACTCTGCAAAAAAAGTTAAGAACAGAAAAAATGTACTGGACATAAATAAATAACATTAACTACAAATAGTAGTTTAAAAAAGAATACCTGTCTCTCTAACATAGAAGAGAAACAGAGAACAGTTATAGAGTAAAGAAAAAGACGGTGTACCCGTGAATACATTAGGTAGAAAGAAATTGTGTACATAAAAAAAGTGGTAAACAACTTTACACTATCTAAACCAATTCTCCCATAAACAAGTTCTTTAACTCTTTCTCTTTAACCATCCAAGCTTGCTCTTTCAAAGAAACAACAAACTCTGCATCCAACTTAGCAACAGTCTGAGATACAGCTTCAAGCAGTCTTGCACTGTTTACACTTCGGTTCACATGTTTACTATGAAGTTTAACTAAACATTCTATTTCATCCTTCAAACGTTTTACTACTGGTTGTACTTCACTGATTTCTTCACTAACATTCATTTCCAGTTCCTCCATTTCTTACTTCCAACATTATACTCAAAACGTGGACTGTAACAAGGATTAATCATGTTTCCACTAAACATTTTACAGTAATCCTCAAAGTTTTCAGGTGTAAGATAAAGCCTGTAACAATCACTCTTATCAACGGAACAGTGACAGTCTAACATGATGCCTTGTCCATAATTGTTCTTCTGTGTTGGTGTTTCTTGTAAACTGGAGACAAACACTGGAGGATTATGAGCTACAAGCTTATAGTTACAGTTTGATTCTGCTTCTACATATTCAGATACTAAAGGACTTTTTTGGATGACATGGTAGAGTCCAACAGCATGTCTTGGATTACTTGTCAAACCATTGTTCGCCTCGTTTGAAACTTAAAGTTACTTTTCCTTCTTGTTCTATCATTAAGCAAGAGTCTGGTGTTCCTCCAAGTTTTTCTTTAATTTTCTTTAATACTTCTCGGGGTATTCTTATTCCTAAAGCTTCTTTCTTAGTATGTAGTTTTATTACTTTTAATTTTATAATGTCCATTTTAATCAGTTACTATATAGAAGAGTCTACGCCTATATAGTTAACTTAAAAGAAGCTACACTATTTAACATGCAACATCCAAACGTAATAAACAACCACACTAAATGTAAGCAGAAGGCAAGATTCAGACAGGAAAACAACAAACTTGTCTTCACGTACCCTAAACTCTCTAAAGACGTTGTATCCCAAATTGATGTGGACAAGTACAGCAACCACCAAAGAATCTTAGAATCATACTTCTATAAACTATTACAACATAAACTGTCACTTTCTAAGATAGAACAAGTTAAAACAATTGTAGAGTCAGGAAGAACATGTCTTTGTTTGGAAAAGGGAAACTTTGTACTTCATGGAAGATTAGAACATGTAAAAGAATTATTCATTCAAGAGGTGAATGTACAATAAGTTTAATCAACAGATAGATACTGAAATGCTTGATGAACTATTGTTTCTAACATGTTGTCCACACTTTCTTGGATGACTCTTCTTCTTCCAAAGAGTCTAAGTTTTCTTTTAAACTTGGATGGAGAACAGTTCTTTTTAGAGAGAGAACAATTCTTGGATGAATCTCTATAACTATTTTTTAGATTGAATTCTTGGAGAGAGACAATTACTTCATCATCTCTGAAACTTACTTCTTAAACTGAATTCTTAGATAGAGACTACTTCTGGATGGAGAGACATGAGTTTCAATCTAAGATGAGACTCCATCACTACAAAGTTTTCTTGGATGGAGAGAGAAAACAAGTTCCATCCAAAAATAACTCTATAACATGTCAGTTCATTGGGATGGAAGTAAACAACAAAACTCTATAACAATGACTGTTTTCTTGGAGAGAGAAAGAAAGAGAAGAGAGAAGAAAAAAAACATGTTTGTAAATAATACAGAAAAAACATTGCTTACACTTTTTACCCGACACAGGCACCCCGTGTCCGACACAGGGTATTTCCATGCGACACGGGGAATTGGTCATTTTCACATCACAACGACTGGCGCATATTTTACCATTTTATTTACCTCTTACTAACTTGTGATATACCCTGTGTACCCTGTGTTCCTTGTGTCGGAGTATGGAAAAGTCCATAGTTTTTTGTTTTATAAAATTTTTGTTACCCTGTGTCGTGCCCGTGTCGGTTCTTGTTTCCCTGTGTCAGGTGAAAAATTAGGTGTTTGTGAAATATACAATTATGTTCTTAGAAATGGTTTGAATTTAAAAAATAGAAAGAAAAATATTACAGTTTGTCTGTAATTTTGAAGTTATACTCTGTGTAGTCTGTTTGCATTTGTTTGAAACAGTCGGGGCAGAGTTTTCTTTTTGTTGTTTCTGTTTGTATTGTGTATTCTGATGTGTAGTTGCTGCATTTGTGGCATGGTTCGTCTGGCGGTATTGGTGTGTATAATGCTTCTTTTTGTGGTTTGTCTGTTGGTGGTGTTAGTGTTGTTTGTTGTTCGTCCAAGTTTATTAGTGATGGTAATGGTTTGATTTCTAATCCATAATAACCGTGTACGCCTTTTATACCGTGTACTGTTTTTTGTCCGTATCGTATTTTTTTGTCTTTCCGTAGTCGTTTGTAGAAAACTTGTTCTGAAATGATAGTTAAATAGTTGCGTTTGCAGTATTCACAGAAACTTTCCCATGTTTGATCTGTTGGTGTGAAACTGTTGTCATTATAGATTTTTTGTTCTTGTTCCCATATGCGGTATGGGTCTGCGTCTTGTTGTATTTCTTTGGTTAAGTCTGCCATTTCTTCACTTATTGTGAATTTTTCGTTTTGTGTGAAGTATTGGCGTGCTCCTTGTAGCATTAGGTTGAGTATTCCGCTTCGTTCTTCTGGGTTTTTTGTCCATCTTTCGTGAAAGTTGTCTATGGCTATTTTTGAGTAATCTTTTTTCCAAGGTATGAAAAAGAATCTGCTCCATAATCCGTTTGAGGTGTCAGTTATTGTTGGCATTTCGTTGCTGCTTAAATAGAAGTCTGTTTGGCAAATGAAGCTCATTGTTTCGTTTTTTCCTTTTATGTCTGTGGTTATCATGCCGCCGCCTGTTAATGTTTTTAGTTCTGTTGGGTCGCCTTTGGTGGCTTCGGGGCATATGTTTACTAATGATGTTGCTAAGGGTCTGTTTTTAAATCTGTTTTCTGCTGATAGGTCTATTAGTGATATTGCGGTGCAGTTGGTTGTTCCTAAGATTTCTGTTATTGTTGTTGTCCAAGTGTCTTTACCGTTTCTTCCTGCGCCCAAGTTCCAATCTATTTTTTGGTGTGTACGTTTATTAAATAGGTTCATGCCTGCGTATTGTAGTAAGTGTTTGCGTGTGTCTGGGTCTGGTTGTGCGTCTTCTAACCATTGTGTGAATTTTGGGCTTGTTGCGGTTGGGTCGTATTCTGTTGGTAATTGGTATGTGAAAATGTTTGTTTCGTCTTTTTGCCAGTCTGGAGTGTATGATTTAAAGTCGGGGGTGTCTTGTGTTTTTAATGATTCTATGTTTAGAAATCCGTTTGCTACTGGGATGTAGCCTGTATAGGTGTTTACAATGGTTTGGTCTATGTAGTTTGATTCTGTTATATTTTTTATGATGTGTGTTAGGTCTTCGCGTGATATGCGTATGTTTCCTTTTTGTTCTGTTAGGTCGATTATTTCTTTTCTTATGATGCCTTCACATGGGGTGTAGATTCCGTTTTGTTTGAAATGTAGGATACCTGTTTTTGATGGTGTGATGAAACAGTATTTTTCTTCTATGTATTTCCATGTGGCTTCTATTTTTTCTTTGAATAAATGTGTTATGTCGCTTGGTTTTGCGTCTGTGTTTGGGCGTTGTTTTAAAATGTTGAGTTGGTATTTTAGAAATTCTTCGTGTTCTTGTTCGTCTTCGGTGTTTATTTCATATTGGTTGATTGAGTCGAATACTTCTTGTGTTTGTTCTTCTGGCGTTGGTTCGGGAGTGTTTATTTTTTGTAATAGTTCTGCTCTTTTTGGATTTATGCGGCATCGACTACATAGGTTTGTTTGTTGTGCTTGTTGATATGCAACTTCGCTTAGTTCGTCTGTTGGTAGTGGTGTTACATCTCCGCATATGGTGCATTTGGTAGAAAATTTATTAGTGTTGGTATCAAATCCTTTTTTAGTGTTTGCAGTGTCATTTATCGTGGAGAGGCACCTACAAGTTTTGTAGTTGTGCTTTCTTCTGCGGTTACTCGTGGTGTATCTTGTGGTGAGATGGCCATGAGTAACTTATTTTTTAAGTTTAACATGATGTGGCTTCTTCTCGTATTGCCGTTATTTTTAGTTCTTTTCCAACTTTAAGGATTACTTCTTTTGGGTAATTGTTTTTCTTTACCCATTTCATTGGTAGGGTTATGCGGTATGAACCACTTAATGTGGTATTTATTTTTCTTTTTATCATTTTTTATACCATTAAAAAGATGTCAGAAATGTTATTAGTATCTGATGATACAGAATCGTAGTAAAAAAATGTCAGAATAAGAAAGGAATATACAAATGCGGCAACGTCTAATAAGCGGTAAATTCTCAGAAGGGAAAATGCAACTTTTAGAGGTATTCATCGAAAAAAATCGTATGACAAAAGATGAAATTGTAGATGCTTTATGCTGTAAAAAGAGCAGGAAATACAAAGAAAAACCCAAACCACTTGCTACAATAAGAAAACAAGTATGTAGTCAGCTAACTCGTAAAACTGAAAAAAACTGGTTAGACTGGGCTATGGAATGGGGTCTTATAGTAAAAGAGGCTGAAGAGTTATACTCGATAACCGAAAAGGGTCAAGCATTATTTTTTATACTTTTGAATAAGAAACAGGTGAGCGAACTCTATACACCTATAGAAATACGAAACCCAATAGTCCGAGAAAAAGTAACCTTACTTATCAAAGGACACAAAGATTTTCGAGAGTATTTCAAAAGGGATTACCTATAAAGTTCCAGATTTCTTCACGTGAACCGTTAACATGAAAACGAGCAAACAGAAACACCGTCA
>WRJX01000053.1 GCA_009778385.1 Candidatus Bathycorpusculum sp. | reverse complement strand
GTGTGTCACCTGAGCTTGTTGCTAGCTGGTTCAAACACTGCAACTACACACTACCCATACAGTCAACAAAAAGTTAAACTGCTATAGTAACTTAAGCTTTTAACCCTCAAAACCAACAAATATGCCTCTGAAATCTCCTCCTAACCACAGCATTTCATCACTTCTAGAGTATTCGTTTTTATGTTCATGTATTCATATAGTTAAAATCAATTCTACAAAGAATTGGCTAAAATTAAAAAGTTAGTATATATTTAGCTCATTTTACGGTTTATGAACAAAAGCACAATGGATTGTTATATTGATTGTACTTTTCCATAGAATTAAATAAGTGCCACTAAACATATGAAATATGTATTAAATCGTAACTTCAAACACTAACGTCAAACGGTGAAGGGTAACAAAATGACCTCAAAGGCTAGCAACTATGCAATCGGTAAAAATTTGTTTATGGCCGTAATGACAGCGGCGGGTTTGTTTTCTGCGGTAATATTTCTTAGTAATGCTTGGATAAAAATTGTGATAATTATCTTAATTGCGATTATGAGTATTAGTTGGTTAGTGTCACATGGTTTACTTCGACGAACACTAAAGTATATGTTGCTTGCTGTGTCGATTTTTTCTATAAGCTTTTCAGCATTTGAAGGCTACGCACTTTGGCATACTGAGTATCCCCCAACTTTTGGTACCTCACAATCGGGTGTTACCATTTCTTACCCCCACATATTGGATGTATCATTAATTGAAGTGGCGCAAAGTGTCAAAAACACGCTTACATTTAGGCTTTTCATGTTAGAACACCCTGGCGAAACTATCATAGACATCATTTCATTAGATACTGTTGATTACATGGGTGGAAGAATTGAATTTGTGCTGTCTCAACAGTCATCTAACCGTTTCTTTAACGATGGAGAAAGAAACTCTATTAGCTTTAGTGCAAGCAATGGTGAAGCTTATCATGTATGTGATGTTCCAATAATTTCAGTAGATGATAGCGCCTTCCCAGTACCTCAAATGCCTCTTCATCAACAAACATCTAACGAGGCGCTTCAGCAAATTGACGCTTTAGGGCTTCAGTGGTACTATGACCGTGCCATGGAGGTCTATCAAAATAAAACAGGAATCATTCCAGAAATAACTGGGCTAAGAATATCTTTTTCTAGGTATGGCTATTTAGGTTCAGGTGACATGACCTATGAAGGGCCAATATTGGAAATTTTAGGCTCAGACGATTTTAACAATTCTCCTTTTGGTCGAAATGTTTTCTTAGCCAGTTTTCAACCAGATGGAACACTAAATCTCATTAACATATTAAAATAAAAAGATATATGTGTAGTTTTCAGTGAAAATGTGTCTTTAGTCTGCTCATTTTTCATCAGGATTAACTTTTTGTGTTGATTTTGTTCAACAAACATGATCATATAGGTTTACGCCTATATACTTTAATATAAAGACTACAAAAACCAACAGAACTAAACACATACAAAATTTAGGATATTTCTATGAGTCCATCTAAAATCAACAGGAGCATGGACGCAAGCTTAGAAAATGTAAAGTCTGCTTGAAATGTTATGGATAGTATTTGGTGTATTTTTTGTGTGGGTGGTGATGTGTTGTACCGAAAGCTCTAATAGTTGAAGGTTAGTTTTTTGTGGGTTGTTTGGGGGCCGGTAGATCAGCGGTATGATCGCCGCGTTCGCAACGCGGAAGTCGCGGGTTCAAATCCCGCTCGGTCCACCAAAATACTCCAGGTAGGGGCATTTTTTACACTTGCTTTAGTTAATGGGTGATTTAAAGTACGTTTGTATTTGGCTTTTTTGTAGAGTTTGCTCTTTGGTTTTACACCATTGCTTAAAATTTAGAGGTGTTAGGTATATTGAATGTTTGATGAATTATATTGCGGTATGTGTGGACTCAGGAAAAATTGCTTTAACGAATGATGGAAAACCAAAAGCTCCAAGAGCTTACGTTAAAGTTAAAGCTAAATAGGCGCCTTTTATCATATTTATACGTGCTTCAAGTAGTTTTTATGCCGTCTGAAATACAAAAATAAACATCCAACAATAATACCAACCACTAAAACTAAAGAAACCACTATAAACACAAAATAACCCTCTATGCCAGATGAACTATTATCTGAGCAAGATGTCCCATCATCTGTCACAGTAACTTGTGTACCCGATGTGTAGCTGATATCATAGTTGTTATAACCTTGTGTAAAGGGCGTGGTCCAAGTAACTCTGTTACCTATTTGTGAACTGTACACACTATCATGTGTAGAGTCTCGGTCATAAGCTACAGAAGCACGGTTATTTGAAAACACCACCCCATTAGAAACAAAGAGTAAGTCTAATTTTTCAGTGTCAACCCAAACTCCGCCTCCATTGTATGCGGCAGTATTTTTTGAAATTTTACCACCAGACAACTTGAAAACACCGTTTCCAAGATACACGCCCCCACCGTTGTTGGATGCGATATTGCCAGAAATTTCGCCCCCCGACATAGTAAAATCGTTATCCATGCACACCCCTCCACCGATTTCAGCAGTATTGTTAGAAATCACGCCATCAGACAAACTAAAACTGCTCCAAAAAAAGTGATACACACCTCCACCTTTTATAGCAGTATTGTTAGAAATCACACCACCCGCCATCTGAAAATTAGCTTGGGAAATAGTTTGACCATTGACTACGCCACCACCATTATTGCTAGCTGTATTACCTGAGAGTACACCTCCGCTCATGATAAAAACGCCATAATTGCCTACACCCCCACCATCCCATGCTATGTTGTTAGTAATCTCGCCACCATACAAACTAAAATCACCCCAGTTGTACACACCACCACTATGACCATTGGCTACAGTGTTACCCGAAATTTTACCGCCTGACATCACAAAAGTAGCCTCGTTATACACGCCACCCCCGAACCAGTAGGCATTATTATCAGAAATCTCACCACCCGTCATGTTAAAAATACCGTTTGCTCGATTATACACGCCACTACCATACCCTGCGTCGTTACCAGAAATCTCACCACCAAACATGGTAAAATTACCCAAGTTAAGCACACTACCAAACCAACCAAACATGTTGTTAGAAATCACGCCACCATACAACATAAAGTCGCCCATGTTACACACTCCAACACCACTAAATGAATGTATAAGAGTACCATCGTTACCACTATTGCCAGAAATTTCCCCACTATTCATAATAAGTGTACCACCAGAATCAACAGTTACACCACTACCAATAGAACTTACAACATGCGTTATGATAATGCCGTCAAGCTTCAACACCCCGTCGTTATTAACGGTGATAGTGCTTTGTTCATTTGGCCCAATTAGTTTGAAAAATTCAGATTTACTGTTGCTTGTTAGTGTGATGTCTTTGTTAGCAGAAATGATAAGCGTCGCTGTAAGTTGGATATCTTTGTCAAGTACAATAGTTGTGGATCCTACAGCGTTATTGACGGCATTTTTAAGTTCTGTCTCGTTACTAACCCCTTGATTAGATGCTCCTAATGCAAAAAGAGAAACGTCGCTAAATATAGATGATGGAGAAGAAACCAACAATATCGTCAGTAGAGTAAATACTGACACAGTTTTACGCGTAACATACAACTTAGACTCAATATCCATGTTCATATAGACACTTCACCGTTCATATTTTTTCTACCTGCGATGCTTGCCTCTTTTTGAAATGTAAAATAAAAATAACCCCTGTACAGTTCCATCAGTTGTGTAACCTCCAATTGCATAAATTTTACTATCAACAGTAATAACCCCAAACCAGACCTCGCTTGGCTCATCGGCTTCTTAGTGTACCAAGAATTCTCAACTAACTCTGAGGAGGCTGAAATAGGATTAAATGATGTTGTGAATGTCCCAGTTATGAAAAGGAGGCATAGCATGAAAAAAACAAATTTGTTCACAGGGTATCACCATTTATTGTTGTTTATTTTTTATTTATGAGTTTTGAAATTTTAACTAAAGTGCAGAACTATAGAATAATAGCAGTTGTATCAATGTTTTAATGTGTGTACGAATATTCCACTCTTCTTTCAAATTGTGATCCAACGAAACGAAACATTCAATCTTCAAATGTTGATCCAGTTTTGGAGTATGCTTTTCTCTCTGTAAATAATATGGAACAAGATAATCTATCTATCAAAAAATAAGCAAAACTCAAGCAACTCAACTAAATATGGTAAAAGTTGTGTTAAAAATTAACATAAAATGTCAATCGCGTTAGACCCTGCAAACGACTTGTACAAGTTAGTTCAGTCTACCAATTAAAATAATTCGACTTCTAAATGCCTCTTGTGAAGATGATTTGGGTTTTTTTGATTTGTTTAAAAAATTTGGGGTAGATGGAAAACGGCGGTTGAATTATGTGCTGTTTTTAACTGTTTATCGTATTTATTATAGTGTTTTGAAATAGTTTTTGTATGGTTAGATGTGGGTAATATTGTACTAATGTGAACAGGGTTATGTGAATTATATCTATTGTAATATTTATTCTCTACATTGTTTTAGATTTTTGATTTCACTTTGGGATTTGTTTAGAATTGCCGTGTCGCTTATCGCGCTTATCAGTGAGACTGGTAAGCAAACCATGACTTTGCCCATAAACGGACGTTTTATGTTAAGCAGAGTTGTTGCCTGATCTGTTAAGCCAACGTAAAAATTGGTTATATTCCATGTCTCTTGATCTAATTCTGCACTTTCAGTTTCTCCAAGCAAAAAACCGTCTGAAGTGTATACTTTTTTCCAAAAAAGTCTGCTAATTTCAACCATAAAAACACCATAGAAATTGTTATTTAATTTTAGTTGTGCAGCTATATTTGTTTTACGCCATTGCGTGTTTGGCGCTTGTAAAATTGCCTTTTGTCTAAAAGAACTTCCAAAAGTGGTCAAACAGATGCCTGGCTCCTGATGGTGCTCAAACTTAAATTCAATGTGCCTATAATGGTGCTTATCTAGGGTACGTTTTAAGAGTTATTTCACGGTAAAGGATGTGAGGTATTGTATGAGTGGTGTCTTTGGATTTTGTTTGGCGAACTTTGGTCTTGGGTATCGAAAGAGTTATAGGTAAATGTTGAGGCAGACTATTATTTGAGCGCTGTTATGTTTGCAGTTGAACTAATATCTATAGGTCAAGATGGTGGCTTTTTTGGAATCTCCATAAATCAGTTTGTCTCATTGCTGTTGATTGTAGTTATAGCAATTGTCATGGAGCGTTCCATAGTATGGTATATATCACATTTTTCTAAAAGAGCAAAGCTTGAACCAAATACTGTAAATAATCTGACATTGACTTTTAGGATTTTAATTCTAGTATTTGCTTTGCTTGCAATAAGTAGAGTTGGTGGGTTCCCTTCTGATTTACTTATATCCGTTTCAGCAATTAGTGGTGCGGCATTAGGTTTTGCTTCCCAAAAAACTATCGGTAACTTTGTTGCAGGGCTTTATCTTCTGGTCGCTAGACCATTCAAGGTGGGTGATTATGTTAAAATCGGAGCAGTTGAAGGTATAGCAAAAGAAATCACCTTAAACTATGTTAAAGTGTTGACTGCAGGCAATAATGTTGTTGCGATAAGCAACTTGCAAATGCTTGATCGTGACATAACTGATTATCTCTATGAAGCCACACCAAAAGGTAACATTTACTGCTACACTTTTGAAATCGGTTTTGATCATTTAGTTCCAACAGAAAAACTTTTAGAAATTTTTGATGAAGTGTTTGACACTTATAATAGTCTTCCAAAGAAGCCTTTCTGCACCTTGACCCGTTCAACTGCTATCGAAAGAGTATACACAGTTTACTTCTACGTGGAAGAGACCCGTGATATTTTTAAAATAAGATCACAAATTGCTAATCAAGTTTTTAGACGTTGGGATGAAGAAAGAGCAAAACTAAAATAAAGAATCAAACGTATGGACTTTACGGAATAGCAAAAATCAGCTCAAGTGGCAGTAACACTTTTTATCTTTAACCAAAATCAAGGCTTAAATTAACACACAATGATCTTCTCCTCTAAGTCATAGCACAAGCTATAATCACAAAATCCTCACAAGCAGGATGAAATAACAATAATAATGCATGCCAATAAACTACCTGTCTCTCCCGTTCCAAAACACCTTAAAGCCTAAAACGGGTTGCCCCAAACATTTCGAAAACAGAACTCTTCAACCACTTTTCTTTGCATCACGGCTGGTTTCTCATCAGGATATCCCATTAAAATTATTGCTTGAGGTTCAACTGTTTCAGGAACACCTAAAACTTGTCTAACAGCGTCTTTGCAAAACATTGGCGCAGAAAACCAGCATGCGCCTAAGCCATTTTCGCTGGCAGAAAGCAACATATTCTGTATTGCTGCACCTAAACTTTGAACCGCTAAATCATGTTCAAATAATAGTCGCTTTTTATCAGAATACTGTCTCATGTTCTCAAAGGTTAAGCATGCAACGATAAGTACAGGTGCAGTACTGAAGCGACTAATGGAAAAATCAATAGACACCTGATTAATTCTCCTCTTATCTTTAACCAAATCTCTCTCCCATGCTTCTGCCATTGCCACAGCCAAACACTGCTTAACCGCTCTGTCCAAAACAACTATGAAACGGCATGGCTGTGCATTGTGTGCTGACGGTGCCCAACTTGCCGCTTCCAATGTTTTTAAAATGAGTCTGTCTGGTACAGGTTGATTGGTATATCTGCGGATACTTCGCCGTTGCCTGAGCAGGTCTTTAGTTGACATAAAAGAAAGAGTGTTAGTTTAGGTTTTTATTTCTTACAAATCTGAGTTATTTGGTTCAAGAATCACTTTTAATGATTCACCGGCCGTTGTCATCAGTCGGAAGCCTTCTTGAGCTTCACGCAGTGGTAGCCTATGGGTTATCATGTCTTTAATGTTTAACTTTTTAGTTGCAAGAATAGACAGTGCCTCTTCAAGGTCCTTAGGGGCTGCACCATAGCTAGTCTGTATGGTTATTTCGTTTCTCCAGAACTGATTAATCGGCAAAGGAATCTTTACCGTTGGATCCGGAACTGCAAAGAACAAAATCGTGCCGCCTCTCTCAACGCAATCAACTGCCAACGATACCGCAGAGGTTGCTCCAGTGCAAACAATAACTTGATCCGCTAAACAGCCATCATTTAACAATCTAATTTTCTGGGGTAAGTTATCTCCTACGTCAAATGCGTAGTCTGCACCAAACTGTACTGCAAGTTTCATACGGTACTGGTTAATGTCTGCAACTATGATTTTTTTTGCGCCTTTGAATTTGGCAAGCTGTGTATGTAAAATGCCTGAAATTCCGCTGCCAATAATTAGTACGGTGTCGTTTTTTTGAATGTTGGCCAATCTTTGTCCTCGGACAACGCATGCTAATGGTTCAATAAAGGTGCCTTCTTCAAATGATATTGCATCTGGTAATTTGTATATGCCATGTTGTACGTTGATTTTTGGAACTTTGATGTATTGTGAGAAGCCACCGGGGAAATAGTTAGTGTTATGCAGGGTTTCGCAGGCTGTGTGGTGTCCTTTTTGACAATAGACACAGGTGTTGCAGGGTACATGGTGGGAGACAAAGACGCGATCGCCGACTTTTAGGTTGATGACTTTTTTACACACTTGGTCAATTATGCCTGTGGCTTCATGTCCCAGTACACGTGGTGCCTTTGGGAGTCGGTACCATTCAAGAACATCGCTTCCACAGATGCCACTTGCCATAACTTTCAGTAAAACTTCTTCTTCACCTATTTCCGGCATAGGAAACTCTTCAACACGAACATCTCTGTTATTGTAATAAACAGCAACAAGCATCAATTTCACCAAAATAGGGGTTAAGTTTTTCCTGTTATAATCTGATTGTAAAGATCTTCAGCTTCTTTAGCAGTGAAACCTTCATGGATTATAGCGCGTATGGCTTTAATTGAAGCAACTGGATGATCTGTTTGCCAAATATTTCGGCCCAAGTTAACGCCAATAGCTCCTTTTTGTATACCGTCATATACAAAATCAAAGACTTCTCTTTGTGTTTCTGTTTTTGGTCCACCAGCAATCACGATGGGCACTGGACAGCCGTCAACGACTTTTTCAAAGTGTTCTTTGCAGTAGTAAGTTTTTACTACGCGTGCGCCAATTTCAGCTGCAATGCGGGCTGCAAGCGCGAGATACCGTGCTTCTCTTTTTTCAAGTTCTTTACCTACAGCGCAAACTGCCATAACTGGGACTCCATAATTCTCACATTTGTCAACAAGTTTAGACAAATTGGTTAAGCTTTTGTTTTCATATTTTGAGCCAACGAAAACTGACATGGAAACTGCGGAGGCATTTAATCTGATGATTTCTTCAATGGATGTTACAAGGCTTTCGTTTGCAAGGTCTTCACCTACCACTGAGACTGCGCCTGAAACTCTCATGATGTAGGGTTTCTCTATTGCTGGGTCAATACAGTTGCGTAAAACTCCGCGTGTAAGCATTAAGGCATCTGCGTATTGAACGATTGGTTTTATTGTTTCTGCTGGTTTTTCAAGACAGTGAGTTGGACCTTGAAAGTATCCATGATCGATTGGTAAAAAGAGGGTTTTTCCATCTTTTTGAATGAGCTTGTTTAATCTGTTTTGCATACCCCATTCCATAATGATTTCTCCGTTTAAAAGAACCTAACGGTTTAACCGTTTGGTTTTTGGTAAATAAACTTTGTTATGTTTTTTGTTCTTCGTGGTTTGTAATGTGGGTGAGTGTTTAATGATGAATGATTGTTTAGTGTGGTATGAAATCTTTCAATGGTTGCACAGTATTTTAAAGGTATTGAGTGTATGTTTAAAGCTATAATGGCTAGCTTAAGTTCAGATGTAATAATTGGATATGTTAGGTGTTATGTTGTTTTTCTGTACTTAGTTCATTTTTTACCTATGGATAATCTTTTTTTTAATGTTGTAATACGTTTGTTAGTTTGTCAAGATGTCAAATTTGGATTACACATGTTACCGCCGTATGTCTGTTATTTATACTATTCCTGATTTTTTCTTAAGCTCAACTTCCATGGCTGCTTCTGTTTTTTCGTTAAATTGAGCTATTTCTTTTGCAGTTAGAAAATTAATTTGAACTGTCATGCCCTTAGAGGTTGATACCGTCCTCCAACATGCCCACTTAGTAACGTCTACCCCGCATTCTTTAACAATGTTATTAGGAATTGTTATGCGTAACTTGTTTCCGTTTTTTAGTCTAGTTACCTTTGTGGCGTTATTTCCTTTCATGTTTCTTTTCCACCGTAATTTTTCTACCATGTAGGTTCAATCGTGCAATAAATCGGTTAGCCTTTATCGGTATGTGATTTTCTGCATGATAAACTAAACCATACTAAAGAAACAAACGTAGCTAAGAGAGTATGTTTGGTTAAAATAGATTAATGCTTTACATGCGCTTTTTTGGTTTCTTCATAAAAAATTTGTTTTCTTTTCTCTTGTTTTTCTATAGTTTCTAGGGGAGCTATTTTTATAATTGAATCACAGTATCTTTAACAAGAAGAGATGAGGGACTAATTTAAGTGACAGTCATAGTTGATGACGCTGGTAGTGGTGATTTACTCTTTGGCGTTGTAGTCGGTGCTTATCGGCAAGAAACCGGTGACTTCAAATACGATCTTATTGATGTACGCTTTTATCAAGGTATATTTAAAGAAAAAGAGTACCTGCAAGAATCCTCGCGTGTCGTTTCTAAGCTTGTTGCTGGGTTTAATCTTGGGTCAGACGAAGAAATTCATGTTTGCCAAGGCTGTATTTTTGACGTCGCTGTTGAAAAACTACGCAAAATTTATGGTGAAGATCGTGTTAAACGTATCCGTGTTGAAGGTGAAGCTCAACGTTTAATCGAAATTGCTTACCTCGATGAAATCCGTAATTTAGGTTATGAACCGTTGGTGGAACGTGAAGAGAAACGGGGTAAAAGCTTCTTTCATATGATGCGTTGGCTAAAAGATAACCCTGAAATGCTTCGTTATGCAAAAACTGGTTGGCCAAAACTTAAAAACTACCAAGTATTCAAAAAATTCCACGTTCCAACACAGACCGAACCTACACAAATTTACAAGGCAGTTTGTGTTGATTGCGGAAGTGACTGCGAAGTGCCATTTCAACCAAAAGCCGACAAACCAGTATACTGCAAAAAATGTTGGAAACAACACAAACCACACAACCCCATCAAACACCACAAAAAAGGTAAGAGCAAAAAATAGAAACTACTTTTATAACGATTTGACTTTCACTCGGTAATAGTCATAATTACTTACGCCACTCTGTTATGTCATCACTTGTCACATTACTAAAACTGCAATGGATGCCCTTAATTACAATATGCATTTGACCAATACCGCCGAAGTTTACTGCCCTGATAGAGTAGCCAACAGTAAACCAAATTATCCTTTGTTTCCTTGTTTTTTAGCATAGTTTATGAAAAAGCAAAAATGTAACCTGTTAGTAATTATTTGTTGTGCATTAAGTTTGGATAAGGCTGATTATCTGCTTTGGTGTCGTAAATACGATAAGGCGTATGGTTTTTTGGCGCAACGTGAACGAGAGTTAGGCTTTAAATTTCGTAAAAATAAAGTTATGACTAAAGCTGATTTAGTTGCAGTTGTTGACTGGGTCTTTCGAAGTGAACCTGACAAGAAAGATCGTACAATAAACTTGGTGAATCGTAATAGCGATGAAGAAGTGGAGCGTGTTTCTAGCCAAGTTTTTAATTTGCCTGAAGGTAGTGATCTTTACCGTATGAACTGTTTAACCGGTCTTGAGGGTGTTAACCCAGTTTTTGCTAGTGTGATTTTGATGTTTTTTGATCCAAAAAACTATGGTCTTTTTGATGTGCGTGTTTGGAAGCCGTTGCTTGGTAATGCGCCTGCAAATTTTTTGACGGCGATGAACTATCACACGTTATTGTTGTCGCTTAGAAAGTCTGCTAATAAGCATAATTTAGATGTTAGAGTGATAGATAAGGCTCTGTATAAGAAAAGTATTGATGCTTCAACCTAAAAGGGAAAATTAAATTTTAAAAAATATTTTGGTTTAGATTAGCTCTATAGTTACGTGTACTTCTTCTGGTACGCGTATGCGCATGATGCGTCTCATGACACGCTCTTCAGAGTCAATGTCAATTAAGCGTTTATGAATGCGCATTTCCCATCTGTCCCATGTGGCTGTGCCTTCACCGCAGGGTGTTTTAAGAACTGGAACACGTAGGCGTTTTGTAGGTAGTGGTACTGGACCGTTGATTTTTACGCCTGTTTTTGTTGCTATGCTTTTGAGTTCCTCACATACTTCCTCAAGTTTACCGTAGTCGGTGCTTGTGAGACGTATTCGTGCTTTTCTTACCATTTTTGAACGTCAATCCCGCTTTGTTGCAATCCTTAGAGTCAATAACGCACTTTAAAAAGTTATCGTCACACAAACCCCCTGTTAAGGCTCAGATAAGCTCAAACATGCTATCGCTGATGGATTTTGGGTATAGTTTATTTTTTTGTTTGCTACGTAACTGCTAAATAACTTGCTAAGGTGCAGTCTGCTTATCTTAACCTGTTATGAGATATTAAGCTATCATAACTTCTATTAGGATTTTGCTACAAACTTTCTATAGGTAGCAATAACCGATAAAACCCTTGTTCATTTATAGTTTAGACAGTTTCTAAGGCAACAATGGTTGTTTGATGTTTGATATTGTGACTATTAGCTCTTTTATGGTGCTAATGTTTTAGGTATAGAGACTTTTTCTCGAGAAAGGTTAATTAGTCTAATGATATGTATTGTTTCGGCGTTTAAGAGCTCGGGTAGTATAGTTCGGTCTAGTATATGCGGCTGTCGCCCGCAGGACCCGGGTCCGAATCCCGGCCCGAGCGCCATTTCTCTTACCAAAAATTTTACATTGATGGGCTTTTTAGTTTGTATAACTGGTTGATTTTACCATATTCCAGCTGTTACCCCCTATTAGGTGTGTTATCTGGAACGAACCCACCAACAACAACCCAGCAACAATACAAGAATATTTTGAAGTACAACAACAAGTAATCAACGCAATACGCGCAAC
>WRJX01000052.1 GCA_009778385.1 Candidatus Bathycorpusculum sp. | reverse complement strand
GAGGAGTACCAGGCGAAGTAGCATCTATAAAGACATTATCAGGCGTTATCTTCTGACCATCACCACTCACATAATAAAAATTCAAAGCAGTTGCTGTTGAGAAGAAATTTCTATAATCACATACAACTTGAAGTTGAGATTTGTCGTTAATTTTAGAGTATTTCAGTAGTGCTAAGGGGCAGTAGTGGTGTTCCACCATGGAGGGTAATGCTTCGGGCTCTATGAGATTAGACGATGTTGTAACAGTTGGCCATTCTATGTTTTTTGTTATCGTTCGAGCGGGAATTAACCAATAATCCCCGGCCACATAGTTGCCTGCTTCAAACTTTAATTGAATACCTTCCTCTAAATCGATATAACCGTCTGCGTCAGCGGCACGCTTGAGGTCATTGTCAGGTCGGATAGTAGAAAGAGTTTTTGTATAGCCAAGCAGACTCCATTTATCATCAGGCGTATTCCAACGTCTAACTTTGGGGTTTTTCGAAACATAGTTACCTTTGTCAGCTATATAATCCAATAACTGCGTTCCATATGGAGGAGAAACCGTAACTTGTAGGATACTTTGGTTCTCTTGAGCATTGTCTTCAACATCATCAATTTTCAGAATTTGACCAGGGATCTTCCAAAGCTCATAGTAATCGTCTGTAACCTCAATCCATTGATCTTCTCTAAAAGTGTATAAATCATCTTTTCTACTATTTTCGATGACTATACTCATTTTATTTTCATTATCCGGGTCACAGGTTACAGCCAGTATCTTAGCAGCAACAATTGCATTCTCTCTTGACCACTTAAAAACAGGAGCTACAGAGCCCTCTTTAGAAGTCCCAAGTGTTCCACTTGAATGTATCTCAACTCGGTAGAGCCTGTTCTCATCACCACTATATCCTGATGTGATAATTGGCTCATATCCACTCTGAACGGGTTTTGGTTTCACTCTAACCCGTAATTTACCGGTGGAGCGAAGAATTTTGCTTTCAAAGTTGGTTAACGTTTTGGATACATCGGTAGGGTCAATTTTTAGGGTTTTAACTTGCCAAACGTTTTTTGTACGAGTAGTTGTGTCAGTTCGTCCAAGAGCAACTTCTAGTAAACCGGGATCTTCAAGAAAAGTTATGTGCCTTGGCCAAACATCTAAATAAACAACATAATAACCGTCATCTTTAGGAAATATGGAGTTTTCCTTAAATAATTTTGAAAAGGGAAGATCTTCTTGTTTTCGCGCATTTAGATTATCGGAATTGTTCTCACAGATTATTCCGTCAACATAGTAACGCCCTTTTCCAATAGTAAAACCAGCTGTTACATCAGGAACTATTTCAAAACCAGAATCTTCAAGGGGCGTTCCAGTTTTTCCCACAATATCACGTAACATGGTTCTATCAAAATGCTCTTGAATATCAAGCTGTTCATTCCAGTCAGCATCTAATTGTACTCTACCCTGCTGCGCATTTACTTTTGTATACTTCTTATTTTTATTATATGTTGATCTAGTTATGTCTGCTTTCACTACTCATATCCCTCTCTAAGTAACTAAGATAACTCCCACTGCTAACCCAAATGGTAAATACTCTGCAAAGGTCGCCAGTAGATTATTAATACGATGTGATTGATAAATTTGATTGAACACACCTAACTCTGAGCCATTATCCGCGCCCTCAAACAACTCTTTCACAGTACATCTATGCAATTGAGCATACCCAGGGAACCCATATTTTTCAGATGAAAAACGAGGCGCAAAACGTGAACCCTCACTTTCTGGCTGACAACGATAACACTTTGGCACCTTTGAAGCAAATTCACCTTGTTCAAACCGATGAGGAACATACGAAAACCGTACACATCCCTCTTGTCGCCGTTTAACTCTCACCGTGTCCGTAAAAATTACATTACTAGCTAAATTCAATATATCAAAACTAGATTTACCAAATATAGTAGAATTTTCAAGCGTAGCATCAAAACATTGCACAGCAAACCCGTCGGAACTATTATTATCCACTATGGTGTCTTTGAGAACAAGCTGGCCCTTAGAGTTAGGCATCGATATTTTACCACTTATAGTCTTACTAAGAGTAACAGAGAGGTAATCATTACCCTCTACAATTATACTTCCACCTACTCCAGCGGGAGGGACAAATGAACAATGTTGAATAACAAGTGTATTTAAATCAGAATTCTTAACGATTTTAAGGCGTATGTTTTGATTTAACAGTAAACCATCAAACACAAGACAACTGCCCTTTCCACCAGAAACCTCAATATAATGAGGCACGTTGCTCTCCTTGGCAGTCAAAGTAGCCCGTTGTTCCTGCGCTGAACGCAAAATCAATGTTGTACCCAAGGGAATATCAATTTTTGAAATATTTTCCCTATAGATGCCACTATCAACTATTTCAAATAAAACATGTCCCTTTTTACCCTGCGACCATTGCTCTAATGCTTCAGTAATAGAGGCATATTTATCTGTAGAACCCTTAGCATCAGCAGATATTAGATATTTCTCCATGTCATCTATTTCGCTTTCATAGAGGTCCCTTCTGTAAAAACCTCCACCCATATCAGCACTAAAACCATAATAGTAACTTACAAAAACTTTACAGTCAGTTTCAGATTTATCTAAAAACAGTATACGCCCAAGGACAGGATCAATTGCAACTTTTCCATTTGAAACATCCAATAAACCAAAGTCCGCAGGTACATTCCAATTACCCTTATCATCAACATCACTTAAGTCACAGATGACAATTTGTTGCTCAGCAACAGGTTTTATGACACCGTCTTTTTCAAACTCCAAAAATATGCTTCTATTTTCACCATAATACGTACTCAAGTATTTTTTTGCAGCTTCTCTTCGTATGGGTACAGACACGTCTACTTCTTTTGACAAAAAATCATCAGACTTGTTTGTCGCTGGATGATTAAAAAGCGGTATATCCTTACCTATTGAACTAAAAGAGTATCTGCCTGCACCATGCCAAAAAGCTCTTGCTCTCCGCACGGGATAAGCAGTTAAACGCCATAGAAAAAGACCCACATTGGCAACATTATAGTAGCCAAGTCCAGTTTTTATGTTTCTAACATCTATAGTATGAGGCACAGGATCAAATGCGGTACCTAAAAGCCCTATTAGCTCAGGGTCAACGATGTTTGGGATGCATTGATTTTCAAGTCGTTTATGGTTAATATTTTGGGTGGTTGATAGAAATTGGAAAAATTCTACAACATGTGTATCCCATCCTGTAACGTCTCGAGCTATTTCCTCAAGAATGGCTACAGTGCCCTTTCTTTTTCTATAATGAATTGTATTTGCAACATATGCTTTGCTACTTATAGTTGCATTTCCTTTAACTAGACGTAACAAATCAGCGTCAATTAAATCGCCTATATAGGGGGTAACCCATTCATCGCAGGTTTCAATAAACCAGTTCTCGTATAAGCCTTCGATGTCATTTTCAAGGATTTTTAGCGTTTCTTCCATAATAGCGGTTAAATCCTGCAGTGGACGACGACCATCAGGTGTTTGTTGTTGTAAATCTTGCTGGTGATATATTGAAGGAAGAAGACTGTAAATACGACTTTTATCTTTACGACTCATTCTTTAACCCCCAAGGTTATACCAGCAGGATTAATCATTAACAATACATTATCTGTCAAAGGAAAAACTTCAATAACTGTTCCGGTAGTTATGAATTTAACCTTACCAGCTGTTCCGGTAGTTATGAATTTAACCTCATCAGCATAAATAATACCTGGAATCGCTTGAATCACCGCTAAAACTTCATCTGATGTAACAGCCTGCTTAAATGAACGTTGTTCAAATGAGAAAGCATTAACTAAAGCGGCTTTAACGTTAGTCTTCACTTCTTCAGGCCGATAATCTGAATCTACATATAACCTGCTTTCTACGTTAAAGTATACGGGGACAAAGCTCTCAATATGTACTTTCTGTCCATACGCACGAACGCTATCAATTGCCTTCTTAAGATTCTTGTAAAGCATTGATGCCACAGCAATTGGGTTAGCATCTACGGGAGCAACTATTAAACGCACGATATAATCGCCTCCTTTTGATTCAGCCTTAGCACTTGCCTTGGCTATGCCTAAAAAGTTTCTAGCAAAGTTCTCGTAATCTTTCAAAGATACAATACGACCTAAAGTTAGAACTGTAGAGGGAGCATTTATTTTAGCATCTGTCATTTTTTCAGGTGAGGCAGCACCTGAAGCAGCAATTGGATTGGTTACGCTACGTATTCCAAAGGGTTTCTTTGTAAGTAAGGTAAGTTTGTTAGCTGCAACAGCACCTTGAAGCCCTATGCCGCTACGATAGCTTGCAGTAATGTTTTCAACGCCACTGGGCAGTCGAGCACCAGTTATTCCATCACCAAAACTCACTAAGGTATCACCGTTATCTTCTACACGAACAAAATAGCTAAGGTCTTTGGAATCTAAATCGTGAAGTGTGGGCACCTCTTGCCATTGAACATCATTAACATAAACTTTAAGAGTACTTCGTGCTCCACTAGGTGTTGCAGCAGACACATAAGTTAACGGTGTTTTTTTAAGAGAAAACTGTTGATTTACCTCTAAACTATTACCACTCCCAAGTGTTTCATACACCGTTTCACCATGAGTAGCAAAAGCAACATTAGCATATATATGAACAGAAGCTAAATCATAACTAGTTGATAAAGCAGATTCTAAAATAATTATGGTAGTTCCAGTTTTTTCATCAATAAGTAAATCTTTAACTAAAGTAACCTCACTAACTAAGGGAGCACCATCACCCATGTCAACTGGTTTTCCTTGAACAAATATTTTTTGTCCTTTCTTAAGTTCAGGTACTTTTCGATCAAGTACAATTTCATTTCCAAGCACGGGTTTCACTAAAGGTTGATCAGTAAGTTCTAAAGGTTCACTAACACAAAAAAGCACGGTATCTCGTCGCATAAAACCGCTAAGATACTTCTCAGCATCGGCACCAGTTATATCCAATTCTAGCTTTGTAGTTTTAGCGTTTAATGTGAAATCGGATTGAGAAGCAACCCCCACGTTAGTTACCCTACAAAGTTCCACATAAAAAATTTGTTTATCTCTTCTTTTCCGTTGACCAGCAAAAACTATCCAGCTCTCTGGAAGAATCTTTGTATATACAGCATCAAGATGTATTGTAATTTTTTTATCAACACCAGCATTGTCAATCTTAGTGTTGTCAAAAATTTTATCGAACCCTGGCCAATCATAGAGTATACCAGTATATTTTTGAGACTCGCTATCTTCAGCATTATCATCATAAGCAGTCTTTATTGAGTCAGGCATCATTTTCCAATCAGGAGCATTATAACCAAAAAAAGATGCCCGCTGCCTAAAAGCAAAAACTGTAGGATTCTCCGCTGGATGAGTTGTCCGTTCTAAATCATTTACCTTATACTTATGTCCAAGGGGTTCTTTCCAAGTGATGTGGGTGAATTTTTTATCAGGATGCACAGTTACCGTGTGAATAAAACGAAAGTCCCAACATTCATTATCAATACCATCGGCCAATCTTTCGGATCCAACAAGCAGTATAGCATCGCCAGGAACCAAATGAGAGGTTACACCCTTCAAATAAAGTTCAGTTAATCCAAGTTTTATGTTTTGAGGAGCAAACTGTAATGGTCTGAGATCGTTTAGAGCTGCTTTTGCTTCAATTGTTTCCACTGTCTCAAAAATTTGCAGTTTTTCATCCTGTCCAGGTAAACTCATAACTTTGGTTCCTTCATCAACACGCGATTGCAAAGGAGACCCATCTGAATTTTCAACCATAAATACTAAAGGCACACTAGCGGCAACACCTGGCTTAAGCTCATAACCTATTGTCCTAGCTAACTCAAGCACTGAACGTCGTTCAGTTGCAGTACGTAGGTAACCCTCATTTGCGATACGCTCTTGATAGAATGTTAACACATCAGCGATAGTTGCCCAACTATCAAGAAGTGCTATGCATAAATCATCATCTTCTCGTGTGGTAAGGTTTTTAAGGGCAGGTTTGCGCAAAATTAGCTCTACCATGTCAGCTTTGAATTGGCTATGAGTGCCAACGCGGTATTTTAAAGCTGAGAGTCCTGAAGGATTTGACAGATTTGCAGGAGTTCGTCTTTTTGTTTTCTCATAGCAACCACATGAACCCGTGTCATTCTGTGACATACTATCAGCGTCCTCCCTTCATAGTAAAAGATATACAACCATTTTCAGGATAATTAGCATCATTATCCAACTGAATAATCTCATATGGACTAATCTGGATGACCCCTTCACTTAACTCAGTATCATCATTTTTGTCAGCGCGTCTAAATTTTGTCACTGAAAATGAAACTACACCGTCAACTTTAGCTATAACAGCAAGTAGGTCACGTAAAAGAAGCGGTTGTCCAAAAGTGAAATTATCCGGATGGAAAAATCCCTTAAGACCATTTAACAAAATGCGGTTACTAAAAACCCCCAGAAGCGTCCTTTCAACGTCCTCACAAAAAGAGACAGGTGAAACATTAACTGTAAATTCAACCGTCAGAGGAACATATTGGGGACCACGAACTTCAATATCATACCCACTGAGTCTATACCTATTAAGGATATTTTGAACTTTAATTTTAAACGCCTCATCTACAGGTTTTCGTCCAAACCTGTCAACCATAACATAGACAGTATACCAGCTGCCTGTCCAACGAGTTTTAGCAACAGCACTTTGAACTTCACCACATTTCCGCTTAAGAATATCTGCATAATCAGCATCAGTTATAGCACGCTCATTAATTTTTGCAAATTCAGAAGCATTCTGTCTAACCATAGCCACACTTTCAGGATTCGCCCCACCCTTAGCAGGTAGAGGATTACGAATACCAAGTATGTTTTCGAAAACATTATTTGGACTAATTACTCTTTTGATGGACTCAGCGCCCACATTACCTTCAACGCCATTACCTACTCGATAAAACCCATAAAACAGCTCAGGCACTTCACCGACACTTGTTTGCGGATTTAACCCATGTACATCATCACCAAACCGAAGTACAGCAGAACCATCACTTTCTGTTTCAACAACAAAATCAGTCTTAAACTTGTTACTTGAAAACAAATCCTGCTGAGATGTCCAGATACTAGGTAACCAGTCGCTTTCCTTAAATTCGGTGAATTCATTTTTTGGAGGTGCTCTAAGTTGTCTTAAATAAATATCCGCTTTTACATCTTGTAAATCATAGTTAAACGCTGAAGAAGCGGAAGCGGAAGCGTCAAATGGACCCTTAAAAGTTAACGGACCACGGCTGAGGCGAGGACGAAAATTCAATCTGATGTCTAGGTCAACAAGTTTCTCGGCCTTTAATGACACGCCATAATCGGCCAATAAGACATTTCCGTGAACAACTGCAATGGGCACTGATGCCTTGCTCAAACATAACGAAAAAGGCAATGCATCCTCTGAACTCCATTCAATGTTAATCACACAAGTCTCAGGTTTAGACAGTTTATCAAAATCTTTTTTAACACTTGTTAAACGTACAGCATGGCGATGAGAAATGTCCCTATCCTCAGCAACTCCATCACGAGAGTGAGTTTCTTCTAAAATTAAAACATCGCCAATTTTAAGAGAAAGAAGCCGCGACTCACTACCATCATCATGCAGTACACCATCATAAAGTGTTGCGTGGGTTGATCCTTTTGGAAGACAATAAGTCGAGTTCCCCCAAGTGTAAAAGTTTATGGTATTATGATTTTTATAGAGCTCAAGGTCATGCATAGCCTCGAAAACTTTGGCTCCTTGCGATAATTCTACTTCAAGATCCGCCGCGTCTAGCACTAAATCGCCATTACCCATACCTGTCAAAAATTTAGTTTTCTTAGGAATGCTACAACCATCTGAGTCGGTCTGTATGCATACCCAGACACGTGCATTACAACCACTATGCATGTAGTAGTCTAATAGGCGGGCATGTCGTTTTACAGAAATTCTGCTTCTTGAAGTACCAAGATATGCTTCAGTAGCAACTGCGTCCTGATAATAACTTAGATAATCGCCCATATAGGCTAGCAGTTCAGTCATCATTATACCTACATCAGCAGCATTGCGTTCTTTCCAATCAGGCATTAATAAAGCTAAACGGCTAAGGGCTAAGTGGCGAAAACTTGCATAATCTTTGGAGAGATAATCTATAAGGGGTTCCTGTAGGATTTCTTGAGGAGCCGCAGAGGCAGGTTTATAGTCAAATTTAGATGGACTATCAATTTTAAATGAAAAATCAATACTTGAGAGTATTGAATCAAAACCTTGTGGAGGATTATTTGAACTTAATGAATTGACTATACGCAAAGTATAGGTTGAAAAGTCACCGTCACTTGACAGATAAATGATTAACGCTTTATGTTCATATCCGGCATCTATGTAATCATGAAGAGATACAACATCATATGTAAGCTGCTCGACATCTATATTTCGTAATGGCCTACTAATTGTAGATAAGTCAGATCCAATGTCAAGTAAGTCAGTATAGGGCATAACCCATTCGGCGTGGATGTTTTTTACTTTAACTCCACCCTCAATTCTGACATTATTTTCATCAAATTTTTTATCAAGCGAACTTAGATTTTTGAAAAAATAGACGATAAGATATGGACGACTACTGTGTGAATCTAGTGTAACAACCTCTATGTAGTCTATACCGTTTAAATTGGAATTATCTATTTGTTTACGTCTATCTTTTGCGGTGCATTTTACCATGTTTTCTGTCATGGTTATAGCATCCTTGTGAAGGCGGTTTCTCTTTGTTGCTGGGTACGTCGTATAATGTACTGTACAGTAACTGTTAGAGTAGAATCACGACTTTGCACACTGACGGATTTTACCATTATGAGTGTTCCAAGCCACTGCTGTAGCGCGCCTTGTACAAGTAACTGTGTAGTAGCAGATAGCTCATCACTGTTTGGCGCAAAAACAAGCTGGTTAACGTTACTACCAAAAGTTGGACGATTAACACGCTCCCCTATAGAAGTAAACAGAACTTGCTCAATTAACTGACGTATATGATCCTCTTCATTAGCTATTGCCGTTCTTCCCCGAGTATCAGCTTGAAAAGGATACTTAAAATGCATATATCTACTGCCCCTTTACCTTCATTTGAGCTACCACTATGTTGGGTGGTCCTTGAGGAACTTGATCAGATGCTTGACAAAGCGCTACACTATCCTTAAGAACAGCAAAATTTCCCCCTATCTTAACGCGAGTAGCTACCACCATCCATTTTGCAAGAACACAAGGATGAGGCGAACCATTTGGTAAAGTAAAAGGACAACCAGAAATTGTATAAGTATCCTGCTGAGTAACAACGGGTTGCCCAGCAACTTTTACTCGACTATTAGAAGTAACTATAGAAAACTGCCCTGCATGGGAACACATGAGCGTCGAATTTACATCCAAAAGATACCCAGGCATACCGCCACCTCAACAACAGTTAACACTCTATACATATTTAAATTATGAATCACTTCAGTCATATTACCTTTACGGCCCTTGCTTCCAGCATTTACAGAAAATATTTCACCAAACAACATGTTTCCACTCCGTTAAAGCACATAACATAAAAAATAGAGAAGAGGTTTGGGCTTACTCTCGTGTTTTGACGTGTTGAAGTAACTCCTTTAACATATCTAGATTTTTAGCCCGTGACTCTTGAAACTTACCCGTCCCCGAAAAAACAAGATTACCCGATACAGTAGAAACCTCATCAGTATGGAAAAGAGAGATAATACCAAGCTTATCTGTTGACACATTAAAAAGACGAACAGGATCATGAGGCACATTTGCAAGATGCACAACATCATTTACATCATTGCAAACAACAGTAATATTAATACAGTGTTGAACATTAGCCTTCAACAACACCAACCCACCCTCCTCCTTATCATCAACATCAGCGGTGTTATCTTGAAAATTAAACCTAACCCGGACCATAGACCCATAAGACAAACCCTCAACCACCTCACCAAAAGCCTCACCCACAACATTACCCGCCTGAGTAATCTGCAAAAAAATAAGTTTATTATCTGAGTTAAACTTTTGAAAAAGCACCTCTAAAGCATCAAGCTTTATGTTCACTAAAGGTGCAAAATACTGAAAAGCCCGACCATTACATAAAGAAAAAGAACCATACATACTCGCTAGCACAGTACTAGACATAACTATTTGCGGCTCCTCTTTTGAAGCGGACTTCTTTTGTGGGTCTTTATTAGTAGGCGTCTTCTTTGTAGCGTCTTGTGGTAGAGGATTTTTTGGAAGAAACTCTCGTAGCAAATTTTTATTGAAACTCCCTGGATTGCTCCATAGAAGTAAAGCGGCTGAGGCAGCAGCTGGAACTAGGAAGATTGAACTTATGACAAGTAAGGCATTGCTATCTTTTTGATTGCTGGTAGTAGTGGTAGGTTCTGATTTGGAGGATGGAGTTGTTGGTGGTGGAGGAGGCGTTGTTGGCGGGTCTGGTAGAGTTGTTGGTGGTGGGGTTGTTGGAGGAGATGGAGTTGTCGAAGGGTCATGGGTAGGAGGGTAAACTATAACCTCAACTATAACCTCAACAGGAACCTCAACTATAACCTCAACAGGAACCTCAACTATAACCTCAACAGGAACCTCAACATAAGATTCAGGTGGCAGAATTGGTAATCCTTTTGTGTAGCTGATATCATAGTTGTTATAGCCCTGAGTGAACGGTTCCGTCCAACTCACATTATCACCTATTTGTGCGTGGTATATTCCATCGTGTATTGGATCTATATCATATGCTAATGAGGCATAATTATTGGAAAATACCACTCCATCAAAAACAGAGAACATACCAAAGTCTTCAACAATCCAAACACCACCACCACTTGACGCATTATTACCAGAAATCTCACCACGAAACAACGTACCATTAATAAGATACACGCCACCGCCACGATCAGCTGTATTATCAGAAATCACACCATCATACATAGTAAAATTACCACTGTATACACCACCACCATTCCAACTAGCCGTATTACCAGAAATCACACCACCAGACATAGTAAAATTACGCAGTTCGGTGTTGTATACGCCACCACCAGCCGAGCGCGCGGTATTACCCAAAACCGTACCATTATACATAACAAAGCCGCTATCGGTATATATACCACCGCCCCAACGAGCAGCGCTACCCGAAATCACACCACCAGACAACTCAAAACTACCATAATTGCATACACCACCACCAAATGAAGCTGTGTTGCCAGAAACCTCACCACCAGACAACTCA
>WRJX01000051.1 GCA_009778385.1 Candidatus Bathycorpusculum sp. | reverse complement strand
CACACGCACCGAAACATCCCTACGACCCTCAACAACAGAATCAACAACAGGAACACCACCCACAACATCACGCACAACAACCTTAGAAGATTGCTCCACCACACTCTGATCACCCGTTGCCGCTTTTAAGGCATCATGTAAAAGAGGCCCATTCACATCACCTTGAAAACTTGGATCACTCTTGTCATCAGCTGAATTGACCTCTTGCATCTTAGATGATTCTACTGGTTCGTGTGAGTTTACATTGTGTTTTTGGGCTTTAGGGTAAACTGGTATAGACTGTAGTTGTGGGGGAAGGTCATTTTGGACATTGTCCAAAGCGGAGTTATTCTGTTTCTGGTTTACTGTGTTATTTTGAGGGTAAAGTGGTCTGGTGTAGAGTTGTTGTCTGTAGTTTGGGGGTAGTTGAAGCATGTCGATTATCATGTTTGATGTTAATTCGGGTTTGACAGGTACTGTTGTTTTTCTTGTTGACCTTATAATTAGGTATTCGATGAAATTGTTTGTCATATGCTCTCCCCTGATAGTGATGTGTTGATTAGTTCTACGTAGCGTTTTCGTTTGCTTGAGGGTAGGGCTAGTATGTCTTTTTCGGTCCAGTGGTAGTGGAGGGCTATCCAGTGTATTTCTCGTTCGAGTTGGCGGCAGCGGGAGGTGACTTCTTGGAAGAAAAAGTCCTCAATGTCTAGGGGTGTTTGGAAGGTTTTGTTGCATGCGTGGCAGTTAATGTTGAGGGTTAGATCTGCTTGTTGGTCGATTTCTGATAGTTTTGTGCTTAGTTGTTCTTGCAGTTGGGTGTTTAGAATTTCAGGTAGTGGAGGATCGGAGGTGAGGATGCAGTATCGTAACAGTTTTTCTTGTAGGTTGGGTGTATTTTGGTTTAATGTGATGTTTTCGAGATCTGCACCTGTTATAGGTCTAATTTGGAGTGAGTAGTCTTCAAGTTTAAGGTGGTAGGTTGTTTGGGGGTTAGTTTGTGGGGGTTGAAGGATGGAGTCTATTGGGAAATCTATGGAGAGGTTGTCTGCGCAGTTGGGGCATTGGATTGTGCAGTGGAGGATAGGGCCGAATGTGATTTTTCTTAGGTGTAAAATTAGGGCGATTCTGTCTCCGACGGGCAGGTTGCGAATTGTTTCAAGTGGGTCAAGTTGTTGTGTGGGAGGTTGGTTGTTGAATTCTTTTATAACTCGTGCAAGTAGTAGGCTGGTTTTGAAGGGAGGAAAAAAGTTTTGGGTTGAGGCTATTAGTTGCTCGTCATATCCGGTGAGTTCTCTTATTTGAACCTGGTTTATCCAGGCGTGGCCTGTTTGAAAGCCATGGGGGATTTGTGCAACTATTTGCCTCACATTTGAGCTTTCCTTAATAAATGGGTGGGGTTTAGAGCGATGGTTCACTTGGCTCAGTTACATTTAGATCTCGTGCCCAGCCTTCGTTTTCCAGTTTTATAGTTTGTATAGCTATTGCGGCGGCGCCGTTTGAGTCAAGAGCTGGCATGGCGGTAAATTCAGAAACCCAGCAGCGATAAATGTCGTATGCTATTACGAGTTGTCCTGCTTCGTTATAGAGTTCAAGGCGGACGTCTTTGCGGAAGTCTTTTAGTGAAACTTCTGAGCCAAATTTTGTACCGTAGTTCCAGACTTTGTTTGCCCATTCTTCGAATTCTGTGTCATGTGTAACGCCGCGTTCAAGGGTGATAGCAGCGTATTCTGATTTTCCAGGGGATATGCGTTGTGCGCTTGGATCTCCGCCAGTGCGATGTTTCACCGTTTCAGTTGTTCGTTTAAGCTCTGAGACTTTACTTATGCCAGCAACGGGTCTTCCCTCCCATATTATGATGAATTTATAGCCTTTATAGGGGTCAAATCTATGTGTGTTTACACTAAATTCAGGCATGTTTATTCAAGCTCCTGTCCAGCAAGTTGCTGTATCTTTAATACAACAAATTCGGCGGGTTTAAGCGGGGCAAACCCAACCAATATGTTTACAATTCCTGCATCTATATCGGTTTGTGTTGTAGTTTCACCATCACATTTTACCAGATACGCCTTATTAGGGTCGGTACCTTGGAATGCGCCTTTAATAAAGAGGCTATGCATAAAGGCACCTATATTTAGACGAATTTGAGACCAAAGCCGCTCATCATTTGGCTCAAACACTACCCACTGTGTTCCTCTAAAGAGGGTTTCTTCAATGTAGAGAGCCGTACGTCTAACTGAGAGGTATTTCCATTGATCAGCTAAACTGTCAGCGCCACGCAGGGTTCTTGAACCCCAAATTACACGTCCAACATCTGGCAGTATTCTTAGGCAGTTTACTCCTTTAGGATTTAACTCCCCGTTTGCCTCGTTTGTTAACCTAACAGCTAAATCGGGCACACCTGACAATACAGCTTCAATTCCTGCCGGAGCTTTCCAGACACCCCGCTGAGCATCAGTTCGCGCTATAACGCCAGCAACAACACCGCAAGGATCAAACTCTTTAAGCCGATACTCCTCTAATGGATCAGGGGCAACTATTCTAGGGAAGAAAATCGCGCCATTCTTATCTCGATCAATATATGCATCAATGTTTTCTAGAACTTTAGTTGTTGAATTCCAACTGGTTAACGCCCCCGCGGGAGGATCCACAATAAGCATAGCACGCTTATCATTGCAAAACTTTAACGCCGCAGCAAAAGTTCCACTTCGATCAGCATCTGATTCATTGTAAGCAGGGATACATAACAAATTAAACAAGTCAGCATCCTTTAAGGCATACATACCTGTTTTAGCATCCTCATCACCAAGCACCATACGCTGATCTAATTCAGAACCATCACTAGCACCAGAATTTAACACATACTTTGGATTCTTCTCAGGCTTATTTGCATCAAAAACAAGTTTTGATGGAATATCTTTACTTTCACAAGCCATACGCAGATACGTTGAAACCCCGTCAACTAACATTTTAGTTATAAATCTTGGTTTTTCAGGATTCAACGAAACGTTACGGAACATCTCAAGAAGAGGCCCACGCTCATCAGATGCAACCTTTTGATAGACTGCAAGATTGAAATAAGTTGGATCCCCGTCTTCATCTTTTTTATCCTCATCAGCATCTGAGAGAATCAAATCAAGTTTTTCACCCCAAAGCCCAGGATTAGCAGCTTTAAGTTTAAGCCCAGTTGCTTTTACCTCTTCCACCTTTTCGGCAGCAGCCTTAGCATCTGCAGTAGCCTTGGCATCGGCAGCAACTTTGGCATCTACAGTAACCTTAGTAGTGATATATTCCAATGTAAAAGTAGCAGGCGTCGCAGGTTCTGTTGGATCATTTTTAATAGCAGGATTTTTTGTTGCAACAACTCGAACTATAATTGCATCTACGCCGCCATTTTGGAAATACTGATAAACGGCATAACTCATGTTACTCTTCTTCCACAGACCACCAAAAAATCGAGTGTAGTCCGCAAAGCTGTGAATAAGAACTGCCTTATCTGTTGGCCCCTTAAGAGCACGCCCAACAAAAGCGGTAATAGAAGTACCTACACCAATTATTGAACGAACAGACGATGGAAGCTCTTCAACATAAACACCAGGATAACTGTATGACATAGGCATAGTTCTCTGCTCCTACAACATTCTCCCCGCTGTTATTTCGATATTGGAATTTTTAGCAATACTTACTATCATTTTTGTTAAATTCCACGTTACCAAAACAGTCATGAATAGTTCCTCATTGTTCTTCTCTTGAGAGAGTTTAAACATTTAAACCTTACGACTAAACCCTAAAACGGCTTCAACAAACCCATCAAAAAAAACCATCCAATCCCACAACAAACTCCAACCCAACCATTTTAAGCGTTTTCAACAAAGAGTTATCAAACATATTACAAATGAACAAAAAATACACAAAAAATTAAGCACAAGCACCACACTTTTCACACGAATTTCATATAGTGAGTTTTCGTGCGCCCAGATACAGAATGCCCAAAAAAATGCCTGAAATCAACCAGGTAAGAAAGAGGAAAAAGCATAACCGTTTGAAATCACACAGCACTTATGTTAACTTAATATGAACTAAAATTAACTGGCAGTGTTAAACCTGCAGATCTAAAGGTTTGTCTTCGAGCTAGGATAATACCCCCAAATACACCATGTTTAATTAGGGATGTAAAAAAAATGTTTGATGTAAAAGTTCGTAAAGATCAAACTTTTGAGCCGGAAGTGTTTGAAAGTATGAAGCTACGATTGAGAAGACAAAATAAGGCTTTTCGTAAGAAATTTGAAGACAAATAGTGTTTTTCCGGCTGGTGAGAAGCTGAGGTTTTATTGCACGAAAAAGGTGTAGTGCGTCACCATAATAAGCATGCGTGTGAACGTTATCTTAACAAGTATTGTGATTCTGCGTATCATATAGCAAATTTTGCTTTGGGGAAAAGTGTGGTGGCGTGTAAGAAATTTGGGACTTCATATGTGAGAATGCCGAATCGTATGGTTACTAGTTTGAGGAAGGTTGTGAGGTTTAGGTTTTATCCTGATGTGGGCAGCTTGTTTGTCGAAAGCGTTTGTCTGAGCATCCGTTTGAAACTGTGAAGTGTTGGCATGATGGTTCGTATTTACTGCTTAGAGAGAAGAGAAAGTGACTGGTGAGTTGGCTTGTCGTTTTTTGGTTTACAACCTGAAATGTTACAGACTACCCGAAAACTACGTGTTCCAATGTTTGATGAAAAAATGAGAAAGACCACTTTCCATAATGTGAGTGTCTCCATAATTTCTTCAATTCCTAAACTGTTTATCACATATAGGCGCACGAAAACTCACTTTATGAAATTTGTGTGGTAGGTATTAGTCGCTGTTTTCCATCGGAAACGCCGATAATGCAGTGTTTTTTGTTTTTCCCTTCCTGTTATAGTCCATGAACCGTTTTCTTCTTCAAATATGCCTGTATGCACATAGAATAGCGCGGATTATATTTTTTTAAATCTAATTAGAACTGAAAATCACAATTTTTTTGCCCAATTTTTCAGTAAGTTTTGTCTCCATCATGGGGGCAAACTTTTTTTTCAAATAGTTATTTTTTGTGTTTTCATGGGCTAAATTCACAATACAGCCTTTTTTGTTAAATTCAATGGAGTGTCTGATTTCAAATACGAGCGCATTATTTGGTGCAATCTTATTTCCGCTGCTGCTGTAACCGATTGGGGTATCGACTGAAATTTTGTCATACGCCAAGATAATGTCAGAATATGTTCTAATGACAAGTGTAAGTATTATATTGGTGATACCTGACGTCCCATTAAGTATGTGTTTTTTAAGAACTTCAAGGTCGTTTCTGTTTAAGCGTTCGATAGGTAGATTATTTCTTAAATATATATACGAAAAACCAAATGTTGAGTATTTTTGATAAAAATCTTTTTTATTGTTTAATATGGGTATAAATCTCATTTCGCTATGTGTCAATATGTCGTCATATGTTTTGAGATCCAATAATTCTGATAAATATTGTTCTAGCGCCTTTCGATACAACGCCTGCATGTATAGATACATTTCACTAAAACCAGACGGCAGACAAAGATCCTTATCAACAGCAAGACTTAAATTGTAACTTAACGGGTTTACCATTTCGTTGGCACCTTCTTCTTCAGGATATTGCGCAATCATTCTCTTGGCCTCATCTTTACTAGGTATGATCAGGTCATCCACCTTAGATTCCATATAACATCCTCCTATATGACGTTACAATTTAGATTATTCAAACCTCAAAGGTACACTATAATTTGCCTTATTCTATTTAAACGCGACTACCTGATACTCTAGAAATGTCCATATCAACCCCATGTTGGCTCGCCGTGTTCTTTCAGCGTTCGAATAGTCCGAGGGCTTTACCATAAGCTGTTCACCCCAAGAGGATACGATAAGGTTTCCACCTTCAACTCTTATTACAACAACCGCGTGTCCCCCCTCCGCGTGTGTGCGCGGACTTCCATCCAGCTTATACAGTATCGTCGGATTTTGTCTAAGAATAACTTGGCCACGTTTCAATGCCTCTCTAATAACTTGGATACAGCTGGTAGCATCGATTGAATGACCGCCTGTAACTTGACCTTTAACGCCTTTGCGACTAAGATACCCTTCCAGCATACTTTTTCGTTCACTTGGGATTGTTCCATTCCCAATATTTCCTGAACCATTGTAAAGATTAATCACAAGATAATCAAAAGTAAACTTCACGATCCCCCTAGAACTACAGGTGTACATTTGAAAACCAAATTTTTCCCTGAACTCATCGGGCTTGTTGGCATATTCCACAAATATAGTGTTTGCCATTGCTACATAACCACATCCAACCGTATTAAATGTTTGAAGATACGTTATTATGTCCGAATCACTTTTTCCCGGCAACACATTTCTCATATACGTTCGAAAATCTGTATTTCTAGTATCCATGAATCGCCTCTCTGGAGATCCCTGGTTTCCACCATATTGACCGGCAACACCAACGTTATACACCATTCGCATAGCGTCTTCTTTTTTCATCTTATCCTGTAGAGCTTGTTTAAGAAGAGTAGCAGACTCATCTTTATGAAGCCTGATATAAATTTCCTTAAAATATTCTCTACGCTGTTTTACTTTAAAACTCTCAATATCAAGATTGGCTAAATCATCATCTGATAGTAGCTCTATGGGTACATTTTGATCTGCCTTCTGTTGAGGAGAGGAAACGTCTTTTGTTTCCTCGGTAGAGGCTTGTAAACTGGACGGGACATCAGACTCTTTGGAAGGTGATTCTGGACCGTCTAAGTCATCGCACTGCACGGCCATACCTTCGACGCTCCTCAGCGATACCGCCTCAGCCCCTGATAATGTCCCTTTAGCGAACGCCTCACCTGTCCGGTCACTTCGTGCCTCGTGCCCTTTATCATAATGGATATTGGTACCTGCCACATTGGCCCTAACACCACCCACTGCCTGATCCCGTACATGAGAAAGCTCATGACCCAAAACACTCAACCCCTCATAGGTACCCGGATTGAACTGACCCGGAGCAAAACGAATCACATTACCCTGCGCAGTGGCCCGTGCACCCATTTTCGAGACTTCTAAAGATTCTCGCAATGACAACTTGTTTGCATCTATGCCAAAGCTATCTCGAATGCTTTTGGCCAAATTACCCGATATTCCAAGTGGCGTACCAGAGTAGGGATTATCTTTTATGGCAGTTGCGATATTGCGTAACCCTTTTCCTTGTAAGGGTGCACTTTCCGCGTTTATGCTGATAGATAAAAACGGCGACACTTTAACAGGCTTGGGTGAAAACGATGGAACCTCAACAAAGGTGGGACATAGCTTATTTTCCGTTTTGGTTCTCGTTTTGCTATCAAGAGTTTCCCCATCACTTGAACCACCTAACTTACCCATTAGCACTCTCATTCCAGTCTTAGCTGATGATGTTGGGGCAATGCTTATTTCACTAAGATCATATTTATTGCGTCCAACGTGTTCTGTTTCCGCATGGTTAAAATTGGCTTGGGGTTGAGGTTTAAATAATTCTGAGACTTTATAACCACTGCAGTTATCATTGTTTGATTTTTTATCAGGCCGCTTTGCTTTTTCATAGGTGCTCAAAGCTACATTACCTCTAGTGCGCCATCATTTATAGATACACCTGAGGTGCCTATTTTAACCTTTTGTGAACTGTTACTTAACTCGATACCTTCTTGACCCATGATTATTTTTAAACCTGAGGTGGTTTCTAAAGTTATACTTTCTGATTTCAGTTTGATGCCATCTTGGTCCATGACTAGTTCTAAACCTGAGGTGGTTTCTAAAGTTATACTTTCTGATCCTGAGGTGTCATCTAATTTGATTGTAGCTGAGGCTGTTTTTAGAATTTTTATGTCGGGGGCTGCTGTTTCTTCTGGAGTGTCGCCACTTCCCCAAAAACCGCCTGTCCAGATGGGCATTTGTGGGTCACCAGATTCAAATTCAATCCAAACCAGAGCTTCTACGGGTGGTATGCAAAAGAATCCTACACCTTTTCCTGCATAAGGTGCGCATGGTAGGGCCCAGCCTGAATTGTGCTCGCCAAAAACCGCTGGAACCTTGGCTCTAATGCGACCCAGTTTTAGGGGGTCCTCGTTGTCTGTTACAGTTCCTCTATATTTCCCAAAATATTCGCTTGATTCATTGCTCATTCATTTTCACCGTTTGTATTGTTGAGCCTAATCCTTCACGAGTTAACGTAAAGTTTTGTTTGTAGGATCCTTTGGTTATTGTGTGTGTAACTTTTTTAACATAATATAATCCATTATATGATTGACCTACGCCTCGCAACGCCACTAAATGTCTTGCTTTTAATACATCCCCATAACGTAGGGTGTCTAACTCACCTGTAAGTGTTACAGCCTCTGATGATTTGCTTTTTTCTACTTTAGCCTTATTAATTGCCTCTTCCACACTTATTCCGCTCCCACCACGCAGGTCATTAACTATCTGCTTATTAGTATCAATAAAATCAGTAATAGGTTTCTTTGCAAGCTTTTCATCAGAATTTGGAGGCGGCGACTTAACATCAACTGTTTTTCCATCTTCGGGATTCTGTACCGGTCCCTCCAACGTACTCTGCTTCAAAGCATCCATTCCAAAATTAAGAGAGTTCACATTGGTAAATTCGTCCATATTAAATGAAAGCGGACCCTGAGCAGGGCCTTTATAGTCAGGAGGTCCCCAATACGCAATACCCTCTCCAGAAACAGTTGGTTCAATATAAAAAACATACTTCTTACCTGCTGATTCATGCAGACCTGCCAATTTGCGGATATATTGCAAATCTGTTAAAAGCTGAGCAGGTATACTATTATTTTCCATAGGCGTCCCTGGGGAGTCAGGTGGAATAATCTTTGCTTTCAACCCATATTTAGTATAATTTTTAAGTATTTGTTCAACTATGTCTGCATGACCACTATTAGGAAACGGTTTGCGTTCTTTCTTAAAATCCATCATAACACTTAGATCTAAACCGGTGATGGTGAAAGTGGTTTTTCCCGGTTCATGGCTGGGATTAAACTGATGATTTAGAATTACCCCATCAATTAACACTTTAGGATCTACCCCAAAAGAAACCATAATTATGATCCGATTAAACAATTTAATCGAAGGATTATCAAGCAGAGCATACTCACTGGCTTCAGCTGAACTGTTTCGGCCAGCCGAAAAAACAATTTGAAATCCACTAGTCTCATTTGTAACAGTTACCTCAACTTTCTGCACTGCCTGCATTAACTCTTCAGGTGCAGGTGCAGGCACGTTTTCCCCAATAAATAACGTTAAATACAGGCCGCCTGAAAAAGACATGTTATTTACCTGCAATTGTAATTTTTAATACATTATTTGTCTTGTTAACTAAATCAAAGGGGTACATGGCATTGTTAGCATCGCAGATTCGCCAAAATTGTTCAGGATCACCTAAAACTCTGCTAGATATAAGGTCCAAACGGTCTCCTGCCGTAACTGTAACCTCTTGAAGAAGAGACATCTTTTCACCCTCAGGAAGAAAACGACGCTTCTTATACCTAATCACTTGACCATTTTCCGTGGTCAACACCGCATCCTCTATTTGTGTATAACGACTATTTGAACCAAACATGTTTATTATCCTTCCACTACCGTATAAATCCTGTACCTGCATCACTATTTAAAACCACAAATTGAGACAACACTTCTTTACCCACATGATTCGCCAAGTATAACGAGTAACCTGTTTTTGAATGCTGCAAATCAGAATAAGTCAATACACTCATAGTTAGTGACACTTTTGCCTGTATTGGATTAAGATTAGTATCATATGCTTGCTCAGTTATAGCACATTTTGTTATCTTTACTGGCAAAACTTTATTCGCCCCAAAAACAAACAATGTTAAAGGCCCCATGGGAGGCACAATCTCCATTTTACCTGCTGCTGCTAACTTCTCATTAGCAATAACCTGCGATGATGAGGGATAAAGAAGGGATTCTAACGCCGCCAACTGAGGGGTAATACCCTGCTTTACCGCAACAGGATTTACATCGGGATGCTCAAGATAATCTGTAGCATCAAACTCAAGATCCACACTTATGTCTTCAGTTGGAGCCCCCCCAAACCTAAGCGACTCTGTGCCCTCTGAAGTTTTACTATACTTAGCCGTTACAGTACGCGAGATAGTATCTGGATTATACTGAAAAATAATATACTTAGGTACTGCAATAGACGAATCAAGACATACTATCGCACCTTTAAGTAAACGTGGCGAACGGGGAAAACTTGACATGACAACCAACTATCTTCACACTTAATTCATATATACACTTTACGGTATCTCCCTACATAACAAAAACCCTCATAAAACAACACCACTTACAAACAAATCAGGCTCCCCCCATTTAATGCCAAAACTAATTTTCCCCACTCGCCTAAATCAAAGTAAAGTGTAGGTATTGACAACTTTCACACAGTAATAAAACAACCAAAAACCTTCAGATATTGCCAATCACTCATGCTTTGTCCATATGCTTAATAATTTCAGATGTTTTGATTAAACGTTGACTCTTTATGTTTGCTGTTGGTCATCTGTCTTAGCTTTTATAGCTAAATCTACATATATGTATCTTAACTTGGAAAAGTTGGGTTCAACCGTTTGTTATATCGATTTATTGTTACTCTGTCTTTGCAACATTTACGGTAAAGATGAACCCTTCTCACTCTACCTATTAGCACATCACATTAGACATTTTTCTGATTTTTGTCAGAGCATTTTAGTTTACTGTCAATTTCTCAAACGGCTATTTTGTTTTATGTTTTGACAACGGTTATCATGGCTTGCACTTAACGCAGGGTGTGTATTTGGCGTCTTCTGCAGCTTGCCGGGAGGCAAAGTATTCTCTACTTTGTTCTTGAGGTAGAGCACTACAAGATGGTAAATGGAAGGTCTTATTGGTTTTATGACCGACATATGCCGCTGTTTCGGGGGTAATGAGAGAGGATGTAGATGCCAACATAGCACTAGCCTTTGCGGTATCAGCTATAATCTTATTAGTTGGAGGAGTAATGAGAGAGGA
>WRJX01000050.1 GCA_009778385.1 Candidatus Bathycorpusculum sp. | reverse complement strand
GCTGATAATTACGTTGGTGTCGAGTATTTAGCTGATAATTACGTTGGTGTCGAGTATTTAGCTGATAATTACGTTGGTGTCGAGTATTTGCCAGACAATGTTCTTCCCGAAATCAAGCTTGGCTCTGAAGATCCTGAAGATCCTGAAAGCATCAAATACGGTAGATATGTTCCACCTAGGTCTTAAAACAGCTTTAAATGCCACCAAATCAGGGAGAGGTGCAATAGTTGCCTTCTCTCTTAAAGTATCTCTTTAGAGGCGGCGTATAGCCGCTTTATTTTTTATTGCCTTTTTGTCAGAATGCTTTTTATTGCCTGTATTTGGCAGATGAGTATTATGTTTGGTTGTGTTGGGGGATGTTAAACGGTTTAGCGGTGAGAAAGAAGTGTGTAGTTGTTGCGGTATTGTTCCTTCTCTTTTGGTAGGGTGGGGAGAAGCGTTGGAATGGCCTTATTACTAAGTATGGTTCTATAGGTGGTTTAGGCGTGTTTTGGTTCAGTGTGCGTTGGCGGCTGTTGGGGTTAGAAGTGATTTTAAGTTTAAGCGGTTTTATTTGCGGGTGAGGGCGCGTAGGGGTAATGGGGTTGCGGTTGTTGCTTTGGATGGAAAGATGCTTGGGGTTATGTATTATTTGCTTGTTTGTGGGGGAGTGTTTTTTGAGGATGGTTTGAAGTTTAAGCGGCGGCAGAGGGTGATTAAGGCGCGAGACTTGTCTGTACCTTTTGAAGAGGCTTTGGACTTACTTGTTAAAGCGGGTTACGTAAATGGCAAATAGTTAACTGGATGTTTTCATGGAAGAGTGCATCATCGGCTGCGGCCGATGCTGGAAGAATTATGAAACCACCAACTGTTTTCGTGGGGGGAGTCTGTGTTGACTTCTGCTCACTACAAATGGTTGATTTAACCCTATCCTTGTATGCAAAATTTTAAGTCAACGACACACTCAACACGATGGCATATTTAGTTAACACCACATTTCTAATGTGGAATATGTCCAGTTCAGGAATATTTTGATTAATGGAGCATGGTTTATTTGTGGTTTCGCTTTAGGGCCTCTATATATTTAAAAAAAATAGTTATGGTGACAAAATGAGAAATAACGTAAAAATGTCTATTTCAATAATATTTGTGCTTGCGCTTGTTGTTGGTTGTTTTGCAGCAATGCCCCTACCAACAAACGCAGCACCAACACCTGCAGCTGGCACTCCTGCTTGGGACGACAAGTACAGTACGGTAGCTGCAAGTAATCAACGCGTAGGCGTGTACTATGACCGTGGAAACGCGGCAGGTGATAAGATTTCGTCTAACGCACACAGTGGCGATTATCCTGGCGTATATTTCCGTTGGGATGAAAAACAGAAAATGCCTGGCGTATTCCTCGTAGAGGACTGGGTGTTCGGTCTTTTTGAAGGTGGAGTATTCTACCTGACCGCAAAGACCTCAAACAGCTACTACAAATATGAAATCAGCAAAGCAACTGGCGTGGTGAAAGACGGTGTATACGTTTACGGCATTCCCAAGGAAGTAATGGGCAAAGACAACAAAGGCAAAGATTCCCCCGACACCCTCAAGAACATCAACATGGTTTTCATCGACGGCCAGTACAAATCCGCACAGATTCTGCTTGCGAAAGCTTGGTACGATGCAAATAATCGCTTGATTTGGAAACCTTTTGAAGTCTTCTCGTACAACAATAAACTGGAATTCAACAACGGTGCTTTCAAGCTTGGTCTTAACGAAGAGGATTTTGGCGAAGTCAAAATAACGGACTGGAACACCGCCATTAACGGTAAATCCGTCACAATCACCGAGACCAAAATGCCGGAAAATTTCCAGTTTAAGAACGCATATGTCTATAACGGTGGCTGTATCTACAAGACTATCTCCAACGGCATCACTCTAACTCTGAAACCAGGTGACAAAGCAGCTATCTTGTTCGAGAACAAACTTGTCCTATCACCGCCAGATCCAAGACACGATTTCACGCTCGAAAAGTATGTCGATGGCATCGAACTTGCAGAATGGTATGAGGGTCTCGAAGGTACTGACATTGACCTAGACCTATTAGTCGATGATATCACATTTGAGCTCTGGGCAACGACTGGTAATGACGGCAACAAACTCGGAGCTGCGCCTGTATCATCCGGTAAATTCACTGCGGATGGCAAAATCGCTTTTACACAAGTAAAACCTGGCTGGTATATGGTTGTTGAGGTTCTCGGCGATTATGCCGCAACAATATTCAAAGAGGCCGCTCCCAAGTACATCTTCGTTGAAGAAAACGCCGTTGTAGGCGATGGAACAAGAGCAACTCAAAACTACGTCAGTAGCAGCACATACGGTACAGTAGTCTCACATGACGGAACAGGCAAGGTGTATGTGCTCCCCGATGTATGGGATAATGCACTTGGAGGCAATGCGAATTATCAAGCGTTAAAGGATATGGGTGCTCAGTGGATTTGGGATGCCAAGGACACCTATATTTATGGTGTGCGCGGTAGTGTATTTGAAACAAAAATTGAAGTCGCAGTTGATGACTCTGTTACTGTACCGTTCTATTTTGCAGCTGACAATGCGGCTGTTGTCTATGTAAATGGAAAACTGGTTGGTTGGACCGAAGTGGCTTTAGAGGTTGCTTTAAATTCACCTGATTCTAAATTGCGCGTTGGTGCTGATGTTGATCTCGAAATCTTTGGGGCTCTGATGGCGTCTGACTTTGATGGTAGATGGGCTGAAGGCTGGCAACACGCTTACGTAATCTACATTACCCTACATAAAGGAGTGAACGAGATCATTATCGTAGCTGCTAACTCTGTACGAACAGAAAATACTGGGTCCGCTAATGACGATTATGACGACACAAACAACCCGTGTGGTCTTATCTTTGGCTTCGAGGTTCCTGGCAACATGATTTTCGAAAACAACGTGGCTACCTTTGGTGGTTTCTCTTTTACAAAGATAGTGCAGTATAGTGGCGATAAAACCGCAAAAATCCCTGATGAGAGGGTGAATGATATATTGGATACCATAAGCTTTGCGCTCTATGAGCAAAAGTCATATGACGCGCGTGGTGTTATTCCAGTTGTTGATTTGACTCCTATTGCTACTGCTAATCCTGTCGGTGATACCGTTACTTTCAAAGACATCCCTGTAGGCAACTACTATCTTGTTGAAATCATGTATAACGATAGAACTAGAACTAATGTAAAGTCTGTTAACGATGGTGTACTGATTACTATCGATGAAACTGGTGTAATTGGTTTAGATAAAGATAGCCTTAAATTTGGTGCTACAACATTCACTTTCGGATCTGATTTCGATAAAGATGCGTTATACACTATAGTCAACGGCTATAACGACCGCAAGGTTGGTCCCGGAATATTGGGTTATCCTGGTCTTAACAACGCTGGTGACCTATTTTATATCGGTATTACAAACGCTTTACCTGACAGTGATAAATTTGGCCAAGAGTACGCTTCTTTCTGTGCTCATGCTGGTTCCAAAAACTTTGCAGGTGATAACGGTCTTGGTTGTGCAGGCTATATGGTAGAAGACAGCTCTTTGTCTACTGCTTTCTTCCAAATCGAAGGTCATGATATCAATGCTTTCCTTTCTGCCCTCAACTATATCGAAGACTACTATGGTCCTTTGAATGATACCAGAGTTGTCACACAGACAGTTATATGGGCATTACTTGGTGCTGTTGATATTAACGATGCGGCTTGGAATGGCGTTAACTTAAATGTCGAAGATAAAGCGGCTGTAGAAGATGTACTTGGCAATTATGAAAACTACAAGGGAAACGGTAAGATTGTAGATCTTGTTTACATGGTCTGCGAAAAACATGTGGCTGAATTTGAATACTGTCAACCACAACTTGTTCCAATCTACGGCTTAACCTACATCAATTACATAGTTCCTAATGAAGAATTCTTTGAGGTTTCTTTCAACAAGGTAAAATACGCTGGTTTGTTGCCTGTTGAAGCTGGTGAATTCGAGTTTGAGCTGTTCAAGTTTAATGCAGAGACAAATAAATATGACATCTTGGTCGGAACGTATCCTACTGATGCAAAAGGTGTAGTTACTGCGACAGAGCTTGCTCCTGGCAGTTACGTGTTTAAGGAAGTTTGGACGACAGTATTCGAAGGCGGCTTAGGCTATGACGAAGAAGGCAATCCAGTAGAAAACTATAACCTTGTCTGGAAAGCGATCTATCCAGGTGAAGCTGCTGATGGTTTGTACTTCACAATTGCCATTGACGGTGAAGTCACTTGGAGCTATGGAGACAACACAGTCAACAACGAAATATATGGTAAGCATAATGTCTTGTGGGCTCCTGATGGATACGACCCCATAGCCCTTACTCTTCCTCATGAGCTAGTCATAGGGTTGGGTGAAGGTAACGGCAAAATTATCGTCATTACCAGCATTAGAAGCGGCGCGACGATGACAGTTGTAGACATTGTCAACCCCGACTGTACCCGTCGTGGTATCGTATGGATTGGATGCTCTGATGGAACCGGTACCGGCATTGAATTTGGTGAGCTGTGTAAACATGACTATGTTTACTTAGGTCTTGTCGTCGATGGTGTGCACGACGGTTGGCTGTGGTATGGTGGTCAGAATGGATGTACTTGTGGCGGCATGATGACCATTGAAGCCTGGTATGCTTTGGATTATGAGCTTCCTTAACAGGCATAATTAAAAACCAAAGTCACAACACCATAAAACATCAAGAGACGGATAAGCCGTCTTCCATTTTTATTTTTTTGTTTATGTTAGTTTACGAAGAAGTTGTAGTAGGGTTGGGTGTTTTTTGTAAATGGGCTTTTTACGATTTTGGTGTTGATACGTAACGTGTTTAGGTGTCTTGGTTTGCGGATGCTTCAGGAGCTATAAAGCAAGAGTGTTACAGGTATGGTTGTTGGTTAAGGGGTGGTTTAACAGCGTATACTGTTTGAGGGTGCTGAATTTTGTGGGTTGTTGTTGGCTTGGTGTTTGAAGTTTGTGGAGAGGCTTTGTTAAAAAAGCTGGTTTTAGGTGGTTTTGGCGTTTTCGTAGGAGTGGGTTTTATGTTTTTCGTCGTATGTTTGAGGGTAACCTTTCTGGTAAAGCCTTGTTTAGGGGTGGTGGTTTTGCTTCTTTGGCTTTTTGGGTTATGGGGATCAACAAAAGCAAAATTCACAAACAAAGAAAAAGAACTACCACTACCTGTCGAGATAACATTAACGAAAACTGTAGAAGGGCAAATCTTAGCGGTATGGCTTGAAGACTGTCCTGAAGAGATAAGTCTGGTTCTTGGGAGCGGTGTGCATGAACTTACCGTAGAAATGCGAAAGGCAATGCACACCTATTCTACATCAAAGAATGGAAACTAACAACAAGAAACCAAACTACAGAAAAAAGTACTGCATAGACCCATTTAAACTAAAGGAATAACAGTACCCGTCATCTTTTTTGTCCAATATCAAGCGGTAGGGCATTTAAATTTAAGTTAACCCTCTATGATTTTGCGTTTTTTAGGTCAAAAAACAACATTTTCTTGTTTTCATCTAAACAATGCACTTTTGAAAACCACGTTTTGTATAGAACTTTGTTCTGTAACCCTCTTTTGTTACCAGAACTATAAAGCGACACCCCATATCTACAGAGGCTTTTTTAGCAAACCCAATACACCACTTAATCAGATACGTCCCAACCCCCTTTTTCTTTGCTTGTTATGCACAGCTAATCTTCCCAACCAAAGGGCTGGAAAATGTGTTTTATCATCCCCCTCAGTTGATAAGGGCGTTCTTTTTTTCCTAATAAACCCATAGCTACTGTGACGTAGCCAACAATCTCATTGTCATTATTGTAGAAGAGGTATGTAACGCCCATATCTTCTTGTTGATACTCAAAAGCTTCCTTGTGAAGGAAATCATTTAACCTAAGCTCATCATCATGGCTGCAGTTAAAACTTGATAAATCGGTTTATCAAAGTTTTTTTACCGTAAAGTTCCTCTCTGAGCAGGAGAGTTATTGTTAGTACTCATTTATTATCTCTTTGTGCGTGTTGGCGGTTTTATAAAAAACCTAGCAGAATACCTGCCGCGGTACAGACTGTGTCAAAAGTTATTATGAAATTTCGATTAGAGCGTTAAAAATACTCAGTAATTTAGCAGTATGATATGTTAAAATCAAAAAAAAATAGCCTGATGCTCTATTGTGCTTGTATCGCTTGTATGAGTTTTGGTACTCCAACAAGATTTATGACACGTTTTAAATTGTACGCCAAAAAAGCAAGCGAAAACTCGCCCCTAACAAGATCAAAACCCTTCAACAAACAATAACCCATATCCATCACACGCTTAAGAACACCAAACGGATGCTCCACAACCTCTTTACGCAACAAAACAAGCCCCTTATCAGATTTTACCCTAACCTGCCTAACAAACAAATTCGATTCATCATACACTTTACTAAATTTCTCTTCCCGCATAACCATAGCAAAACTCCTACGCTTCCCCTTCACACACCTACAAACACAACTATGACACGCTGCAGAATTATAAAACGACACATCCTTTGACTTTTTAGAATAACAACCAGGATACAACACTCTACCCATTGGACAAAGAACCAAATTACGCTCCGCAATGTACACACAACGACCATTGACCTGAGATAATATTTCACCTGTTTGCGCTTCCTCTTTACTACAAGGCACGCAAACATCAAACTCTTCAACACCAGCAATATGCACCTCAACGCCATGCATTAAACAATTAGCAATATCTGTTGCAGAATCAAACCCCGCATCCACAACAGCCGACAAACTGTTTACTTCAAAGACTTCAAGAGCTTTCTTAGCCATACCACTTAACTGGTTAAAATCATTTACAGCGTTTGTTACTTCAAAGTCAACTATGAGTTTGTTTTTTGCGTCAACAGCTGTTTGTATGTTGTAGCACACATCTGAATTACCGTTAGCTTGTTTCATTAGTCGGCTATCGGGGTCTGTTAAGGATTTTTGTGTTTCGCCAGTTTGTTCAAGTTCTTTGGTGTAGTCTTGATAGATTCCTTTACGTGCATTAAGTCCAGCGAGGTGTTGGTTTAGGATTTCTTTGGTTTGTTGTTCTGTTTTTGGTTTTGTTTTTTCTTCTGCAATAGTTTCTTTTTGGTCAGTGTTGTCCATTTCTTGGTGGATTTCGTCAATTTTTTTGTCGAGGTGTGTTATGCGTTTGGCTATTTTGTTTTTTGTAAGGTTGTTGTCTTTAGAGTTGTTAGCTTTGAATTTGCTTCCGTCTATGGCGATTAGTTCTTTGCTGTAGAGGTCTAACTTTATGCAGAGTCGTGCAAAGTCTTTGAAGGTGTTTTTTAGTGCGGTTGGGTTGTTGTGTCTAAAGTTGGCGATAGTTTTGTGGTCTGGTGATAGTTTTTTTAGTAGCCACATGAGTTCGAGGTTGCGTTTTGTTTCTTGTTCTAGTCGGCGGCTGGATCGTATTTTGTTTAGGTATCCATAGATGTAGAGTTTGAGTAGATCTGCCGGGTTGTAGGGTGGACGACCTGTTTGGGCTTCTGAGATGGTAAATCCCAAGTTTTTAAGATTCAAATTGCCAATGTAAGCATCTATTACACGTACAGGACTTTCTTGTGAAACATAGTTATCCAATAAATCAGGAAACAAAATACTCTGAGTACGGTGTTCTCCAGCAATATACTCCATAACCTTACACCATCAACTTGAACTGAACTTATCATGCACCTAGTTAAATGGGTATCGATATAGTTTTGACACAGTCTGGGAAGGGGCGAGTAGTTCACTTGTGTTTTTATGTTTTTTTGTTTGGGAAAAAACGTCGATGCCTTCTTTTATCATATGTTTTTGTAGTTCGGTGGGTTCTTTGCTGATTTTGTGTTCAAAGTCTTCCGGCTGCTTTGCCTTCAAGGTCAGGAATTGGGCATGGCTTCACATTTAACATCTTTTTGCTATTGCTATCACAAACAGCAGTAGATAACTTAAATACTTTTTCAGACGAGGTAGGCGTGTCGGTTTTTCTACTGTGTTTTTTCATTGTTGTTTCCTCACAAGATGGCTGAAACTGATAGCTATATTAAGTGTGACTTTAAGTCTAAAATGTTTTGGCACTATTTCATAATCCTGCAAGTTTAGTGTTGGAACCTGCCACAAGAAGGTGGCGTATGTGCTGAAGTCGCTGAAAAACTCATAAACAAGGTGAAACAGCCTGCTATATTCCGGTAATTGCTTAGAACTAACGTGTGATGGTAAAGCTTACTTTCACTTTACCTGCGTTTGTTATGTTTGCTTTACAACATAGCAAGGTGAGAGTAAGTGTAGTCTCTGAGTTTTGGAAGGTTTGAGAGATTACTAGCATAGACACCGCAGAAATGCGGAAATAGTTAAATTTTACGTCGTTGCCATCGCTGGCGTGTAAACTAATATGAGGAAAGGCAGACATGCCAATAAACGTAAGTAGGGATACAACCCAAATGGTTCTGTCCTTAAATAACGATAATATAATACCATTAGATGACTCTGACCTGTACTGCATTCTGTTCACACACGAGCCCTGTCAAAATATGACCCCAAGGCTATGAATCGTCAGGAATTAAAGTCGGCAGTACACCTATCCAAGGTGGTGTTGCTCTATACATTGAGGGGTTCAGAAAAGTGTCAAGTTTATTTATCTACGGTCTCTAAAGCAGAGAGATGAGCAGTGGATTCTACACCCGTTTGGTACAGATTTGGTTTGTGAATTTCTACACTCGATGAAGAAGAGGTAGTTCCGTTCATCTATTTAGCTATCTAGATGGTTTAATTCTGCCTAAATTGTGTTAAAAACGCTTGATAGTGAATTGTAGAGCTTAGTTGTGTTGATCTTAATTTTTCTATGGATATTTCTTTTGTAAAACGCAAACGTTTTACAATCACAAACATCACATGGGCTATAAAACATGCTCTATCTGCGGAAAAAGTTAACGCAGAAGAAGGCACCTACTACGGTGGACGGCTTATCCATTGGACATGTAACGGTATCGCTAAAATCCAGCGATACAACCTTAATGGGGATAACTGAATGAAAAATCACGATCATCACAAAAATCACAATATCAATCCCTTTTCACCTCATCATCCAGCCTAACCCATATGCTTTGCAGATAGGACAGAGCAATTACTATATTTCAAGCAGACTGTTCAAAATTCTGCAAAACTTGATCCACCTGCTCCTCTAAATTATGCCATACTTGGCATGTGGGGACAGGGTAAAACTTCTTTGGTATACAAACTTAGAGAAATTGCTCTTGAAGCGCTACAAAACGAGATACGGTGCGTTTGCATCTATTTTCCGCTAATGCCCGAATACTGCCAAAGCTGGGATACCTTCACCGAAAGATTTCTCAGAACAGTAAAAACAACAATTAAAGCCTCAAAAAAGGGACTGCCCAAAATCAAAGAAGAGGTAGACAAATGGGAAATCGATTTAAATCTATGCGTAATGTCTGCTCAGAGGCGCACAGATGGAAAACACCAACAACCAGTCTAACTGATGTTTTACAGCAACTATGGTAACAGTATCTTAAGCCCTCAGGGGTACAAATAGCCTTCATTATGTTCGATGACCTGCACTACTTCCCCATTAGAGCTGAAGACTCTGCTTACCTTAATCTGAGAACAGCCTTCCAAGAACTCGTTAATAGACACTGTAACTACTCCTTAGTAGTAACTGCTCAGTCGTTACTGTTCTCAGAAATAGCTGATATGGCTGAACCCGTTGTTAGATTCTTTAAACGCTTTGACCTTAAACCCTTCACTTTCACTGAAGCTAAAGAATCCATTAATGTTAGACTAAAAGTAGCTGGGAACACTACTACAATCGATGATGAAGTGATTAAAGTCATTACAGAAAAAACCAATGGACACCCCTATCTAATACTGTTCTCCATGTTTGAGTTGTTGATGTGTGCCGGTGAAAAAGTGCATATAGAGTTAAAAGATTTGTAAGATGCTTGGCTTTGCTCTGGGTGAAATGATTTTTTCACAAAAGTTCCAGACAGCTTCTGAGAAGGAAAGGCAGCTTATGATTGCAATTGCTGAAACAAAAAGAGAGTTTGTTTCTCCAGTTGAGTTTAAAAAATTCGGTAACATTGCTGAGTTGTTTTCAATGTTGGAGAAAAAAGAGCTTTTATTAAAACAGGGTCGGGGAAAATACAGTCTATTTCACCCTATGTTCGCCGAATTTTTGAGAAACCAATAATTACTAAATACCACATGCTATAGCAGTATAACTTTTCGTTAACTATATAACTAGCGGTGTGTATTTGTGTTGTGGTGTTTGTATTGCCTAATCCTGTGTCGAATG
>WRJX01000049.1 GCA_009778385.1 Candidatus Bathycorpusculum sp. | reverse complement strand
TGCTGAAACAATCAAACACTACATCGAGAAGTCTAAACACCAATAGGTCGAGATACCGCAACCGCAAGGTTGCGGTAATTCATTGAAATTTCTTGTTTTCAAATTTAGTTCCTATCTGCTATAACGTAACAGACAGGTAGGTGGTTAATTCCTCCTACCCTTAATAAGGTTATTTCAAAATACGGAATACTCCAAATATATGGCATCTGCACACAAAAATATGTGGTGTATGCATATAGTCTAGATTGTTTGTGTGTGTTTTCAATTCGCATGTTTTTATAGGTTTCAGGTTAAAGTGTGTACGAAAGTTCCGAAAGTGAGATTCTCCTGATTGAATCTGCTTCGTACCTTCGAAAAGGAATAAAAGTTGTGGTCAACTCATAGACTCCAGTGTAAGTGTAGTCTTTAGCGACTTCAATATAATAAGTACCAGCTTCCAAATCTACATACTGGTTATATTTAGTAGATGGAGACGAAAAAACGGAGTATCGCGCCTAATCTGTACACTATCAGAGTCAAACCATTCTATTGATAAATATGAAAGATAATTAGTGGTGTCTCTGGGAATAGTTAGTGTTAACCTACCTGCCTGTGTTAATACAATTTTATACCTGTTTGAATTAGTTGTAGTTGTTATTGAACCCCGAACTGTCGTTCCAAAAGACAACTCAGTTGTTGGCGTTTCTGGAGGTTGTGTGGTATTAATTTGGTATTAATATGGGGATGATGTGGAAATATGGATATATTGTATTTTTTATGTTTTAATACGTATTGATATAACATACTGGGGATGTGATGATGACTTGAATTTGAAATTAAAATCTATGTTTAATTTGCGTTGTCATTGTGATAGGCACATTGTTTTTGTTTTTTGTTCTGAGGCTTTTAAAAAGGAGCGCCTAAATAAAAAAAAGTTCTCGAGTGAGCAGTGGTAACTGCTCTATTGCATAGTTTACTGGTATTTGCAAATGGACTTTTGACGGTAGAAAAGTAGATCGGTTTACCATTATAAAGACAGACTGGTTCAACATTATGGAAACAGAAAACGGCCTAAAGCCTAATCTAATGACTTCTACAAGACAATGAAATGGTAAAAAAATTCCATGAGTCTCCAACTAACTCTGAGGCTAAAGTTGGATTAAATGCTGCTACAAATGATTCGCTTATGAAAAAGAATAACAATATAGAGACTACAACTTTTCATACTTATCACTCTTAGATCTTTTTCGTCCTCTTAGTAGATAGAAAAACAAGGATGTTGCAACAACAACACCGGCAGTTAGAACTATTACATCTACAACAGATCCAGTTAAGAAAGCCCCTGAATGTTCAGATTCAGAGGGAACAAGTGAAACAGATGGTGTAGTAGCATCTGGAGGCGTCTGATAGCCAAGTGGGCCATCATACCCAACTGGTACATATTGCTCAACAACAGTACCGTATTCATTTATTACATAAAAAACATCATCAACAACTATTATGTTACGTAAACCACTATTTAGCGTCTCCATAGACATAGGTTTAGCAGTTGACCAAGTATCACCTATAGGGTCATAAACCCAAGTAAACGTTTGGTAGGTATCTCTATCTATTTGTTCGCCTCCGAAAACATAGACGTTCTTAGGCGCATAAACACCAGATGTTACCCCAACAAACAGACCACAGAAACACATAGACTTAAGACCTGTTTTTATTTCACTCCACGTATCTGTCTCGGGATCATAAATTCTAAGGTTCAACGGAACAGCACTTTCAGTATACATTGGCGTTAGATATGTTATTAGATGGCTACACATTATGATCTTGTTGTCTACCACCACAAATACATTATTGTCTGATGTAGAGGGGTTAGCTTTCTTTGTCCATGAATCCGTAGTGGGGTTATACATATACATCTCCCACGGAGTCTCGTAACTTTGGGTTATAACAAAAATTTGGTCATTTATTACATGAGCTGTCGTATATATTATATTAGCTGGTATGGACGCTTTACTGCTCCAACTATCGACATATGGATCATACATATACGTCTGCCCATCCCAGGTTATAACAAAAAGTTGGCTATTTATCACACAAGCTGTCAGTGAACCTGTGCTAATTGGTAAGGACGCTTTTTTACTCCACGTATCATTAACGGGATCATAAACTTCAACCACATCTGTGCCTTGCGCTACAAACACTGGACCAAAATAAGGAACGCTACCACCTATGCAGTAAATCTTTACTGTATGAGCGAAACAGGCGGTTTATAGAAAATCAGTGTAGCTCAAAGATAGCCACACTATATCTGAACGCACAAATTGAAATATATATCGGAGTGTAGCAAAGTTGACACTCCGAATTTTTATAAAAATTTTTGCCCCTGTTGGGTGTGCTGACCGCGCCACGCAAGGGCATTTTTGTGCTGTGCAAAAAGCGGGTCGGGTCTTTCCCTGCCGTCGGTCTTTTCTAAAACGGGTCTATCCTGTTATGGCTGGCTCTGTTAATTTCTCTTTTTTTGTTGATAATGCTCGAAAAATAAGAAGGGCGCACTTATGCAATTTCTGCGAAATTGCCCTTGAAACATGCGGGTTTGCGGGTTTTTCAGAGATAGCTTTACGGGGGTATCCGTAACGGCAATTTACCACCTAACCGTCCAAATAATAGGACGAAGCTCAGGACGTTCTGCTGTGGGCTCTTCGGCGTATCGTTCAGGTGAAAAGCTCCACTCAATTGCACATGCGGCATATCAAGCAGGACAAAAAATATACGCTGAGGGCGACCAAATAACCCATGACTACACACGCAAAAAAGGCGTGATACACAACGAAATAATACTACCCGACAACGCACCCGAAGAATACAAAGACCGCCAAGCTCTTTGGAACTTTGTAGAAAAGAGGTCAAAGCGGGTGGATGCCCAGTTTGCGCGGGAAATTGAGGTAGCCCTGCAAAAAGAATTTGAGTTGCAGGAAAACATTGAACTTTTACGAGAATACATAAAGGAGAATTTTGTTGCTAAGGGCATGATTGCGGATTTTGCCCTGCACGACAAGGGGAAGGGTAATCCGCACGCGCATATTATGTTGACTTTGCGGGACGTTACGCCTGATGGGTTTGGAAATATAAATCGTGATTGGAGTAAGACCGCCGAGCTTGTAAGCTGGCGTGAAAATTGGGCGAAAATCAATAATCGCAAGTTTGAGGAAAAAGGGCTTGAAGAGCGTATTGACCATCGCACCTTAAAGGCGCAGGGGATTGACCGTGACCCGACTATACATTTGGGTGCATACGCGACAGCGTTGGAGAAAAAAGGCATACGCTCCAAGCGTGGCGACCGTAACCGCGAAATCAAACAGCGCAACGAGGAACGTGCCGCCGAAAAAGCACAGCACAAGCAGGAATTAACCGAAAGTGCGGAGAATGCTAAAAATGAGTTTATCGCAACAAATGAAAACTCCGTTGACAATGAACGCACTATTGAAAAAACGGCAGAGCACCTAAACAAACTAAAAGAATATTATATCGCGCGCGAAAAAGAATTATCTGACCTGATACCCGAACGTAATAAAATTCGTGAAGAGCTTCCGCGCTTAAATTTCCGTGCTGAAAGCATTGATGAACACGCTAAAAATATTGATGTATTACAGAACAAGGTTGCGGAGCTACAGGAAACCCGCCAAAATCTAAACTTTTTACAATGGATAAAGAAACAAGAGGCTGATGAGGCGATAAAACAAGCCCAACAGGACGTAAGGCGAGCGGAAATATTTTTTAAAAATCGTTTCTACGTTGACCCAAGCCAAGCACCCGAAGAAATTAAGCGCATACAAGAAAAAGTCCGCAAAAAAGAATCCGACCTAAGCGCGAAAAACGCCGCCATACTTGACATTATGGAAAAACAAGACAAAATCCTGTTAGGCTACCACACCCAAAAGCTCCTTGCCGAAACTCAACACGACAAAAACCACCTCGACAAATTATTGGAGCAACTAAACAAACCACCCGAAAACATCCGCGACAGACTGCTACAAGAACGAATCGACCGCCGGCTAAACATTATCCCTGACGAAAGTTTTCAAAAAGTCATAGAAAAGCTACCTCAAGAACACGCCCAAACCCTGATAAACACACGCAAACGCACCAAAGAGGCTGAACAAGAACGCGAAAAAACAAAAGACCGCACCCGAACAATCGAACGAAGCCGTTAATTATTTTGTGAGAGTGTGGGCGGGAAGTGAAATAAATATTGAAACGTGTTTTAGATTGTTGTTGACGTGAAACCCGCCCACATTATTATAATTGCACTCTACGAGTATAAAATATTGCGCTCGCTACGAGGCGTTACGCCTCAAATGAGGCGGTATGCTCAAATGACTTTGACCTGCCGCGATTCTCTGCCAAGGGCACCGTTTCTGTCAAAGTCCTCTCCGCTCGTGCCGCAACCAAACGAGAAGGACAGGGGCAGAGTAAGGCTTTTTACAGTTATTCAAATTTCAAAAAAGTTTAAAAATTGCATTACCATTTTATGTTAAATATGGCAAAACGACCAAAACTATCGATTTCAAGGAAAGACCTCTCGAAAAGCGACATCTATCAAATATCGTGGCTAATAGTAAGTGTGTTTGGTATTCCTGCTGGGCTTTACCTATTTCGCGCAGAATTGGTTGGAAGTGTTCTAATTGGTGCCTTGGTTTTTTTGATTCCACAAATTTATTTTATCCATAAGCACAGTTCTAAAGTTGCTTCTACTGTAGATTCTGTCAAAATAAGTAATGAAACATTAAACAAAGTGGACAAAGGCTACAATGAATTAAAGAAAGACCCTCAAGACAAATTTTTTGTTGAATGGTATGCAGACGAATTTAAGGTTTTAGACGAAAAGATGACTGGAACGTCAAACCTCAAATATATTACTTGTACAGCCCGTAGGCTAAAGGAAAACGATAATCCTATTTACAACGTGTTTAACAAAAAAGACTGTAATTTTTTTTACGCTACCTGTACTTGCGAAGGCATTAAGTGGTGGTTAAATCCACCAGGGAAAGATTTTATCAGTAATATTCATCAAAAAGTTAAAGAAGAAAAAATAACAAATATCCGTCGAATATTCATTTTCGATCAGGAGAGCGATTTTATTATTGACTCTAAAGGCAATAAACAATTTAAGCCTCTGATTCAATTTTGCCTTGCGCTTCACCAAAAAGACAAGTATGAATTCAAGTTAATTGAGAAAAAAATATATGATGACCGCTTCAAAGAAGAAACTAAAGGGAAAAATCGAGTAGAACCAGATTTTGGTATATACGGAGGCAACTATGTTTGGGAAACAATAGAGGCTTATAAGGGTGGTATGCTTACAAGGGGCAGTTTTTCTAAAGAAACCAATAAGCTTCTATTCTATATCAAATTTTTTGATAAACTGTGGAAAGATGATGAACATGAAACAACAAATCCTGCGCCGTTTATGAATGCGGATATAACAGGACGATGTAAGGCTGATGATAGCATTACGAAATTATCTACGTTATACAGAGAATATAACATTGAAATGGCTAAACTGAAACCAGAGTACGTTTCATATGCTGGAGATTATTAGGCATAAAACCGTCAATAAATTTAGTTTCAATTTACGAAATTTTTCCACAATAGGTCTTGACAAAACGGTAGAGATAGTGTTATAATAAAAAATAAGTAAAGTATTGATAATTCTTCAATTTATTGTCTTTTATACGTTATATTTAAAAATTTTATCATACTTAATTTTTTCAAAGAAAGCAGTGATGGGTGTTGTCGAAATATCAAAATGTGACCAACAAGACGGTAGAGTGGACGGTGGGGTTACTTAAGAATATACATAAAGAGTTAAGTGAAGAATTCTCTGAAATGTCGAACCATTATAATAAACACGCGCAAAAGCTTATGGACCCGACAGTACGCGCATCGACTATAGAAAGGACGTTGTCAGCAATTGATGATGACGTGAATGATTTTCTTGATATGTATCCAAAAAGAGATTTGCTCAATGTTAAGGAAAATTTAGATGATTTTGCAAATAAATTGAAAGCTCGACTTGTAAAAGAATTAGGTGAAAATGAAAAAATTACAAATCGCATACGTAAAAAGAATATAGATTTTAAAAAGATTGTTAAGGAAGTTCTTAACGAGGCAAATCTTCCGATGTGGGCGGGGAATTATATAGGGTCTGACAGTAAAATAACTCCTAATAGTTTCACAGGGAGTTCTACGTTAGATGGATATAAATCCGTAACGTATAATTTTGGGCAACAAAATAAAACAAGTGGCACAATAAAACAAGAAAAATTTAAGCCGACTGTGCGATAACATTGCGTTATTTGCATAATTAGAACAACTAAAAATTTTATTGCCTATGGATATGCTATTCTATGGGCAATTATTATGTCCAATTCTGAAAATGTTGTACAACATTTTAAATTGGCATACTTAAAGAATTGCACAAAAGACAACTCATAACTCGTGAAGAACTGGAAAAACTTCAAAAAACGCGAAAGGGTAAAAAACATGTATTTTATATAAGATGAAAAATAAATGGTTGTTAGTACCAGTATTCTGCGGTTACAGTCATAGTTGCTCCATTGATTAGATTTGAATTTCCTATATACACGGTAACAGTTCCGGGGAGTACAGGAAAACATGTCCAGCCGCCGGAAGAACTTATGTCTACGCGTTGGTTATAAGTTATTGTATGAGAACCTTGACCCCCGTTGGATGTATAGCTTACTCTCGCAAAGTTTTGGTTAGTCGTGGATGAATCTATGCGCACAAAAATATAGCCTGCGTATTGGGCATTGACAGTCCAAGAATTATACTGTCCTGCTTGTTGGTTGATGGTTTGTCCGTTGGCTATAGTGGTAGATTTCCCCAAATTTATAATGTCGCGTAATTCTTGGACAGTACCTTGTAAGCTGTTGATAGAATTTTGCAATCTTTGATTATCATCTTGCAGACTATTAATAGTGCCCTGCAATCTTTGATTATCATCTTTTAATTTTTTGATTTCACTATCGTTGCCTGTTGGTACTGTTGAGTTGTTTACGAAACTAAACACTAAGAGCATTGCTAAAACAACACACACTATTGATAAACCCATTGTCTTGTTATCCATTTTTCATTATCTCGCGATTTAATTCTTAATTCTGTATCACCTTTTATCACATATATAACTGTTGTTTATTTTTTTGGAATATAATAAAAAAATTGTAAAAAAATGCTTGACAAGGCGGGGGGGGGGGAGCTATAATATATAATATGAGTAGTATGCCTGCATTATTTTGTATCAAATTTAATCAAATAAATGATGTTGAGGAAAAACTATAAAAACCATTGATGGAGGTAAATAATAGCGACACAAATTATACAAGTGATGTGAAACTATACATGCCGTTAGAAGATTATTTAATGCCTAATGAGAGCATAAAATATCAAAGTGAATGTAATGTTAGATATGGCGAAAAAGAGTATTCGGTTATTCTTACAGACATTAGGCTAATTCTCTACGCTATACGAGGTATGTTTTTCAAAAGTGATGATGTAGTCACCGAATTGCTAACGAATATTCGGGGCATTAAGTACAAAGAAACGGGCATACTCACTAAAACGGCACATCTACAGGTTAATTGTATCGAAACACAAAAAGCCAATGCTGGTTCTATAATTGATTTAATGGGCAGTCAATATGCAATTAAGGCATTATATCAAAGATTGTTACCCTTCTTAGCCGTTGAATCCAAACAAACTATGTCGAGCACATATATGTCTTATTCAAGACAATATCCTGTTGAAGCATCACAAGATGAAGGTGTTCAGTCTAAATTCTGCTCTGGCTGCGGGATGGAACTATCCCAAAATAGTAAATTCTGTAATAACTGTGGCAAACCTCAATGAGTAATGACGTACCAACGCAAATATTTAACGGATATAATTGTGACCTTGGTCAACTTCAAAAAAGTGTAGCGATACATTTTGTTGGCAAAGGTTTTTTTATTACTAATTTTCACAAAGCTACGTTATATGTGGTACAAGCTTACAAGAATTTCTTGGGTAATAGAGCAATTATTTGCCAAATAGTAGGCACACCTGAAAAATTTGATGTTACAATTGGAATTGGTGACAAAATAAGTAACATCAACACCTTGCCAACAATAACGAAAATATCTTTTGGTACGAGAATGCAATTAGATGACCCATTGATAGAGCGAAATCTCTTTAGTTTCATGTCAACACAAGCTGAATTAAACAGAAACACATTTGGTGTTTTTACTCCAACTATTTCAACAGTATCTCCTGTTCAAGTTGTTAAGGAACGGGAAATAGTGCGAGAAATTGAAGTCATTTACTGTCGATACTGCGGAGCTAAAAACAATGCAAGGTTATCCAATTGTAGTACATGTAACGCTGCTTTACATTAAAAGGGCTGCCAAAGCTATAAAAATCACAAATGAGCAATAGTAATGCGTGGATATGAGTTTTTATGAAGCGTGTTTGTGCTTATTGCAGGGTGTCAACCGAGCAGGACGACCAGTTAAACTCATTAGAGAATCAGAAGCGGTATTTTGAGCAGTATATCAGTAATAATCTTGACTGGCAGTTTTGCGGGTTGTATGTTGATGAGGGTATAAGCGGGACGAGTGTGGATAAGCGGGTAGGGTTTAAGCGGATGGTTGCCGATGCTGAAAATAAAAAGTTTGATTTATTACTGACAAAAGAGATAAGCCGTTTTGCGCGTAATACGCTTGATAGTATATTTTACACGCGAAAGCTAAAGGATTTGGGCGTTGGCGTGTTATTCCTCAATGATAACATAAACACGCTTGATGCTGATGCAGAACTTCGCTTGACGATGATGTCAAGTATTGCGCAAGAAGAAAGTCGTAAAATCTCTGAGCGGGTGACGTGGGGGCAAACACAACAAATGAAAAGAGGTTTTGCTTTTGGTGTGGGTGCGCTTGGTTACGACACAAAAAACGGCAAACTTACCGTTAATGAAGATGAAGCGAAAACTGTAAGGCTCATCTTTGACCTATATTTGTCAGGCATGGGTGTCTACCTTATTCAAAAAGAACTTGAAAACCGAAGGATTCCATCACCAAACGGCAGTCCGCACTGGTCAACGGCAACCATACTAATTATACTCAAAAACGAAAAATACATTGGAACTCTAAAACAGAAGAAAACCTTAACAATCAATTACTTAACACACAAGCGTAAGGCAAACGAGGGCGAAGAAAAACTTATCATTGTAGAAAATAATCACGCGCCCATTGTGGATAAGGAAATATTTGACAGGGTGCAAAATGAGTTACAACGGCGAAAGGCGGCGGTTCTTGATAGGAGCAGATACTCAAACCGTTATGTTTGGAGCGGAAAAATTCAGTGCTCCCAATGTAAATCAAAGTTTGAACGCAGGCACAACGAAACAAGACCAAATCCGCCGCAGATTGTTTGGCGGTGTTCTGAGTCGGTAAAATATGGAAGGGAGAAAGTCAATGCGCAGGGGCAAAAAAGAGGCTGTAATAATAAGGCTGTGCATGAGTGGTTTTTAAAGGAGAATTTCTTAGCTGTTCTTAATAGCGTAATTGAAAATAAGGATTTGGTTATCCAAGAGTTGGACGCTGCTGTTAGGCTGGAGATTGCGCGTAGTCCGAATAATGCGGATGAGATGCGGGCGGTTGCGGCAAATATTGATAGGTTGGTTTTGCGTAAGTCAAAATTGGTGGATACCTATGTTGATGGCTTGCTTTCGCGTGATGAGTTTGAAGATACGAAAAGCCGGTATAATCAGCAACTTGACATTTTGAGAAAACAGTTGTCATCTTTGGAGCATGGTAATGAAACGGTTGAAACTTTACGGCAAAAGTTAGAGAAGGTTGAAACGGTTATTGAAAATTTGGCGCGGCTTAAAGAATTTGGCGATTCGGTGTGCGGTGAATTGTTGCATAAGGTTATCGTTGACGGGCGGGAGAGGGTTTCATTTTATTTAGTACCCGACAAAAATGTTGATATGTTTGTTAAAATGCCTGTTTCGTTCAGTAAGGGTTACCTTCATACGCAACCATGGCGAAGTGATCCCGTGGCGTAGGCATAGAAGCTAAAGTAATCCACTTATCCGTCTTAGGATCATACCGCTCATTAGTACCCACATAACCATCATTTGTTTGACCGCCAATAGCGTAAATTTTCCCATCAACAGCAACAACCCCCAAACCCCCTCGTGGCTCACTCATGGGCGCTTTTGTATTCCAAGAATCCTCAACTAATTCTGAAGCGGAAACAGGATTAAACGCTACTACAAACGTTCCGCTTGTGAAAAAGAAAAG
>WRJX01000048.1 GCA_009778385.1 Candidatus Bathycorpusculum sp. | reverse complement strand
TCTTCCAACCACCATAATTAAAAGTAAACAGGGCAAAAAGGCTTTTTCCATTGCACTTCAATGAAAACTCATTTTATAAGATTTATGAAATACTTTGACTTTGCAATTGGAATGCGTCTACACTTTCTGATTTTTGCAGCTCTACAAAAAGTACCATTTGTACCTTTACCATACTCTTCCAAAATTGGCGGCTTTCTTGAACATTTACAAATTCCTATGCCACACTTAAACAAAATCAATTCAGGGCTAATTAACGCTTTAATCGACCAGGCATGGGACGAACGAGAAGCATCTATTGAAAAAGTTCAACGGCTGCTCCCTGACCTTAAACACCGAGCCAAAGAAAACAATCGCTTACTAGTCAATCTCTTAAAACGAACCCTTAAAAAGTAGAACATAAGCGATTTAATGAATCATAATGTTAATTTAACATAATATTAAAAATGAAAGTAGGTGATTAGTCCGTATGGGGTACAGCGTTGATTTGAATAAAATATCCATCCTCAGATATAGGGAAATTCTAAAAAAACAAAATTTGTTACCAAGTCGAAAAATATTATTAGAAAATCTAGAAGAGAATTTCCACAGAATAGCGGCCACGGGTATTGATAACTTGGCTGAACTTAAAAACAATATATCTTCGACCCAGCGGCTTTTCGCATTTGCCGCAAAAAACAGGGGTGCCTGAAAACTATCTGACCATTTTGAAAAGAGAATAGGAAGTCTGGAGCAGAAACCAGTGCCGATCTCTGATTTTCCCGGTATTTCTGCTAATATAGTCTCTATTCTGTTGAATAAGCGCATAAGGACATCAAAAGACGTATATGATTTGGTAATCAATCCCAACAACATATCCATAGTAAGCCGTGAAATAGGTATTGAGGTCAACGAACTGCAAGAATTAAGTAGTTTGTGCAACCTTGTTAGAATCAACGGTATAGGGGCAATCGCTGCAAGAACCCTATATGAGAGCGGTTATAGAAGTATTGACGAGATAGCCCATGCAAAGGCTGCGGAATTGCTTAAGGGCATGAATGCAGTTAATGTAAACAAACAATATTATAAGGCTAAACTTGGCGAAAAGGATATGCAGTTTGTCATTGATGCAGCAAATTCTGAGTCAATACAACGAAGAAAAGGCTGGCAAGTAATGATGAACCTTGGCAACAACTAACCATATTCTGTTGTAAACGCAAATAAGATAGCTAATACATAATACACAATAACCTACGGTGAAAGTGTTCCCATGCAAAGATCATACTCTCGATTACTTGGCGTAATAGGTAAACCAAACACGGGAAAATCAACATTCTTTAGCGCTGCAACTCTTGCGGCAGCTGATATAGCAAATTACCCCTTCACAACAATAAAACCCAATAGAGGTGTTGGTTATGTAAGAACCTCATGTGTTCATGAAGAATTCAAAGTGAGTGATAATCCAAGAAACTCACTCTGCATAGAGGGTACACGTCTTATCCCCGTTGAACTCATCGACATAGCCGGCATAGTTCCCGGAGCATGGGAAGGACGGGGCTTAGGTAACCAATTTCTAGATGAAATCCGCCGAGCAGATGCCTTGATTCACATTGTTGATGCATCGGGTGGAACTGATTGTGAAGGCAAAAGCTGCAAACCTGGTGAACATGACCCCTTAGAAGATGTGCAGTTTCTTGAACGTGAAATCACCATGTGGATGATTAACCTTCTAAAGAAGGATTGGCCAAAAATTGCAAGAACTGCAGAAGCTGACAAAAAAGGTGTAGCAACCCCATTGGAAGAACGTCTAACAGGCTTAGGCATAAAAAAGGTCAGCATTACTGAAGCTATTCGACGCTGCGGTTTAAATGTTGATAAACCAACCCTTTGGAGTGACGATGACTTTTACCGTTTTGTTGATACCCTTCGTCATATTTCCAAGCCTATGCTTATTGTCGCTAACAAAGTAGACCTGCCAACAGCTCAAGCAAATCTTGAACACCTAAAAAAACTGGACTACACAGTAATTCCAGCATCCGCAGAGGCTGAACTTGCTCTAAGACGTGCAGCTGAAAAACAGTTAATCGCTTATAAGCCGGGCGATAAAGACTTTAAAATTTTAACACCCGACAAGGTGTCTGCTGGGCAATCTAAAGCATTAGAATCTATTCGTGAAAAAATTTTGACAACAAACGGTTCCACAGGTGTGCAAGAAGCAATTAATACAGCCTATTTTAAAATGCTTGATATGATAACCATTTACCCTGTTGAAGACCTTGAACATTTAGCAAACCATAACGGGCAAGTACTTCCCGATGCCTATTTGGTTCCCAATGGAATAACTGCACGTCAATTTGCCTATGTTATTCACACTGAACTTGGTGAAAGCTTCCTTTATGCAGTTGATGCACGAAATAAAAGGAGAATCGGCGAGGATACAGTGTTAAAAGATCGTGATGTTATCTCCATTGTTAGCGCCAAAAAACGTGCCTAAACAGAAGCTACTCTCAAAATACACCGTAAAAACGCAGTTCATAGATCGTAGATTAGCAAACTTCTTTTTTAGGAACTAACTGGTGGTGAATCACCAATTGTTTTATTTTTTCTGTAAAAAATGATGAATAAAAGTATCACAATGACAATTATTAACAATACTATAACTGCAATAAGGTAGTTTAATGCAGTATTAAGGTCAAAAGTTGGGTTGGTTGGGTTATCGGTTGTAGGGTTGGTTGGATTAGGGTTATTTGTAGCGGTGATTGTGAAGGTTACTGTTTGTGAGGCAGCGATGTTTCCATGTTTGTCTTCAGCATAAACTGTGATAGTGTGGATTCCTGTGGCTACTCTTTGTAGTGTAGTGTTTCCAGTGATGGTTACATTTTCTTTGTTGTCTAGGCAGCCGTACATTTTAACAACTGCCTTATTTACTGTAAAAATCAAGTCTACATTAGAGTCATAATATATCTGGTTTGTTGGTGAGAGTATTGTAATAACTGGCGGCTTATCTGGAATAGCTCCCGAATGCCCTAAAGGGATGTATTGCTTATTTTCTGCTGTAGGTTCTCCCGGGTATATTGAGTCATATCCGTTGTGTCCTCCAATTACGTATAAAATGTCATCTACAACAGCTACGCAAAACCCTGTTAGTGTTGTGCCTGGTTTGACCATTCTCTCGCCTGTTGACCAGGTATTACTTACTGGATCATAAATTCTGTTGTAGCCATATCTTGATATGCAATAGACTTTTTTAGGTGCATAAACGCCCGTTGTTACTCCCGCAGCAACTGAGCCGCCGTCCGGTGCTTGTTTTTCACTCCACATATCAGTTTTTGGGTCATAACTTAAAAGACCCTTCCAACTAGGATAAGAAGAAGCAGAAGACTCGTATATGTTGCTAGTAAGTAATATTTTATCATCCACAACAACAGTCGCAATTTCGTTCTCTGAACAGACTGCACCCGCTTTTTGTGTCCATGAATCAGCAACTGGATCATACATGTACGTAAGAGTGCTGTTTAGAACGTAAATTTTTCCATCCACAACCTGAGCGTGCATGGAACCTCCATTAACAGGTAAAGACTTTTTAGTGCTCCAACTATTAGTAGCAATATCATAAACCTCATTTACCTCGCAGACAATATCTCGGCCCCATTCATCAGAAGTTTTGCCACCTATACAATAAATTTTACCTTGATATGCCGCTATAGCAAAATTTGACCTAGGCGTAGGCATAGCTTTCAAAGTAACCCACGTATTAGACACAGGATTATACCGCTCATTTATATCTACAGGCTTATCAGAATAAGTAAACGGGGCGATTTGCAATGCCTGTCTGCCGCCTATAGTATAGATCATTCCATTAATTGTAACAACCCCCAAATAATCTCTCGCTTGACTCATTGGAGCCATTACATTCCACGAGTTTTCAATCAAATCTACAGCCGAAACAGAACTAAATACCCCTGAAAACGAGCCAAATATAAAGAATGCACATAAGGCAAGAAGAAAAACTCTGCGCATCATTTCACAAGTACCGTTTTCGTTTATTTCTATTTAAAAGTTTGGTAGTTTCGCTCAAAATAGAGCGCTAAATTTTAACAGCAGATTTAGTTATTTTCCAAATCTGCGTCTACGATGTTGGTATGTTCTAATTGCTCTTAGTAAGTCGATGAAACGGAAGTCTGGCCAGTAAACGTCCAAAAATAGCAGTTCACTGTAGGCTGCTTGCCAAAGTAAAAACCCGCTTAGTCTTTCTTCGCCTGACGTTCGAATAATCATATCTGGATCCTGTTTTGTCATATGTGATGTGTAGAGGTATTTTTCAAATATTGCTTCATTAATGTCATCTATTTGAAGTCGATTTTCTTTTATTTCTCTAGCAATTTTCTTTGATGCATCAACAATTTCAGCTCTTCCTCCGTAAGCAAAAGCAAAATTCCAAACATAGTCATCATAATTTTCTGTTGCTTTCTCAACCTCTGCAATGGCTTGTTGAAGACTTGGTGGCAAAAGGTTTGTTCGACCTATAACTTTTACATGAACTTTGTTTTTGTGAACTCTTTTGTCAACTAACAGTTTTTTGAATCTTTCTTCGGCTATCTGCATGATTTTTGCTATTTCTTCAGATTGTCGAGAAAAGTTCTCTGTTGAAAACGAGTAAAGCGTAACGTATTTAACGCCAAGCAGGCTACACCAATCAAGAAGTTGCTCAACAGTATCTGCCCCTTGCTTATGACCCCACTTATCGGTAAGCCAAGGACTTTTTTCTTGTTCATTTGCCCATCGTCTGTTACCATCTAAGATTATAGCGATGTGTTCGGGTCTTTGATCATTTTTAATTTGATACCATAACCATCGTTCATAAACTTTGTAAGCACCAATTACTGAGAGTATGTTCTTAAGCACTGTTTAGCCTCATGTTAGACAATTTGCTTTTAATATTATGTTAAGCCAAATTGTAAAATTAAAGATTACTACATTATCATTAAATTTAAGGGATAACCTCTTTTTGTTCCTCGTCTACTTCTTCTGATTTTTTAAAGAAACTCACTGATGACCTACCTATGATAGTAATTAGCAGAATTGATGCTATTCCGATAAGTATGCCAACGACAATTGACCATATGAAACTTGTGAAAATCGGATTCTGGAAGCCTATCAATATGGGCCGTGCTTGCTGAAGCAGATTGGCTGTGCTATCCATGATCATTCTTGCCCATGCAACTTCCACAATCAAAGCTACGGTTCTAAGCAGTCGAGGGTCTCTTTCAAAGTACAACATTAAGCTTCTGCCAACTAAACATAGTATTGCTCCAACAATCATAAGATCCATTATACCCTTGATAAACAAAGCTGCTACTTCAGGTGTTGCGCTTATCCAGCCTCCAAAATCTATGGGAAGGGGTTGCAGATTATCACTAACGTGTTGAACACCTAAATAGACACTTACTGCAATACAGAGAATTCCGGCTATTATTGTGTAACTAGAAATTTGCGTAGGTAAAGGTGGAGGAGAATACTCTCGGATTCCTTTGTAAATATTTTTAACGGCTTTATCAATACTGAACCCTTTAAACAGCAGGTAAGCGCCGATGATAGTGGCTATTGCTATACCATAATAATACATACTTATACCCGAGATGACATTTAGAGCCAAAAAAATGGCGAAAACCAGTACTAAAAGGCCTGGTAAGCCCAAAGCTACACGGGAATACCGTGGGTTATCTACAAGAAGTCTCATGTATTTTGTAAATACTGCCGCTGTTTCTTCTATTGATTCACTATGTTTAATTACTATACGTCTTACTGACGAGACAGGAACACGTGATCCAATAAGCGGCAAAACCGTTTCGTCTGAGTAGCCGTCAGAGACAAGAATAACCTCAGTAGCTTTGAATATCTCTAAAATATGGTCTATCTCTGCTGAAAGTTTTCGATCTGCTGTAACTCCACCTATTTCAGTACCAGAAATTGTGGCTATTTCAAAGATTTCGTTCGGCTTTTTCTCTTTCACCAGTTGGTCATGAAGGCGAACGGCTTCAAACATTGCATTAGCATCAGGCTCTTCGGGGTCATTTAAAGCCAAGGCAACTGCCGCGTTTAGATTAGCGTCTCGACCAAGTAGGGGTGTTTTCTTATCTGCTTTAACTTCTATATCGCTATCTCGGTCAACACATAATATTAGAATACTTTTTTGCGTTTGTTGCAGCAATTCCTTATCAGCCATAGCACTAAGTCTATATGCGCATCAGTTTAATTTATTTTTGTGTATCCACGTCCTCAGATTCAGTGTCGCTTGCCATTAGCTGGAATTCATTCCAGCTGAGTTTTTCTCCTTTGTCAAGTTTTTCTTTTGCTTGGGCACCAAGTTTTGTTTTTAGAGCTTGCTCATCTAATAGTTTCTTGTTTCTCTGAACTTCTTGTTCTTCTCGCTCTTTTAATCGGAAAGCTCTTTCTGTTTCTCTTGAAACCCTTTCTTTTTCTCTTAGCTCTTTATTTTGTTCTCGAACAGTGTTATGTAACCCAAGCATTTGACCCGTGAGTACCGCTATGTCAACAAGTAAATTTTTGATTTTTTCTTTATTTTCTATAAAGCCCTTGTGTAATATGTCAGCTTCTTCTTTTACACTTTTTCCTTCAGCGATTTTAGCAATCATACTTTCGTGAAGTTCTTGGCTTCTTTTTGCCGTTTCAGACAGTTCCTTATGAAAAGTGCCTGCCTGTGCATCAAGAGTTTTCTTTTCTTGCATGTGATCTGCAATTTTCTTGTTTTGTTTTTCAATCTTTTTATAACCGTTAAGCTGGGTCTCAAGAAGTTTAACTTCCCCAACTAGTCTTTTTTCTTCCTGTAAATCTAAAGACTCCGTTTGAATCTTCCAGTCGATCTTGTTAATTTCTTTTTGAATATCTTTTTGCCGAATATGGGGCGCTTTCTTTCTAAGCTCTTCCTTCTTTTCATTAATAGCTTGAATTTCATCCATAATCGGCTTTATCTTAACCCTTACCTTGTCCCGTTCCTGTTTAAGGGCTTGCACTTTTTGGTTAATTTCATCCCGTTGTTTTTTAATATCACGGATTTCAAGGTTTATTTTTTTAGCTTGTTCGTTTAATTGGTTTCTTTTCTCAACCTGTTTTTTTGATTCTACGTCTGCCTTATTCACTTGATCCTTTAGAACAGTGATCTGTGAACGTAAGTCAGTGATTTGATTGAGTTTATCTTGAGTTGACACGTTTACCCTCTGCACAGTTTTGGATTACTATTAGCTCTGTACTCTACAGGCTTATATTATTTTAACTTACTCTTTTAGATGTTTATCATACCAATAAAACTTCAGGTATTATAAGTTTTAAATATATGCAAGCAGTATCAATTGAACTGAGAATTAACATGGACTTTTGCTATGATGACCTATTAAAAAGAGCCAGCGAACAAATGCCAGAGGTCTCTTTAAAAAAGGAACGTCTTGAACTACCAAGACTATTTATAACAACCATTGGTATGCGCACAATCATCTCAAACTTCGGCGAGATATCAGACGTTTTAGACCGCGACCCCCAACACATCCTTAAATTCTTAACACGCGAAATGGCAACCGCAGCAACTTTTCACGATGCACGTGCCATCTTCCAAGGCAAATTTCAACGTGATAGCTTTGACCGATTACTACACAGATACATGGAGTCATTTGTAATTTGTCCAGTATGCAAACGTCCAGACACTAAACTTGTAAAAGAAAAAAGACTTACCGCACTAGTCTGTAATGCATGTGGTGCAAAATCCGCAATTAAACAAATTTAGGGAAAACGAGATGGAAGTTTACGTTAAACTAAACCAGATGGGAAAAAACGTTGTCTTAGCCATCTGTGATACGGAACTTCTCGGTAAAACCCTACACGAAGACAAAATCACTTTCAAAGTTAAAGACGAATTCTATAACGGTGGAAAATCTAGCGTAGACGAAGCCATAAACATGATAGAAAACGCCACTATCGTTAATTTAATAGGTAAAGGTTGCGTTGAAAAAGCAATCCAAAAAGGCTATGTCCACCCAGACGCTGTTTTAAACATTGAAGGTATTCCACACGCCCAAATAATGAAACTTTGACCATGCTTTTTTCCAAATAATACTTCCTGTTGCTTTCCAATGTATAGATCATTTGATATGTTAAAGGCAGGCTATTTTGTAATTAAGAGTTAAAAAACTGTGTGTAGTGCCTAAAAAATTTGCGGCGATTGGGAAATTATGGTTGAATTTCTAAAAAATGCAAATTACATATCGTTGTTAATAAGTTGGGCAAAAAGGTTTTTGATAAAAAAAGAAAAAGGGTTTGTGTAGGTTTAGGGTTGTTTACTTCTTTCTGAAAAACAAGAAGCAAAGAACCATAGCAACAATTATGGCAATTGTTGCACAGATAATAGCATACAGTACTGTGTTATTTGTGCCATTATCTGGGCCTTCAGTGACTGTTCCTTCAGCGACTGTTAAATATGTAGTTGCAAAAGAACTATCGTATGAATTATCGCCACAGAAAGTTGCTGTAATAGTGTATTCTCCTGCAATTTCTGGTTTCCATGCATATCCGAAAGTGCCGCTATATCCATCAGATGTGACAGTAGCAATGTGAATACTAGTGCCGTCGGGAGCAACTGCATCTAAAGATACTGGAACACCGACCATAGTTATGTTGCCGTGGATACCGCCGATTTGTGTCTGCATATGCAAATACTCCATCTGTGCAGCCATAGACTCTTTAGAAACACACGGAGTGCCCGGCTGAGCTGTAGAAAGATCAAGCACGGTTCCTGTCAAGAACACCTTCTGTCCTAATGTCAAAGGTAACTGTGGAGCTGAAACTGTAGTTTCACTTAAGCCCATGCCGAAAGTGTACATAACACCATCTCGTGCACCTAATGTCATGTATCCATCTGCTATAGCTAATTGTGTTGCTGCACGTGCGAATTCACCAGCGCCGGTCATGCCTATGGACCATATTTCTTCGCCTGTAAAGGCATCAAAGCATACAGTTGGACATCCTCTATAGAATGGTGTTTCTGGTGTGTGTTCAGAACTGTAGGCATATATTTTTCCATCTGCAATTAATGCGGCAGCCATGAATGGATAAACTGTCTGTCCTTCACTATTAATGTAGGGTGTTTCAAATGGGGGAGCAGCTTTTTCATATTTCCAATTGATATTGCCGTTCGTCCAGTCAATTGAATAGATGCCTGTTTGAGCCACCCAATAAAGGTTGCCATAAGCTGATGTGACAGAGTAGCTACCCCAACCAGGTTCATCCCACGGATAGTCTAAAGATCTAGTTCGCCATGTTTCTCTACCTGTTCTTAAATCGTATGCTAAATAGTAACCGTCTGCACAAATTATCGCTAATTGCCCGTGATCTGCCACGTTAGCTGAGGCACTGTAGAACTGTTCAGAAATCTCCTTGCTCCAAAGAGTTGCGCCAGTCATCAAATCAATTCCTTCCACTCGCATTCCAATGAACATTCCACCGTTTTGCAGATTTGTTACTGCACCGGCTAAACCTACATTCCAATCAGTAAGTTGAGCACTAGGCAGTGAACTGCGTTGATATGTTGTATTACTTACTACGCGACCAGTAAAGGCGCCAGTACCTGGTGTTGTCCAGTTGATTAATCGATATCTTTCTGCACCCGCTTCAGCACCAAGATCCTGTATGCCTAACACATAACCATTCTTATAGTAAGTTCCACCAGTACCAGTCATTGGAGCAATTGAAACATTAGCTGTCATTGCACCAGTATTTGCATTGTATAGCAGTTTAACTTTTTGTTGACTGTATGGGTAGTGTGTAGTTGCAGTGTTTGAACCAGCTAGCAACAAGCTCAGGTGACACAC
>WRJX01000047.1 GCA_009778385.1 Candidatus Bathycorpusculum sp. | reverse complement strand
CAAATTTTTCACCGTATTCTCGGCGCTTATTCGGACATAATTATCATTGATGCTGTCGTTTACATTTAAACTATATGTAGTAGCAATGGCTAAAACGTTCTCGGCTACTATTTTTGCCAATGCTAAATCGTACTGGTTACTGAATCTGCGACCACAAGCACGGCAGACGTATCTTTGGATTTTTATGTTAAAACTGCTATTAGACCATCCGTTACAGTATGTTTTGTCTGCTCCACATTCAGGACAGGCAATCACCTCTGGAGTAGTTATTGGCTTTTTGGGTACAGCTATCAATAAACGGTTCTCTGCAATTGGTGTATCATCATCTGGAGGGTGTATAATCGATACAGTAAAGTTACTCTCTATTGTTGAAAGCGGGTTTTCCAGTGTGGGTGAATTAATTTGGAGATCAGAGAGGGTTTGCATCGTTGTTATCGCTTCAGCTTCCACTGTTATGTCCTCCGTTTTTATGGATCATTGGAATGTCAGAGAATCGTTTAACCAAACGCTCACAGCATGATTTGCAAAACCGAAAAGCTTTGGGTTGATTGGGAACTGATATAATGGTTTCAACAGCAAAATTTTGGCATCCATGACACGGCTCCGCTGGCAGTATGTGATTAACAGTAATTACTTTTCCAGTATTCAGAACATACTTTGATACGGTATTTTCTTCTTTATTTTTTCCTAAAGTGTCAAAACATGTGTAATCCGTGTCATCAGTGTCAGCCATGTCAGGTTGCTGATTTGTTGCCGCTGTTTGGGGGTTAGGGGTTTCGTCTGAGCTAGTTGAGGGTTTGGTTATTCGCCAAAGATCAATCCCTCGCTCATTTTCAACATGATACCGCTCATAATTCCAACCCTTATACACAATCGTATCTTTTGACTCATTGAGTTTTCTTATAAAATCCTGCGGCGTTTTCGGCCATTTCCTACTCGTATTAACCCCTAGACCAGTCGCTTTGTCGGTAGCTCTATCATACAGACACTTTGACGCAATCCGCCACGGCTTATCCTCCGATGCAAAAGACACAGCCAAATCCTCACCTATGACCTTAAGAAAAACATCAACCACCACATTGTTCTCCTGATCCGCATCGTGCTGGCTCTTCAAATTCTCCTCCATCGCAACAACAAACTCGCCCCCACCAAACCCAAGCGCCTCCGAGAGCAAATACCCCCACTTAAAAAAATCCGCCAATCGAAAATCCGTCTCAGGCACCAACACAACAGCCCTTAACTGCAAAGCCTTAACAACTACATCAAACAAACCCCCAAGTATCTCGCCCTGAATTTCTGCAAAAGCCTTGTTTAACTCTGCTTCTGCGATATGTTTAGAGGTGGGTTCGGTAGGATGCATGATGGTTCTGCTTAACAAGTCGGATTGGGTTATTGGCAGGTTGACTCCGTTTAGCATAATACATCGGCTTAGTTGGCGTATGAAGGCTTTATCGTCAGTGTATAGTTGTCTTGTTTCTTGTCCCTCTCCTGTAACAGCCCGACAAAACGTATCGCTTAGCCATCTGGGTAGGGTGTTTAGGTTGTCAAATATGGGTATGTAGTGGTGGTCTAGGATTTGTAGTGCATCTTTGGGGTTGTTTGGAGGGCTTTGAGTTTCTACAGAGGAAGGGTCGATTAGGCGTTTTAAGATTTTTTGCGTGCTACTTTTATGACTCCCACGACAACCGTACATGGCATTTATGGGATGAGGTATGTCAGGAATAAGACAGCTCAAAGTTTGCACAATTAAGAGTAATTGTTGATGTTGACTTGTTTTACTACTACGAGGGCTTCCAACATTTATGAAAGGCAACAACTTTCCAACATCCCCACCCCCAACTGCCATAGGTAGAGCTTGCTGGTGTTGGTGACGCTGAAAAAGCACTGGCACATCAACTACAAGAGTCCAGCCGTTTTTAGTTATGTGGTATGCTCTGTTTTGTGGATCAGCAGTATCCACCCATATAGAACCATCACCACTTGGATCCCAAGCCACCCTGTTGGACAATCTTATTTTTTCCTTGCGAGTTGCATCATAACTCATTACAGCAATAGCTTGCCTAACGGCATCTCTATAGGGAATATTGCCCGTTGAGGTGTAGCATAAATGCATCAAATAATCCTCAAATTTGCCATCAAGTAACCGAATATTTTCATACCCTTGAACCTCCGCCGTCGCTTTTTCTGTTTTGTGGATGTCTTGTTTTATCGGTTTTGTTGTGAGGGGTACTTGGGCGTATCCTATGCCATGTTGATCCTGAAACATCCGAATGCCATTACTTAACGCCAAATTGTAGAGGTGGACACTTGCTTGGGATTTATCTGGTCTTTCTTTTTTGAGCTGATTTTGTGTGTTGCTTGTTGTTAGGTTTTTGGAGAGAGCTTGCTGTATTTCAGGTGGCATTTCCTGTCCAGTAGCCTGTTGGTAGATTTGTAGTAATCCTGTCCACCCTTTCAAGTCTGGCTTGTTTGCTCTATTTGCGTAGTGGTAGTGTACGTTTTTTAGAAAATCAGAGGCATCATCATTACTTGTATCTGTGGCACAACATAGTCTTCCAACAATTTTCAGAGTTGACTCTTTGGCAATGTTTTGCTTTATAAGCCACCCACAAAACGCAGTAGTCAAATTATGTCTGTTTCCTTGCGTCCAAACAGGCACAAATACCTCTACGATTTGCTGTATTTTCTCATCTGTTAATTCTACTTGTTGCTGTTGTAGCCGTTGTATGGGGTGCGTATTTTTTTCTGTGCTTTTCAGCTTTGGAGCACATGAATTTTCGTCCCCAGAATGTATACCATGCTTTTGGCATATGTCTTGAAAAAGTTGGTTAAAATCCTCAACTACTGCGATTTCGCTGTTGTCTTCGATAAGTTTGTAGCCAAAGGAGGGTGCCATGATGCATAGTTGTTTTTCTGTTAGCACTTCTACTTTGCAGGCATGGTGGATTGATTTTACAGTCGTTACAGGTCTGTGGCTTTTAAATAAAACATGATAGCCACCGTTAACAGTGCGCTCAACTCTTGATGGGGGCAGATCGGTTAATAGTTGTTTGCCTTTCTCTACTGCCACATTATGTTGTGCAAGTTTTACCTTATACTGTTTAACCGCCTCTTCATACCACAAAATATCCCCCTGATTAGTTTGCTCTTCGTCAGGTTTTGGTTTTACAAGACTGCATTTAGGGTCAAAATCTACCGCAAATAGATAGTAGCCGTTTGGGTCTTGGTAGCCTAAAATTATTGCAAACCCATTGCGGTTAGTCCAGTTTAGGTTTTTGAATTCTTCTTTGGTTTGGGGTTGTTTTATCCATTTACCCCAGTTAGAAAAACTACAATCTTTACTATAACAGCCTGTTTGTGGGTCTGCAATTTCATGTATGTGTACAGGGATGATGGATGCGCCATCTTCATACCAAACTTCCGCGGCAGCTTTTAACTCTGCTAACTTAACACTGCCCGCCATCTATATCGCCGCTGCTTACGTTCTCATATTTTGAGATATGAGCTGTTAAGCATCTTTTTTCGGTTAGTTCGTGTAGGGTTTGTCTGTTTGTTTGGCCGATTAGGACTCGTTTGCCTGCTTGGAAGTGATAAATTTTTACCGTTTTACCACTGCTAGACAGTACTAATTCGCCTACTGTGGAAAATTTAGCAGTCACTTCAATCACCTTGTATTTGCTTTGTTTGGTCTGTTTGTGGTAGCGCTTGCAGATGGTCGACACGCTTTTGCGTGTAGTAGACACCAAAAATTAGCTTACCTACTATAGCTAATAGAAGTGTACACGCTATACTCAATAGGGGTAGTTTAACGGCTCTTTTATAGCAGAAAATGGTATTATTCATTTGCAGACCTCCTTGTTTGGGTGTTTGTGGTAAGGTTGGTGTCTATCTTTGCAGGATGGGGCACCAACTTTAGCTTTCTTGGGTTTTGTTTTAGAGGCTGTCTTTTGCAACTTTGTTTTATGAAGGGGTTGCTATGGGTGTAGTTACCTAGACATGTGTTTAATGGAGCATCATGTGTTGGTTGAGCTACACCTTTGGATGTTGTGCGGAACATTATCCGCGCCGTGTTGTACATCTTTTTTTGTTCACCACACTATAAGTTTCTGTAAATATTTAAACCCGTGATTTTTCAAAATTTTTTGTAAAAAACGAGAAATTGCCCCTTTTAATATTCTCACGTATATATTACAAGGAAAAAGGCGTGTTTTGTGCGGTGGGCGATTATACTACGACTCAATATTTTATGACGTTGTTGATTTAGAATCTGTGTATAACGCAAAGATTAATTCGTTTATTTGATGTAAACTGACAATTTTTATAGTGGTGATGATGGCTGTTTGATTTTTATACTGACTCTGTAAACACCAAAAGAAGATAGTTAAAAATACTTAATCCTCCACAGTTATCCTGTGGCGATGCGATAAAGTCATCTGGAGGTTTTCTCCAGATATAGTTTATAAGTTTCAAAAAGAATATATGCTAATGTATGGTACCAAAGTCCGTGTTCCCAGCGGGGTACGGGGTCGCCAGAGGCGGCAACGTCCGCGACACAGTTAACGGCACACGGCACCTACACTTCTTCTTTCTCACTCAACCAAACATACGCTTTGGGTAAATGATTTGAATAATTAGCTAATTTGCGAGCATCAAAAGGCAAGGGTCTCAATAACAGGTTCTCTTTACTTTCAATTCTAGTTTTCACCATACCCGCAATAATGTCTGCGATTTGAATAGGTTTAGACTCATGAGAATACAAATTTGCAAGCAGAGGTGTATAGTTTTCAAAATAACCCCACTGTTTAGCCAAAGTCTTAACCAACAACCGCACCACCTGATCAGGCCTTAGCGGCAAAAAATCATCATCACAATGCACCTCAACTCTATTTACAGCCCTAAAAAACCTCTGCTTTAACTCTGCCCTAAACGCGGCCTGAGAGGGAACATTCTCAAACCCTGAAAAACAACCCTCCACAAGATTAGCAAAAACAGACAACATTTTCCCCTTCCGATTAAGAAAAACATTTGTTTTTACCACAAGCAAACAATCACAACAAACCGACAACACAAGCTCAAAATTATCCAATAGCCGCTTACGATAGCTTTGTCCAAGTTTATTCCAATGAAACTCGTTTTGCTTTACATCTTTTGGCAACGCTAAATGCTTCTCTAACCAAAGGTATGCTCCTTCAAAATCAGGAATGGAACAAACAACCATAACCGTATTGAGGTTATCTCGACAGCCGCTAGTATCAATACCAACGGTTGCCTGCTTGGAAATGTTGGGTAAAAGGTAAACTTCTTCGCCGACAGTTATTTTTCTAATTTTATGACCTTTATATCCGTTAACTGCTTTGGTTATCCATCCTGTGTTGGCTCGATAGACTTCGCTTGTTGCAAGAGTTTTAAATGCTGGGTCCAGCGTTTTTAGGAGCGCGTCATAGGCTGTTTGTACTTCGGCTGGTTTTTTGTGAAAATCCGCAGGTTTTACCAATGTAGGTGTTAACCTAAATGTTTCTCCACTATACTGAAAATTAGTTCCAAGGTAGGTTTTTTCAATAATGTCTATGAAAAGATCCATGCCTTTTAGGTCTTGTTTTTTATCTACCAAGTAACGTCAGCCTACATACTAGTGATTTAAAGTAAAACGCTACCTCAAAAAATGTTTTTGCTTTTTAAATTCACAAAACACCTACTCTTACAGAGCCATAGAGGGTTAGACATGGACAACAACAAAAATTCAAACTCACCAGCAAATAACAACCAAGGTAGACTACACGTATTGGGTATAGATGCAGAAATTGACCCAGCGAGTGGTCGTAAATTAAAGAGGGGCATTTATGCTGCAGACAGAAGCCATATGTTAGTTATGGGTCTTCCAAGATACGACAAAACCTGTTTTATTCTATCTCAAATAAAACAACACATTGACCATGATGAGGGGTTTATGGTGTTTGATTCTCATGGTGACCTTGCGCAACTAGTTTTATCACACATTCCCACTGAACAATGGGACAAAGTAGTCTACATTAATCCTTGGTCAGCCTTCCAAGACAAATACAACAACCAAGTGGTACAGATCAATTTTTTAGAAGCAAGCCACCCAAGTGAGCAAAGCACAGTAGCGCGTATGTTCACAGATACCTTTGAAAAAATTTACACTAACTGCTGGAGCGTATCTTTAGAAGATGCCCTGCTTAATACGTTGTATTTGCTTAGGGAAAAAGAAAAACCCACCCTATCTGATCTTTGTAGAGTGTTATCTGATAGAGCACTTCGCTACTTGCTTGTCTCAAGGTGCAGAAACGAGAGCATTCGCATCTTTTGGGAAAAACAATATGACAAACTAAATGACGAGGCCCTATCTATTCTAACTAAACTTTACCGTCATTGTGAAGATCCAACGTTAGCGCCAATGTTTAGACCCACAAAAAGCAACATAAACTTTCGGCAAATCATAGATGATAAAAAAATAGTCATCGTTGACTTACCTGAAAAATCAATCCCAGCAGACGCAACCACTTTCTTAGGTAGTCTCATCTTATCAGTAGTATGTAATGCGGGGTTGTCTCGCAGAGATGTACCCATGCAGGAGCGTAAACCCTTCTACATATATATAGATGAAGCTTACCACTACATTACAAGAAATATGCCAAAAATCCTGAAAGAGTTGCAACATTTTAAGGTTTTTGTGACTTTGGCGGCTCAATGTTTTGAGCAGTATCATCGAAGTGTTCAATTATCCCTCACTCAACCCTTCGAAACTTTTGTATCTTTTCAAGTAGACCAAAAAACAGCCCAGAGTCTTGAAAGATTTTATCCCGAACAATATGGTTATCAAACTCTAATGAATTTACCCCCACACAGATTTTTTGCATCCACAACTTTTGGTATGAAACGTGAACACCAAATTATAGAAACTCTTGACTACAAAATGGGTTCACATAAGCCTGAAGAGGTGATTTGTTATAGTCTTGATAAATATGGTTGTAGGGTTGATGTTGAGGCGTTGATGTGGCAGAGAGGTCAGTTGTTGCATCAAGAGTTTTTAGATAACCCTATAAATTTTGTTGAATGGGACACACTACTCATCATAAGACAACAGGACATAACAATGGACGAAAAAACACTAAAAAAGCAATTTCTATACAACAGTCCAATAAATTCCAAACTAACTGAAACAAATCTTGAATTATCCAACCAGACTCCAACTAAACCAGCTTTAGAAAATAACGATTCATCTGAGTACAAAACCGCTGTTTTGTCTTTTGAGGGTTTAGAGAAGGAGCGTTTAATGCTAAAACTTGCAGATGAAGGCTGGTATTTCAGACTTAAAGAAGTGAAAAACAAAAAATATCTTTGCGTAAGAAAATCCAAAGAAGAACACAGCCTCGGCCCATACACTAACGAAATAAAATGTATCGCGGAAAAAAACAAAATTCAAATCAAAAAATGAAAAATGGTCACACCCTTTAATTTTTGAAAAAACTATAGTCAAACACTAATAAATAGGGCTCATAACTCTGACATGACAACATAAAAACCAATAAAGCAACCAAAACTGTATGACGTGTATGCAAAAGTCTTAAAAGGCGGTACCTCAATATCGGAGGTATGTGCACTCAAAAAGAAGGCTACATTGCCAAATCTCCAAAAGGAGCCCCAAAAGAAGGCTACTTTGCTAGAGCCCCAAAAGAAGGCTACATTGCCAAATCCCCAAAAGAAGGCTACATTGCCAAATCCCCAAAAGAAGGCTACTTTGCTAGAGCCCCAAAGCGTTAACTGGGTGAGAATTGGAAGCCCATTTTATGGCTTCCAATTTCACCGTAACAATTTTTAACAGGTGTTCTCGTGGCGAAGGATGTTTTATATGATTATCCGGTAAGACAAATAAACAGTTTGGTATTTAAAATTGCAGATTATTGTGATCAAAGTTGTGATTATTGTTATAGGGGAAACAATTTAATTCGCACTAAAAACATTATGTCGGATCAGCTTATATTTCAAACTATGCACAAATATGTTGAATTCACTAGAAATAATTTTCCAGATAAAAAAAGTGTATATGTGATTTGGCATGGGGGTGAACCTGCACTAGCAGGCTTAGAAAAATTTGAATACATAGTTAAAATTGAAAAAAATTTTTCAGAAAAATATGGTATAGAATTTAAAAACGCGATACAATCAAATGGAGTACATTTAACCAAGGCTTGGTTAGAGTTTTTTGAAAAGGAGATGTTTCTTGTGGGTTTTAGTTTAGATGGGCCAAAAGAAATACATGATTTGCATAGAAAAAATAAAGAAAACTCATCAACTTTTGAAAAAACCATTAACACAATACTAATGACATTAAAATATGACATAAACTGTAACATTATTAGTGTAATAACTAATGAAAGCTATAGATATTGTGAAAAAATATATGCGTTTATGCGCGATTTAGGAGTTAGAACTGTTGATTTTATTCCTTGCTTTTGTTATGATGACCCAAATACTCTAAAACCAGAACATTATGGTGAATTCATGTTAGGTTGTTTAGACCTTTGGGAAAAGGACAATTTCAAACCTCTTGAAATAAGGTTCTTAAGCGATATCTTTTATAAAATATCGGCCTTGACTCAAAATGAGCACATAGGTCGAGTTAGTTGTGAATTAGCAGGTGCTTGCGGACAAAATTTTTCTATTGGCGTAAATGGGGAAGTAAATGTTTGCGAATGCTTGACACCCATTAACAACTTTATTGTGGGAAATATAAAAAACGACACATTTGAATCTATGTTAAATAATGAAAGCTATGATTACCTGATTTCTTCATTTAATGATGTTAGTGATGAGTGTTTTAGGTGTGAAGTTTCATTAGTTTGTGATGGCGGTTGTTTGAACAGAAGATATTTTTTAAAAGACAAGTTAAAAAAGGACATTTATTGTGAGCCCCGAAAAGCAATAATAAGAAAGGCAATCAAAATCTATAGAAAAACTCTTACAAATACGTCAGTTTAACAGGTGATTTAATCGATCCATAATTTATATCAAGTTCTCAAGACACACCAATACAAATCTCTAAAATAAGTCTCTGAATTAAATGGGGCAAAATCTGATTCTGATGAACCGAAACTAAAACCATTTTTTTGAAGAAGAAAAACACAAACCATTCCCTCCGTGCGGTTGCCGGCATTGTGTTTGGGTGATATCCAGGCCTGAACACTACAAGCAACAAATTGCTGGAACTAACTTATTTCAATTTTTTAACTTCTCAAAATTAAAGGTTATATTTCATCTATAAGGTCCGTTTTTTCACATTTTTACAACAGAGTTCTGTCCTATATTTTTTAGTATTGCACTTTTTGTTGTGGAGAAAGCGTTTGTTAGTTATTTTTCATAAATGGTCTGATTTTAAAACATTTTTGTCAGTTTATGGCTATTGTTGATAGAAACGTGAACTGCTTATTGCATAAATTTGTATGTAATTCATTTTAAATATCGTTAGAAATTGTTATATTTTAAGGAGTTATAATGAATTCATCATGAGTTCAAATCTAGATTGGAAAACTAATGATTATAGTAAAAAGGACCAAGCGATACAAGCTGTTGAGATAGAAACAAACCAGTTTAATCTGGGTGAGATGTCCAAAAAAGCGCCACTACTGAATGTATGTGCATTAGCAGTCAAACGTTTGGTTGCTCCAAATGTGCTGGCTGATGTTGCCAAAAACGCCACCTACTCTTACGTGCGCAGAGTAGCAGTCGAGAAACTAAATGATCAAGATGTATTGGCTGATGTT
>WRJX01000046.1 GCA_009778385.1 Candidatus Bathycorpusculum sp. | reverse complement strand
AAAATCATCAAAGAATAAGGTTAGCCATTGTATAACATAAAGTCCTTTGTAGTTACGGGGTTTGCCGCAGGTATGCGCCAAACGCCCATGTCCATTATACTTTATGGGTGCTTCGTCAATGGGCAAGCGGCTGTATTTTCGCTTCGCGAAAATCTCCGCCGTCAAGTATGACCCATGACGAGGAAAAGTCTGCTGAATTTGTTGCGTTTTTTTAAGCGCCCGTGCCGGAAGCAAAGCGCGAAGGTGTGTTAAGCCTTCGCGCCCCGCACAAGCTCTATCTTAATGTTGAATACATTTCCGCGCCCCAGTCATACACAATATCACGCGCCGCTCTGCATAAGTAATATTCCGCCCTGTCACTGCCCCAAACGCCCCAAACCTTATCGTCATCAACATAAATACTAGGCCCGCCGCAAGCGACACAAACCTCAACGCCTTGAAAATTCCCTCTGCCGTCTATGCGGTATTCAATATCAAACCCATCCGAAAAATAATCCCAAACCGAATACTTTTCAATATAACCCTCGTCCCTTAAAATATCCAAAATGTCATCCCATTCCGCCACGCTGATGCCGTTTAAAATGTTGTCGATAATCTGTTGAATCCCCTCTGCATCATCATAATCCACCACATAATCAAAAAGCCCCTCAATAATTTCCACAAATTCAGCACTTCCCTCGTTGTCGATTACTTTTTTGATTGTCTGCTCTGCCGTCAACTGTTCATCATCGCCCAAAAGTTTCCACCGCTCACCATAAGCAATAGCCGAAAGCTCGCACCCAATGCCGCTGACCATGTTTTCAAGCTCCGTTTTCGTACTGTTCATTAACATAATAAAATCTCCTATCTCGCCCCGCATGGTTACGGCGTAAAAAGGAGATTGACAAACCATCAAAAAACAGATACAATATATCCGTCTTGTAGGTCGTGGACTCCTATCCACTTCCGCACCGTGTAAGTGTTCCAGCACTTGCACGGGCAAGGCATTTTTAATTTTAATAGTCGATTAGTTACAGCCCAACCGCCGAAAGGCTTGTGTTTCTTAACTTTTCTACACTTGCATTATATCACATTTCGCATATTTCGTCAAGTCATTAGGTGAAAAAAGTACGTTTTTTTGGTAAAAAAAAGACAAACAAAAGGCTTAAAAACATTATATGTGCAATAATATTGCGTCGTTGTGAGAGAAATGAAGCGTGTTTGTGCTTATTGCAGGGTATCGACAGAACAGGATGACCAAATAAACAGTTTAGAGAATCAAAAGCGGTATTTTGAGGATTACATTAGTCGGAATCTTGAATGGGAATTTTGCGGTTTGTACGTTGATGAGGGCATAAGCGGCACGAGCGCAGAAAAACGAGCCGAATTTATGCGAATGGTGGCAGATGCCGAAGCCCGCAAGTTTGATTTATTGTTGACAAAAGAAATCAGCCGTTTTGCACGGAATACACTTGACAGTATATTTTACACGCGAAAATTGAAAGAATTGGGCGTTGGGGTTGTGTTTATGAACGACAACATAAACACGCTTGATAATGACGCAGAGTTACGCCTAACTATTATGTCCTCAATCGCCCAAGAAGAAAGCCGCAAGACGTCCGAGCGGGTGCGATGGGGACAGAGGCGGCAGATGGAAAAGGGTGTAGTCTTTGGCGCCTGTCCGTATGGGTACAACCTAAAAGGCGGCAAACTCACCATAAATGAAGACAAAGCAAAGACCGTTCGGCTCATATTTGATTTGTATTTGTCGGGCATGGGCGTTCAGCTTGTGAATAAAGAGCTTGAAAACCGAGGGATTCCCGCCTCAGACGGAGCCGCGCGATGGAAAAACCCAACCATATTGCGGATGCTCAAAAACGAGAAATATATCGGCGTGCTAAAGCAGAAAAAGCGCATAACGGTTGATTATCTAAGTCACAAGCGCAAAGTCAATGAGGGTGAGGAAAAATGTATCATCGTTGAGAATAGTCATGTGCCCATTATTGAGAAGGAAATATTTGACAGGGTGCAAAATGAACTTGTGCGCAGAAAAAACAAAACCGTTGAAAAGAGCCGATATTCTAACCGTCATGTTTGGAGCGGTAAGGTAAAGTGTGCTTATTGCAATTCGTCTTTTAAGCGGAAAATTAACAATAGTACGTCGAATAGTTCGCAGATTATTTGGCAGTGCTCCGAGGCTGAAAAGTACGGAAAAGAGAAAATCAATGCTCAGGGCAAAAAGGTTGGCTGTAACTGTAAAATCGTGCCTGAGTGGGTTTTGCGGGAAAATTTCTTAGCCGTTCTAAATGTGGTTATTGAGAACAAAGATTTTGTTGTGAAGGAGCTAAAAGAGCGTGTGCGCCGCGCCATAGCTGAATGCTCCAACAAAGGCGACGAGCTAAAAGAAGTCTTGGCGGGACTGGATAAATTATCCGATAGAAAATCAAGATTAATTGAGATGCGCCTTGACAAGCTGATTAGTCTTGCAGAATACAAAAAAGCCTATGCGGGGTATGAAAAACAACAAAATCACTTACAAAAACGGTTGTCAGTTTTGGATAGTGAAAATAAACTTGCGGCAGATTTGAAACAGAAACTTGACAGCATAGACCAAGCCATTGAAAATTTGGCGCGGCTTATAGAGTTCGGCGATTCGATATGTTCCGAGGTGCTACACAAGGTCGTTGTTGAGGGCAGGGAGAAAATGTCATTTTATCTAACGGCAGGCGAAAATAAAGACCCTGTCTTTTTTAAAATACCCCTTTTGATACGCCAAGACTTGTTAAGGTGATGTCTTTGTTAACAGGGATAACAAGTTGTTCTGTAATTGTAATATCGTTATCAAGAGCGATAACTGTAGGTTCTACAGCATTATTGATAGCATTTCTAAGTTCCATCTCATTACTAACTATTCTGCCAGATGCTCCTAACGCAAAAGGAGAAACACCACTAAACATCGAAACAAAACCCGAAGAAACTAAAACTATCACAAATAGTAAAGAAACAAACAACAAACCCCGTTTACTGTAAAGATGACGTAAATTAACCGCGGATTTAACATTCACGTTCATACAAACACCTCTACATTTTAGCCTCTATTGACCACCTTGTTTTGGCGGTAAATAGTAAAACTGCCATAACAACAGCCAAAGTTACACCTATAACCCCTATACAAATAATTACAACCTCCCTCAAACTAAAACTATTGTCATTAGATGTCCCACTACCACCAGTTGATTCACCACCATTACCATTAGATTGCCCACTACTATTATCACCCGACCCAGAACCACCATTATTACCACCAGAAGATCCACCACTACTACTGCTGTAGGTGTATACATCTTTACCCTCACCATCTTCTTTTGTAACAGTGTTTCCCGAAATCACCCCATCTCGCCTATCAAACGTACTACTCCAATGAACGTACACGCCCCCACCACTGTAGTAAGCTTTATTGCCCGAAATTGTGCCACCCGACATAGTAAAAACGCCATGGGTATTGTATATACCGCCACCACCAGAAGCGGCATTATTAGTAACCTCACCACCCGACAACTCAAAAGTGCCACGATTATTCACGCCTCCACCAAGCGAAGCTGTGTTATGGGTAATTTTGCCACTCGACATAGTAAAAGCACCCATGTTGTACACACCACCACCAAAGCCTCGGCTATCAGAATCAGTAGAAAAGCCAGAAGTAGCATTGTTGTTAGAAATTTCCCCTCCAAATAGTTTAAACGTGCCACTATTGTATACACCCCCACCACTACCTATAGAGGCTAAGTTGTTAGAAATCTTACCGCCATACATCTCAAAAACACCAGAGTTATACACCCCACCACCATAACTACTATACCCGCCAATAAGAACAGACAAACTAACACCACTAACTGTATTACCGGAAATCTCACCATTATACAGGATAAGTGTACCACCAGAATCAACAGTTACCCCACTACCTTCCTCATCACCTAAATGAGTTACACTTATGCCATCAATTTTTAGCGTTCCCCCATCCTTAACTATAAGAGTACCCTGATGAGATGCACCAATTAACTTGTAAAAACCGACAATCTTGCTGCTTGTTAGGGTTATGTCTTTGTTGGTGGCTATATTAAGTGTCTCTGTTAGTTTGATATCATTATCAAGTTCAATAATTGTTGGTCCTTTAGCGTTATTGACAGCATTTCTAAGTTCCCCCTCATTTCCAACTACTCTGTCAGGTGCTCCTAATGCAAAAGGAGAAACACCATTACTAAATATAGAAATAAAACAAGAAGAAAACAACACTACCACAAACAGTAAAGAAATAAAAAAAGTCTTACCATAGAGACAGCGAAAATTAACTTTAGATTTAACATTCATACACATGGAGGTATCCTCTTAGAGGTGTATCTTCAAATTTAGCATACTTTAAATGCAGTTTATATGTCTTATTACAAAAGGCCAACTGAGAACAAAAAATAACAAAAAACAGAAAACATACAACAGCAACCCTCAAACAAAAAACAGAATCAACACACATATCTTAACCATAAATAGACTTCTTACAAAATTACAGTATCTTTCAGAGCTACAAATGTCACAAATAATCAAACATACACAATTGTAGTTGATAGCAGTAAAATGGGTTGGTATGGGTGTTACGTATAGTTTTTGTATATTGGCTGTTTGGTTCTATTAGGTTACAATGGGGGTAGGTGGAAAAATGGTTGAAGTTTTACCGTTTGTTTCAATTATTATTCTTAACTATAATGGCGAGAGTTATCTGGATAATTGTGTTGCTTCTGTTTTAGAGAATAGTTATCCTAATTTTGAGGTTTTGTTGGTTGATAATGCGTCAACGGATTTGAGTGTTAAAAATGTTCTTGAAGTTTTTGGTGGTGACTCGCGGCTTAGGTTAATTCAAAGTGCTACAAATTTGGGGTTTAGTGGTGGAAATAATCTTGGGTTTGCTCATGCAAAAGGTGACTTTATAGTTTTTCTTAACAACGATACCATTGTTGATCCCTCTTGGCTTACTTATCTTGTGAATGCGTTGCAGGCTGATGATTCAATTGGGTTGGCGCAGAGTACAATTTTGATGTTTGATGGTCAAAAAATTCAAACTGCGGGTTGGTTATATAGTAACTATTTGGTGCAGAAGCATGGGCTTGCTGAGAATAAGGATAGCAATTTAAGGTTGCAGTCGGTTTTTGAAGTTTCGGTGGCTTCTGGGGCTTCAATGATAACTCGTCGTAGTTTGATTGCTGAGATTGGTTTGTTTGATCCTAAAATACCTTTTTTTTATGATGATACTTTATTGTCATTTAAGGTTTGGTTAGCAAACAAACGTGTCGTTACGGTTTCTGAGAGTAAAATTCGTCATATTCAGGGTGCAACAAATGTTTGGAATATTAGACGTACGACTTATAATTTGCTTAAAGCAAAAATTTGTTTGTTGTTTGATGTGTACTATTCTATAGGGGATCTTGTTGGGGGATTATTTGTTAATTTGTTCTCTATTGGTGTTAACTCGTTGTTTTTCCTTAAGAAGCGTAATTTGTCGGTTATTTTTGCAAATATTCAAGCTTTAACTTGGGGGTTGAAAAATTTTCGGTATTTGTGGCGTAATCGTTTGAGTCATTGGGCAAAAAAGAAGATTACACCTCGGCAATTGCAGGAACGGTTTGTTAGAATAAGGCTTCCTTTACCTCTGTATTTAGCACCGTCTAAGTTGAGCATTAACCGATTTGCGTTTGAAACTGAAAAATATGAGTCTTCATTGATTGATGTGTAATTTAGTAATTTTTGGTTGGTGATTTTTTGGTTTTAGATGATTGCAGATTGGTTTATTTTCCTAAAATTACTGATTTCCGTGGTAACCTGTCCTTTATTGAGGAAAACAGTCAGATTCCGTTTCAGATTAAGCGTGTTTACTATCTTTATGATGTGCCCAGTGGCGCTACACGGGGTGGACATGCTCATAAGGGGTTGCAGCAAATTATCATTGCGTTAAGCGGTAGTTTTGATGTTTTACTTGATGATGGTGTAACTAAACGTTCTTTCTTTTTGAATAGGCCTCATTATGGTTTGTATGTTTCACCGGGGGTTTGGAGGGAACTGGAGAATTTTTCTTCTAATTCTGTTGCGTTATCCCTTGTCTCTGCGGTGTATGATGAATCTGACTACATTAGAGATTATGAGGTTTTTAAGAAAGGTGTAATTGATTATGGTAGCAAATAAAACGCCTTTAATAATTATTGGTGATGGCGAAACAGGCGAGATAGCTTACGAATACTTTACCAAGCATAATAGTTTTTTTGATGTTGTTGCTTTTAGTGCTGAAAAAAAGTTTATGAAAAATAAGACGCTTTTCGAGTTGCCTATTGTAGCTTTGGAGGATTTGGAGCAAGTTTTTGATCCTAAGGTTTTTCGGGTTTTTATAGCGGTATCTTTTACAGGGCTGAACCATGTAAGGGCTAGGCTGCTTGAAACCGCCAAACTGAAGGGGTTTCAGGCTTGCTCTTACATAAGTCCAAGAGCCTTCATTGGAGAAGGCGTGCAAATCGGTGAAAACTGTTTCATTTTTGAAAATGTAGTAATTCAGCGAGCTACAAAAATTTGTGACAATGTTACCCTTTGGACCGGCAGCTCTGTTGCACATCATTCTGTTGTTGGTGCTAACTGTTTTGTTGCCTCTCAAGTTGCCATCTCGGGATTTTGCAACATAGGCGAGAACTGTTTTCTTGGAGTAAACAGTTGCATAATTGACCACATAACTGTCTCAAAAGACACAATCATAGGTGCAGGGGCAGTAGTTATTGCTGACACAGAACCGGGAAAAATTTACGTCGGTAACCCTGCTAAACCCTTACCTAACAAAACCACTGAATCTTTTATCAATAACATATAACCTGCTTGGTGGAAAAATGTTTTCAAACATTGCTGAACCAGTAACGGTTGTTCCTTATACCTCAGAGTATAAGCAGACTTGGGACAATTATGTTGATGAATCTAGAAATGGTGTTTTTCTTTTTCATCGTAACTATATGGAGTACCATTCTGATCGTTTCAAAGATCATTCTTTAATGTTCTTTAAAAAGAAACAACTTGTAGGGATTCTCCCAGCTAACATTAAAGATGATGTATTGCAGAGTCATGGGGGCTTAACATTTGGTGGCTTAATCATAGGTTATAGCACAAAAACTTTGACGATGCTGCAAATCTTTGATGCCTTAATTAGTCATTGCCAAAAAAACGGAGTCAACTCTATTTTTTACAAGGCAATTCCGTATATTTACCATTCCGTTCCTACGAGTGAGGATCTTTATGCTCTTTTCCGCTACACTGCCAAACTAGTCGCTAGAAATGCTTCCTCATGCATTTACCTACCCTACGATCATCCGTTTAGTGACGGCAGAATGTACAATATCAAAAAAGCCCAAAAACACGGACTCACTGCAACACAAACAAGTGATATCGATTCTTTTATGCAGCTGCTTAAAGAAACTCTAAGCAGGCGTCACAATGTAAAACCTGTACATACCTCAGAAGAAATGAAACTTTTAATCGACAGGTTTCCTGATAACATAAAACTTTTCGCATCCTACAATGATGGTGAGCAGATGCTTTCAGGTCTGTTAATTTATGAGAGCAAAAATGTTGTTCATGTGCAGTATGCCGCTAACTCTGAGGAAGGCATGAATCTTGGAGCGCAGGATCTCATTGAAAACTACCTGATTAACACTTACTATAAGGATAAACGGTATTATGATTTTGGGATTTCAACTGAAAATTTTGGACAAGTACTAAATGAGGGTTTAATTGCCCGAAAAGAAACCTTTGGCGCAAACTCGGTAATGTATGATCAATATGAGATATGCTTGTGAAGGTGCATTTTGAAGGACTGCCTCATGGTTCTAGTCAGCGTAATAATGGGCGCATACAATCACCAATGCTACATTGCAGACGCTATAGAAAGCGTGTTAAATCAAACAATGCCTGACCTTGAGTTAATAATTATTGACGACGCCTCAAACGATGACACACCACAAATCATTAAAAACTACCAACAAAAAGAACCTCGCATCAAAGCATTTTTCCACCAAAAAAATCAGGGCATTGCAGCAACAGCTAACCAATGCCTAAACAACGCAAACGGACAATACATAACATTCATTGGCTCTGATGACCTTTGGGTAAAAACAAAACTTGAAAAACAACTCCAAATCCTACAAAAACATCCCAATTGGCTAGTCTGGTCAGAAGGCGAAATAATCGACAACACCGGAAACTCGACAGGAAAAACCTTTACAAAAATGCACCACGCAGACAAAAAACGCAAAACAGGAAACATCTTTAGAGAAATACTTGACGACAACTATATTTTCGGACAAAGCCTAATGTTTCAAAAAAAACACCTAAAAAACCAGTTCTCAACTAATCTCAAGTATCTGTGTGACTACCGCTTTATGGTTGACTTAGCCTTTGAACACGAATTCTTTTTCATTTCTGAACCTTTAGCAAAATACCGCATCCATAACAACAACAGCATCAACCGAGACGAAACTGAATGGAACAAAGACCGCATTAAACTAGCAAAATATTTTCTGCAAAAATACGGTAGCGCTCTATCAAAAAATCTTAGAGGTAATTTATATTTTAAAATCGGCATAGCCTACTCAGCCTTAGACAAAGACAACTTGGCTAAACATTACTACTTTTATGCCCTAAAAACAAATTCTACAAGCAAAGAAGCCCTTCTATACATAGCATACGTTTTAGATGGCGCTAAAGGATTCGTTGGCAACAATCTACTACGTCTATACATGAAAATAAACTCACTCCTCCAAGTTAGAACCTACAAGTAACCCCTAAACCCGTGTCAATTTAAAGGACCCTGATTTTATGAGTATAATCAGTTTAACTAAAATCCAAAACACCCAACAAAACTCCTTCAAACAGGCCATAAGCGAGGCACTAAACCTCATAGATTACAAATTTAACAAACTAACCAAAAAAATCGTCATAAAACCTAACCTCTGCTACTACTGGGACAGCTCAACAGGGCAAACCTCTGATCCTCGATTTGTCGGCGAGCTAATTGATTTTCTACGTGAACAAATATCGCCTAACGTGGACATTGCTATTGTGGAGTCAGATGCATCCGCTATGAGATGTAAGTACGCCTTTCGAATGTTAGGCTTTGAACGGCTTGCTTTTGAAAAAAATGTTCAACTAATCAATCTTTCTGAGGCACCAGGCGAAGAGACTGAGGTGTTCTGTGATGGTAAATCTTACAAGTTTATGGTTCCAGAAGTTATCAAAGAAGCTGATCTGCGAATTAATTTGCCTAAAATCAAGTACACTGTTGACCCAATTAAGATAACATGTGCCCTTAAAAACCTCTATGGGTGCAATCCATACCCTAAAAAATACAAACTTCACAATGATCTTGAAAATGTAATTGTGGCTTTAAACAAAGCAATGCCTTTTGATCTTGTTTTACTTGATAGTAACATTGCCTCTGGAATTCAACCCTGCCGTATCGGTTTGATGATGGCAGGCACTGACCCTGTGGCTATTGACGTTGCTGCTGCCCAAATTGCATGGTTAAACTCTAATAGTATTTCCTATTTGCGCTTAGCTGAAACTGAAGGTGTAGGCAGTAGATTGTTTATTAAAATTTGACGAGAATACTGCAGCCGTTAGGCTGCAGATGAATCGTCGTTAAGTTCTTTTGTGTGTTTTGTTTTGTGTTTT
>WRJX01000045.1 GCA_009778385.1 Candidatus Bathycorpusculum sp. | reverse complement strand
ATAAAAAAGAAATAAACAATTAAAAATAAAAAAGAAATAAACAATTAAAAATAAAAAAGAAATAAACAATTAAAAATAAAAAAGAAATACTGTTTTTTTGGAAAAGAAAAATAATGTAAAATATAAAATAAGATTACATCCACAACCGTTAACTTTTATAATTCAACAAAAACACCAATAAAATTAGTAATGTTTATATACGTGAAAAGAGAAGCATGCTGTTAAGGGCTAGTGCAAATAGCCGACAACAGCAACATTAAATGTTGTTTAAACACTTAATGCCCTCAACAAGAGCCTGATAGTGTTTTCAATATTTAAAGGTTGCAGTTAGCGTGAGCTGTAGCAGTAGTCGTCTATATCAAAATAAGAGGAAATCAAAAATGAGTAAAAAATTGATACTTGCATTAGAAGTAGGAACATTAGTAGCAAGCATAACAAACACACTATGTAATGTAATGGCAGAAGAAACACCAGTCTACGTTCCAATAATTGTTGGTGCAGCGGCATTTATGCTAACACTATTATTGCTATAGGAATAGCAGAGCATTATCCCTAAACCAATCAGAACTCCCTTTTTTCTATTCGATCATAATTAACCTGTAGTGTTATGAAGTAAATTATGATTTATTTTCTTGATAGTGTTCACCTTGGATAGAACTATGGTATAATCATCCAGTCAATCATTAAGGGTCAACAAGATAAAATTATGAAAAACGATATCATTTATCTAGAGAAGGGAATAGGTGAATTATACTTTTAGGGTTATTGTGCTTCCGGCTGTTGTTTTTTTGACGTGGACTTGTTTGTCGATGCGTTCACTTAGTTCTGTGACGTGTGAGATAATGCCAATTATGCGGTTTCCGCCTGCGATGTCTGATAGGGTTCGTACAGCAAGTTCTAGAGCTTCTGCATCCAAAGAGCCAAAGCCCTCGTCAATAAACATTGCATCAAGATGAACTCCGCCTGCGTTTTGTTGTACAACATCAGATAAACCAAGGGCTAACGAAAGTGAGGCCATAAATGATTCACCACCGGAAAGGCTTCCTGCAGAACGCGTTTTACCAGTGTAAGCATCTAACACTTCAATATCTAATCCCGACTTTTTACGGCCATCGTCGCTATCTGTTTTTCGCAGAAAAGAGTATCGGTTTTGACTCATCACTTTTAATCTTTGATTAGCTGCGCAAAGTACACGCTCAAAGTATGCTCTTTGTGCATAAGTTTCAAAGTCAAGTTTACCAGTTGCTGTATCTTTACCGTTTGCGGTATCTGATAATTGTTTAATAGGGGCATAGGTTTTTTCGTTTTCCTCAAAATTAGATGCGGCACGATGAAGGTCTTCAAGGGCGGCCTTTGTTTTGCTTAATCGACTGTTAATTCCATCACGTCTCTGACGTAATTCCTTTGATTTGGATTGCACTGTTTCTGCCGCGGCTCGTAATTTTTCCATGTCAGGCTGTTCTTTGTCGGCAGTTTCATTTTCCAAGCGAGCAATGTCACGAGTAAGTCGCTCGCCATTTTTCTCATAATCCAATACCTGCCTGTTTAGTTCAGCGAGCTCGTTTTCAGTTACAAGCGAAACTGTATATTCCAGTTCATCTGCAAAGCCGTTTTCTTGCAGAGCTACATTACAGGCTGTCTGTGCGTCATCACGGGATTTTAGTAATTTTTGTTCGTTTGTAGTGCGTTCTTTTACAAGAGTTTGAGTAGACTCTACAGCAGATTGAGCATTTACTTTTCGTTTGGTAGCAGAGTCCCAATTTTTGGAAAACTCCTCAAGTGTTGCCTCATCGGCAACTTTACGGGTGGTTAATTCATTTACTGTATTTTGTGTTTGAGTAAACACGTTAGCAAGTTCTATATCAGAGGTTCCCCAGTTAGCATTTGGAAGAAACTCGGATAAATCGCTTATAAACCGCTTCAGGAGGGTTTGGATTTCACTTTTGAGCTGTTCAACGTTTAGATTTAGCGCATCACGTTTTTTTGTTGTATTTTCAGTTTTTATTTTAAGGTCAAAGAGGGTTTTTTCAGTAAAAGTTTTCTTTTCAGAAAGAGTTGTAACCGTTAATTGTGTTGTGCTAATTATTTCTGGCAACAACGTTACTGCCAGGTCAAGCGTTGCCTCAGAAATAAAGGGTGAAAAGTCAGCATTAAAACGTGTTATCATCGTCTCAAGTTCCCCTTTCGATTTATTACACTCTAATGATGCGTTTTCACGTTTTAATTGCGCTTCATCTTTAGCTTTTCTTGCCTTTTCAAGTTCTGTATCTGTAATGTTTTCATCAGATAGTTTAGCGGGTACAGGGTGATCAGTTGAGCCGCAAACTGGACAGGGCTTACCATCTATTAGATTACCTGCAAGAATACCTGCTCGACTACGAAGAACCAGCTCATCTAAGCTCTGATAGTGTTTGTTAACCTCATTGAAAGCAGCGTTAAGTTTTTCAAATTTTTCTTGCTCTTTACCTAATGTAGTATGTTTGTCTGTGATTACGGTAAGATCCTTCTGTAAGGCGGATAATTTTGTTAGTTTATCTCCCTCAGCATTCAAATTTGTCACTATCTGATCAAGCTCAGCCTGACAATCAATAATAGAGGGTAAATTTTTTAGTTCATTACAAATGATAACTAAATCGTTCTGTGTTTTGCCTAGTTTGTCTTGTTTATCTACAATTTCTTTACGGTCTGTTTGTAGAGTTGTTAAATGCTTTTGTTTTTCCGTGGCTCTTTCCCACTCTTTTAATAAAATGGTAAAAGCGTTTTGTGCCTTGTCAAGAGGCGGTAAAGTTTCAATTGTTTTAGTTGCTTGTTCTAATTCAGTGTTAACGGTAATTTCTTGTTCTTTTGCGTTTGTAAGAGCCTCTTGTGCAATCGTATAGTTATTTGCTGATTTTTGTGCTTCATCAATTAGAGGTTTTACTTTTCGTAAAGCTATTTCTCCACGAGCAGTACGGGTTTTTGTTTTTGCTATGTTTTCAGCTTTTGTGTTATGTTCTTTGAATTCCATTTGAGCCTTAGTAAGGTTAGCAAATGTTTGGCAGAGTCCTTTAGCTATGGCAAGGTCTGCTGCGAGAGCTTTTTCTTGTGTGTCATACTCATCAAGTTGTTTATCTGCCGTGGACAGTTCAATTTTATCTGTTTTTATTTGTGTTTCCCATTCTGCGAATGTTTCATTACGTTTGTAAACGTCAACGTTATAGCGTGCGAAGTCTCGACGAATAAGTGCACGTTCTTCTTCTTTTTGTTTAACAAGTTCTTTTAGTTGTTCTTGAAATTGTTTTAATGCCTCTGTACCAAATATGCGTCGCAGGATTTTTAATCGTTCATCTGTGCCGCTTTGCAGAAAGCGAAGAAAATCATCCTGCGCTATCATCATGATTTGCGCAAACTGGTTACGGTCTAGCCCAACTGTTTCTATGATTTTTGACTCAATTTCACGGTTACCCCTTACTAATTTGCCATCGGGTAAAATGAGGTCAGCGTCTTGGCCTTTTTCTTTTATGGCACGCTTTATTTTATAGCGTTTATCTCTAGACGAAAATTCCAGTTCTACGCAGGTTTTTGTTTTTTCTTTTGCAAAATCAGAGCGGAGCATTTGGCATTTGTCACGGGTTTTACCGCTTGCCTCCCCAAATAGGGCAAATGATATGGCATCAAAAATTGTTGTTTTACCCGCACCTGTTTCACCAGTAATTAGATACAGTCCATTTGTGCCAAGTGCTGTGAAGTCTATTGTTTCTGTGCCGGCATATGAGCCAAAGGCGCTCATTGTTAGTTTTAGAGGTTTCATTCTGTAACCTCCGTTGCCAACAGTTCCTTTACAATTCGCGACTGTTCCAGACTCATTGCACAACCGCATGCCTTAAGGAAGAATTCACTAAAAAGCTCATACCGTGATAGTTGTTGATTTGTTTGTTGTTCTGAATTTTGCTGTATCTGGGGCAAATAATTATTTTTTGTTCGTGAATTTTCAAACTTAAAAGTCATAATATTGGGATAGACGCTACGAATTTTTTCCATAGGATCAAGAATTTCCTCTTCATCTGTTAGAGTAATATGCAGATAATCTTCTTTATTGACACGTGATGAAAATTCATCGCTAAGCAATTCTTCAATTTTTCCCTTAAGCTCATGCATGTCATGAATAGGTGTTAAGGGAAGTGTTTTTATGATTACATTACTACTGGTTTTTTCGTTTATTTCTACAAGTAGGACGGATTTGGTTTGTTGGATTTCTGAGAACGAGTATTTCAAAGGTGATCCAGCATAGCAAATATGTTCCACACCGATTTTCTGTGTTCCATGTAAATGTCCAAGTGCAACATAGTCAAATTTTTCAATTAGGCTTATGTTAATTGCGTCAAGTCCACCCACAGGGTTTAACTCAGATTCACTAAGAATAGGCTCAACACCTGTTTTAGTGAAAAATTGATGAGACACAAGGACATTACGTGCGTTATAGTCAATGTCAGCTGTTCTAATTACCAAATTTAACGCATCAGCATAGTCCTCAATTGGCGATCCTTCAAAAAAAGTATACACTGATAAGGGTTTAACGAATGGTAAAAGCCAGAAATTTACCTCACCATACTCATCAGTTAAGGTTACCTTCTGTAGTTTGCCATTAAATGAGCCATATAAAAATAATTGTTTATCTGTAAGGAGACGGTTTGCGTAGGAAATTCTATCAGGAGAATCATGATTACCTGCGATGAGTAGAACAGTTACGTTTTTATGGGCAAGTTCTGTTAGAAAATCATCAAAGACTCGTATAGCCTCATTTCTGGGTATAGCATGGTCATAAATATCACCTGCGATAACTACAGCGTTGACTTGTTGAGATTGTATATAGCGGAGTATTTGCTCAAAAACATGTTTTTGCTCCTCAAGCATTGAAAAACCATGCACACTTTTGCCGATATGAAGATCAGATAGGTGTAAGAATTTCATAGACTACGCTTCCTTCCTGTGTCCTATAGCGTTTTATTATGTGTAACTCTACATAAAGCTAAATACATATATGTATAATTAGAAAAGGTGCGGTGTAAAATGTTAGAGGGAAAAAGGAATCCGGGAGTTAAAGTTTTAATCGCGGGGTCTATTCTTCAACTATTTCTTGGTGTTATTTATGTTTGGAGTGTTTTTGTGCAGCCTGTTCAAGGTACGTTTGGCTGGAGTGATAAAGACGTTAAATTTACTGTTAACATTATGTTGTGTTGTTTTGTTTTAGGTATTCTAACAGCTGGGAAATTGCAGTCTAAGATAAAGGCGTCATATATTGTTCTGGCCGGAGGTATGATGATGTCGGCAGGTATGTTTGCCACTTCACTTCTTTCCTCAGCTGCTCCGTTTTGGAGTATATGGATTACCTACGGTATCATTGGCGGTTTTGGTGTTGGATTGGCTTATAACACGATTATTTCTAGTGCTCAGAAGTGGTTTCCTAAAAAACGTGGGCTGGCCCTCGGTATTAGTGTTTTTACGTTTGGGTTTTCCTCAGTTATATTTGCGCCTCTGGTAGACCAGATGATAAAAGCCAGCACCATAGGGTTAGTACCTACATTACAAATTTTGTCCGTTGCGTTTTTAGTTGTCACCACAGCGCTTTTCTCGTTTATAAAATTGCCTGAGAACATCCCTGGAGCCGCTAATTTTGGTGTACAGAAGCAATACACTACGGGGCAGATTCTTAAAAAAGTTGATTTCTATTTGATTTTCTTCTCTATGATGTTTTTAACCGCGGCCTTTTTCATCATCAATCCCTCCTTACGGTTACTAGCACCCATGCACGGTCTGGAACTCTCCTTTGGTGTGACTTTAGTTATGATAGCGGGACTTTCCAACTCGGCGGGACGTCTGGCTATTCCTCTTTTAGGTGAAAAAATAGGACGCCGTGGCGCGGTACTTACTATTCTTTTGATTACGGCATTTGGGACAGCTTCCTTAGCTTTGATAAACGGTCCGTTGTTTGTAATAGTAATAGCCCTAATAGCCTTCTGTTACGGCGGCTCCTCAGGTATTTTCCCTCTTGTTACCGCTGATCACTTTGGCCTAAAAAATGTCGGAGCAAATTACGGTGCAGTCATGGTAGGCTTCATGTCATCAGTGCTGCTATTTCCCTATATCATAGGGCAACTTAATACCGGAATTGACGCAGTATCTGCAGACAATGCAATAAAATACATAGCATTAGCCGCCGTCGCTGCCATAGGAGCAATTTTAACTGCTATACTGATAATTAGAGCAAGAAGAGGAGACAAATAATGCCGATTACCGAAATATTAGCTAAAAATGCAGGGCTATACGGAAATACTGTATGTTTAACGGAAATCAATCCCGGATTGGAAGAAAACAGAGGACTATCCTGGAAAGAGCTTTCATTAGTGGAAACAGCACACGACACTCGCTATCGCAAAGAATTGACCTGGCGTGCCTTTGATGAACGCGCCAACCAATTCGCACATCTGTTAATTGATCGTGGAGTAAAGCGCGGCGACAAAGTCGGTATTCTGTTAATGAACTGCATAGAATGGTTGCCAATATATTTCGGTGTGTTAAAATCAGGCGCAATTGTTGTTCCGCTTAATTTTCGTTATTCCTCCGATGAAATAAAATATGCACTTAACCTAGCTGACGTCTCCGTACTGGTTTTCGGTCCCGAGTTTACCGAACGTATGCAAGCTATAAAGAATGATTTACCAAAGGTGCGTGAGCTGTTTTATGTCGGCAGCGGCTGCCCAGACTTTGCGGAAGGATATGAGGGACTTGCAGGCTCCCGTCCCAGATGCGCACCAGATGTGGTGCTTTCTGATGAAGATGATGCTGCGATCTATTTTTCATCAGGAACCACAGGATTTCCAAAAGCTATTGTGCACTCACACCTAACTCTTGTTACGGCCTGTCAGGTAGAACAGCACCATCACGGCCAGACACATGATGACATATTCTTGTGTATTCCTCCGCTTTATCATACCGGCGCTAAAATGCATTGGTTTGGCAGTTTTCTTGTAGGCGGCAGCGCTGTGCTACTGCGCGGAATAAAACCCAAATGGATCATTGAAACCGCCGCAAATGAACACGCAAGCATCGTATGGCTACTAGTGCCCTGGGCACAAGACATACTGGACGCTATAGAAAACGGTGAAATAAACCTTAAAGATTATAATTTAAGCGCATGGAGACTCATGCACATAGGCGCTCAACCAGTTCCACCAAGCCTAATCCGACGCTGGAAAAAAGTATTCCCCCATCATGAATATGACACAAATTATGGACTCTCAGAATCAAGCGGACCCGGCGCAGTTCATCTAGGAGTAGAGAATATACACAAAGTTGGCGCCATAGGCAAAGCCGGCTACAGTTGGCAAACCAAAATAGTCAATGAAAACGGCAAAGAAGTCAACCCCGGCGACATTGGAGAGCTAATACTTTCTGGTGTCAGCGTTATGAAATGTTACTATAAAGACACAGAAGCCACGGCTGCAACCATAAAAGACGGCTGGCTCTACACAGGTGACATGGCCCGTGAAGATGAAGACGGCTTCATATATCTTGTTGACAGAAAAAAGGACGTTGTCATAACAGGAGGAGAAAATATCTATCCTGTACAAATAGAAGATTTCCTGCATACCTTTGACAAAATCAAAGACGTAGCTGTAATAGGCATGACAGATCACAGGTTAGGCGAAATATCTGCGGCAATCATTGAAATAAAATCAGGAATAGAATGCAGCGAGGAGGAAATCCGGCAGTTCTGTACAAAACTTCCACGCTATAAGCGACCATACCGAATTATTTTCGATAAAGTGCCACGCAACGCCACAGGAAAAATTGAAAAACCCCGACTACGCACAAAATATTGCGGAGAAAGCGTTGTAAAACAACAGTTTGAACTTGATACAACTAATTCAGAATAGCAAGTTAATTGATGACTTACGCTTTCGTCCGTGTCTTGCACACTTTGACACAACCTAAATGGAATCACACAGCCACATCACCTTACCGAGGACGGCGCAGACAAATTTAGAATTTAACTCGAAAAACACTATTTTAACGTCTAACTTTTTGATTTAAGTAATAGGGAGGTTTAGTTTTTAGGTATTGGTTGGTTTTTTGGTGGTTTCGCTTATGTGCCATTGGTCGTTAATTTTGGCTTTATCAGATAGGTTAAATGTTAGGGTGTAAAGATGCTTCTTTTAATCGTTGCTGGCTGCTGTTGTTTTGAGTGGTGTTGAGAGTGTTGGGGTAAAGAAGATGCTTCTTTTAATCGTTGCTGGTGTCTTTTTTGTGTTTGAAAGCGAATGCTATAGCTACAAGTTCTACTGTGAAGATAATAGCGTTTACAATGATCCAGTTATCCACCATCCCCATTTTAAGGCTTAGATCTTCTGTGAGCAAGAATGTAATAATTCCTGCAACCCCCAATGCAAGTGCGGTAAATAACCACACTTTTTGGTTTTGTAACCACTGCCATTTCTGCTTACTGTTTTGCTCTGTTGCATTTTGGTTTTCGTTGTTCTTTTGTTGACTTTTAGGTGTCTTATTTTGTTTTTGCCTCTGCTGCAACAACGCCCAAAGCGTCACAATGATTGCCAATATAATGCCTACTACGCTTAACATCAAATTGGCAAACGCCCAAACCTCCGTCTCAACTTCAATAGGTGGGGAAGTAGGTAGATCTTTAGACTCCACTTGGGCGTATTGTGCGGTAACCGTAATATCTGATCGCACATCAGTGAAACCTCGATCCCAACCAGTGAAGATGTATCCCATTCTTAACGGATTAGCGGGGGCAGATGCATCGCCTCCAGAGCTCACCTGCTGTGATTTTAGAAGCGTTCCATCCCAATCCACAAACCGCACCACAAATACCACACCACCCGGACTTGGACTGGGACTTGGACTGGGACTTGGACTGGGACTTGGACTGGGACTTGGACTGGGACTTGGACTGGGACTTGGACTGGGACTTGGACTGGTACCCTGCTCCTGCTCCCACTGAGCCATATAAATGGTATCGCCTACCACCGTTATTGTTGGTACCGGAGACCAACCAATAAACTTCCACCCAGACTCACCCGTCACCGTAGGAGCCGAAGGGGTTAGAACACCAAATCTAAGACCAGTAACAACCTTCTCAGCAAAAGTACCATGCGCACCAGGTCGATATATCACCGTATACAATGGGGCTTCAATTTCATCTGGTTCATCACTCGTCCAAATTGCGCTCAACACCACATCATGCGCAGGCATCATAAACGTGCCACCAGCAATGTAAACAACTCCAGCATATAGCCAACCCTTAAACGTATAACCAGCCCTCGTTGGCACAACAGCAGACACCGTAACCACATCACCCACACCATACATATTACTGTCTATCGGCACACCAGCACCACCATTCACATCATAAATAACACTGTACTGATCCTCCAAAACATCTGGAGTACCACTACCATCGCTATCAAAGCCCCAA
>WRJX01000044.1 GCA_009778385.1 Candidatus Bathycorpusculum sp. | reverse complement strand
TGGAAGTTTGAGTGGGTTTTTATGAAAAAATGTTGGTTTTTGTGTCGTTAATTTTGGTCAGGGCAAAAAGGCTTTTTCCATAGGAAAAGTAAAGGTAAACAATCTGTTGATGTTATTTCCATTCCCAGATTTTTCCATCCCAGTTATCGGTTGTATCGGTTTTGTATTCATGTAAGCAGATTGCTTTGTTAAGTCGCATTAAGACATCTGAGGCGGTTGCCTGTGTTGAGGCACCTCTGCTAATTCCACCGTTTCTGGAGGGTACACCTATTGAACTCATTTGGAGAGTTACCGTTTCACCAGCCATCGTGGTTATAATACCTGTTCCTTCACCCATGAAGAGTCCCTCAGACATAACACCCCACGTTGTACATAGTATCATTGCATCTATACCCATTATTTTCCCAGTTCCCTGACATGAAGTTTCAATTTGCCCATCAGGAAGTACCCGGTGAACAGTGTTTTTCCCTTTAAACTCAGCAATTAATTCTAAAGACAAAGACAAAATATTTCACTCCAAAGCAAAAACAATGCAACACCAAATATGCCTATGTGACTACCCGTTTACAACCACAAAGGTGCTACCTAAAAAACAAACAAAATTTTGTCACCAGTAAAAGCTAAGTTGTCTCTTTTTCTTTTTTAACCTGCAAATAAGGCTTACTCTCTTTAAGCACTTCAAGTATTCTCTGCGTCTGCAGAGACGTTAAAGAACACTTCTCTGGATCATTCAAAAACGGCAACTTTTCAAGTGCATTATCAACCTGATGCAACTCTTTCCAAGTAACCTGAACATTTTCTGAAGCACTATGCTCATCAATATCCATAGCCCAAGCACCAGCATCCAACATTGTACCTCCCTCCTCCAAAACTGTGAACGGACCAAGCAACGTCTTATCCTCCAAATTATAAAGAAAAACAACTGTACCCGGTAAAATTTCACCAGATGACCTGCCTTTTTTATCCGCACAAGCATAAAACCTACGGCTTAAACACTGCTGCTGAGACGCATTATCACAAAAAAACACCATACCAGAATACATAACAAAACACCAACTAAATCTAAGAAAAACAAACATATAAACAAAGAACTCAAAAAAGCGTTCACTAAAGAACACACAAATTTCCAATCTATTCAATACCATTTGATCCATGAACACCCGTGAAATAATCCAGTTTTCAAAGTAATTGCCTACAGAGCCAAAAAGCACTACACCCAGTAGAACAACTACGTGTAGTAACACACTAATTTATGATTTAAAAGATAGTGTTGGTGGACCGTACCGGATTTGAACCGGTGATCTTCGCCGTGTGAAGGCGACGTCCTAGCCAACTAGACTAACGGTCCAACTTTAGAATTTAAGATACATAGTTTTCCCTCATAAAGCCTTTCCTCCACTAACACACAAATAGTAATGTAAACGACAAAAAACCCTTGACCCATCCTGAAAATACCTGAATTTCATAAGTGAGCGTAAATACGAGGGCTTCTGGAAATGGTACGGAAAAGAATAATTGAAAATAGACTTGCGAAACTACGCAAGAGATCTACTTCATTATAACTCACAACAAAAAATCCACTACAAAGCTTTCATCAACTTACGATAGCCTGATGCCATTGGCTACAAAACTGTTAGAACAAGGCTTTGAATGGGTAGGTACAAACAATAACTTGATATACTTGAGGAAACGTAAATGATAACGCTCTCCTCTTATCGTGGTGCAGTCCAAATGTACCGAGATAGGTAAAAAGCATGGAAAAGCCGTGCCGAGGTAGCTCAGCCTGGGAGAGCGCTCGGCTGAAGACCGAGTTGTCGCATGTTCAAACCCTGCCCTCGGCACCATACCATGCTTTTGGCGTAAACAGGAGACAAAAATCACGTTTTAGGACAAAAAGGAGACAAAGCTTTTTTGGTTTACGAAATAGCTTTACATTTTCTTTTTCAAAATTTGTGTGTTTCTCAAAACCATCTTATATAAGAGCAACTGCCTTTAATGATGTTGAAGCAGACTGTGTTATTTTTTACTATTAACCCGCTTCTTTTTTTATTCTCATATTTAGGTTGTTTTCGCTTTTAATGGGTGTTCTGGAACTAAGCTTAAATATTATTTGTAACCAAGTGCCTTATGGTGAGTATGCATGAAATCTAAAATTTGCATATGTCTTGTGGTTCTTGGATTTTTAATATCATCTTTGTGTGTTTTGCAGCCTGTTCAAGCGCAGTTTAGTGTTGTTGACGGGAAATTTCAATATGTTAGTCTACTTGACATAATTTCCCCTGTGGATATTACGTATGCTACAAATCAGGTATGTCTCAACTTTACTGTTAAAGCTCAATTTGACCCAAACGTTGCCAATGTAACAATAGTATACCGTCTTGATAACCAAGCTAAGGTCATAGTACCTATAACTTTTGAGTATGTTCCTGTGGGGATGATTGTTGATGAGGAGGGTAATCCAACAGGTAAAGGCTCGACTTTTTACTCTTATTATTTAATTTCAGGTTGTGTTGATCTTGTAGATTTACCGCAGGGGTCACATAGTTTAAGAGTTGATGCTAGATATATCGACTATGCGCGGAATGACGCTTATTCCGATAGTGCGATGATCTACTTTACGACAGATGGGAGTTCACAAATTACTTCTAACCCTGAGCCACAATTTACACCTAACACTGACCTTGACGATAGTGTGTCTGAGCCTGAGTTACAAAGTAACACTGTTTATGCATTTGTAGGTATTATTTCACTTGTAGCTATTGTATCCTTTGCTTTTTTTACAAAATGTAAACCAAGAGAAACAATGTAAAAACTTGTATAAACAAAACCAGTTTTTTTGGGTCCTAAAAAAAGACGGCGATAAGCTGAATGTTACGGCTATATGACCATAGGCTGTAATTTGCGTTTTCTTTTCCCTTTTTTTAATTGTATCTGCGTTTTTGTGTTTATCCTTTTACCCTGACATTTTAGGATTTTCTTAGGTCTTACACTTAATTGATGCCCTAATCATTAAGCCAAAAATATCATATTTAGTTTTATACAGGTCTATAATTAATATCAAAATAATTTTGCAATCTGTTGTATTGTATTATTGTTTATGAACCATTTGATGAGCTAAATGTAGTGAAAGACTGGATAGTAAGATAAACTATAAGTAAAACAACAAGATTTGACCTCAACTCATTATACTAAGTAGCAGGTAGAAAATGAAGAAGCAAATGGTGTTAACAGTTCTTCTGGTATTCCTAGTCAGCTTTCCTCTTGTCAACCCCCTGTTGGCTCAGTCTGATGAATCCAGCACTACACCACCTCAAACCTTAGCAGACACCATAAACGCAGTCCTAAGTGGCATCCAAACGAAGAATTCTTCTTGGAATGTCATCTATGACCAAATCTTCTGCAGTCAAAACACCGCTGTCTATGACAACGCTATCACTAGAGCCCTAAACGACAAGGACTACAAAGAGGTTATTTTTATAGCTCGTCTCGCTGAACTCAACAGCTATAATTCTCAAACCATAACTAACTGCCTAAAAATAGCACTAGAAAACATACCAATGGCTGACAGTTTTCCAATCACTTACACTGGTGTACTTGCACCAGACAGCTTCATAGTTTATGATCGTTATCTGATAAACGGTTACCGCTATGCTCAAATGCTAGACATAACCGGCTGGGACATAACCGCCGCTTACAATGACTTTACAAAAGCATACAACGACATACCCAATGGAAGTGTGAGCGGTGAAATGCTATGGATAAATCCGCAATTAAACTATGCGCGATCATACACCTCTCGCTACTATGATGAACATGCAGAAACTTTGAGTATGTTTCTACTTTTTGCCCTAAACGGAGTACCCAGTGCCATGACATATGCTGATGATGCCTGGCTAAGTACTCAGGCACATTGGAACGGCAAATTTTACGGTTACACAAATAACAATTCAATAGTAGAATGTGAAATGGGTAATTTCGCCCAGATAATCACACAATACCAAAACACCCAAGGCAACATTTCCTACTTTGACCGGGTGATTTCGGATTTAGAGAATAAACTATTGACTAACCAATACAACTCTCCTGGATGGAGAAGCGTAGGTGCCATCAGACATGCTAATACAAACAATCAAACAAGACTATATGAAACCATGGCCAGCCTAATAGCGCTACAGATGCTCTATACCCAGTTTACTGAAGGTAACCAAACAAACTTTCAAAACATGCTAACCGATGGCTGGCAGGGACTTATAAACAGCAGTTTGTTTAACAATAACAAATTTAGCTTTATGGACGAGCGCGCGGGTGTAGCAGGCAGTTACAATGATGAAGCATCCCTTCTTGGTGCCATGACTCTTTTTCTCTATGGCATAATACCTCAGACAGGAAGTTTAAACATAACCGCCAGTGAGGAACGATACCACGATTATCGAACATGTTTTCAAACGTCAGAATGGCAGTTTAATTATTCAAATCATTCAATTCGTATTCCTATAACCAAAGGAAGCTTGGCATTTATTTTTGGAACACAAAAAATTACACAGAATTTTCCTGAAAACGGAGTATACGACATACAATTCAGCAACGACTGGAACAGCATAACATCAATAAAGTTAGCTAATATCACCCCTCTGCCATCGGACTCTCCGCCTTCTCCTACACCCCCATCCACGCCTTCTCCTACATCTAGTAATGAAAGTCAAACCACACCCCCATCCACGCCTTCTCCTACATCTAGTAATGAAAGTCAAACCACATCCACACCCATTATATCTGATAACAAGAACACTGGGCAGGTTTCATTTACGCTGTATTTGGTTACAGGGTTAACTGCGGTAATAATTGTCTTTTTAGTGGGAACTCGTCTTTATCTCAAAAAACACAAGAGATAGGTGCTTTAGCAGCTACAGTTGTTGCTGAGCTATGTGGCTGGTGATTTATCGGAGTTTTCTAAATTTGGTTTTTGGTTATCCTGTGAAGTTTAGAATAAATATTCTATGGGGGCTGGTGCCAAATGTCTGTTCTTCAGTTATATGTGTAAAGTTACCTGAAGCGTATAGTTGCTCGTAGACGCGTTGGAAGTTTAGGGTGGTTTCATAGTATTGTACGGTAACGCCACCGTATTCATAGGCGAGGACGTATTGTATGTTGTATTGTTTGCATTGTTCTATTAGTTCAGTTATGTTAAAGTCTGGTGTGTAAGCGTCTACGGCTAGGCTTGGGTATTGGAAAACTTTTGTATGGTAATCGCCTTTTTCCCAGAGGTAGAACTGTGCCATGTCATAGTTAAAGAAGTTAAGTGGACATAGTACCATGATTGATTTGTTATCTTCCATGTGGGTAAGTGCATAACTGGTGGCGCCTTCTATGTCTATTGTTATGCTATTTGTTTTTAAGGTAAAACTATATGTGTCATATGTGCTGTAAAACATAGCGCCTGCCACTACAGCAATTAGTACTACTGAGGCGGTTTTAGCTAAGCGCTTTCTATTCACTGAGCTTGGCTTTTTCCATGCCTTTTGCAATGTGCCACCAAGCGCCAAAACGATAGATGATGCAGAGATTGCTAATATGGGAAACAGCGGTACAACATAACGCCAATCTTTGTTAGGTATAAGTGTGTAAAAGATAAAGATAACTGCAAACCAAAGTAGGAGAAACTTGTCCTCACGCTTATGTCGCCAGGTCATATAGGCTAAGCCGGTTAAGCCTAAAATGTAGCAGAAAATTGAGATGGGGTGAAAATCATTGTGGGGCCATACCATTTCTATGAAGTAAAAGATAGGCAGGGGGAAACGTGTACTGTAGACCGAGCGTCCGACATTGCCGGTTTGGAGGACATAAAACCATTGACCTAGAAATCCGCTTTTATAGACTTGATAGCAAATTATAATCCATGGAGTTACAACCAGTCCTGCGGTGGCTATTACTGTTGAGAGTTTTTTGAAAACAAACTTTAGCTGTTTTCGTACTAATAAAATGCTGCTTAGCAGCATTATCACCACTATAATGAGCATTTGGTACTTTGCCAAAAAACCCAGACCAAAGGCCAAACCGCTTATAATCAGCATTCGGTTTTGGCGAGTGGTTAGCCAGCGATAGAAGCAGAGCAACGATATTGTTACAAAGAATATTAGAATGGTTTCCAGCATTGCATAGCCGGAGAGCCAAAAAACCCCGGGCATTATCCCTAATATAATTGCTGAAAGCAGACCAACTTTACCGTTGTAAAGATAGTAAGCTAACTCAAAAACTGCCCAAAGTGAAAGAACCGCAAATATTGCTGATGGAAGTCTAGCTGCAAAGAGACTGATGCCAAAGGTTTTAAAGGAAATAAATGTGAGTACATCGAAGAGCGGTGGATAGAATGCTCTGTCTAAGAATTCGCTATAATGTCCCATGTAGAGAAGAGAGCCACTGTTAAGGTGACTAACTTCATCCCACAATATAGGCGCTTTTGTTAGGTTAAACAAAAGAATAAACATGTAAACTAATGCAAAACCCAGAAAGAGAAGACGCCACCTATTTAGACCTCCACGTAACTGAGTTTTTCCTGTATAAAGCAACAGCTTTAATTTATCTCTAAAGCTTTCAGCTACATTTTCTTTAATGCAAGGCCTATCAAGCGAGTTATCTTCCATTTGATACCCTTAGATACTCAGCAATACTCTCCTTATTATTTCTTGATGTTTTAAGCGTGATTTGCTGTTTTTGTAATTTTTAGCTGTTAGTACAGTTACTATCTATTCCACGGGAACTTTGTATCTACGTTTAAGAGATGGTGACATAAACAGCTAAGATGTGGATTGTTGGTTGTGGCCTATGTAATATTTGTAATGATTCAGTATACTCTCAGAAATGATCTTCGCCGTATACGGTTGTTTAATCGGTCGAAGACTTTGCGGCTTTTCAAATCTTTTTCTCTAAACATAGAAAGAGTAGCCCTTTATTGGCTAGAGCAACAAAACTTATCACATAAAAGTTTAATGCTGGCGTTGCATTTTATTTTAAACAGAGATGTAACTATGTCTCGCTCAATCGTAGTTAATCTAAAAGTACTCTTAAGAGAAAAATGGATGGTATGACTGTAGAAATAATTGGAGATCTACTTAGACTCATTGTTCTAGCGGGGCTTGGCATAGCTGGGGTGCTTTCAGTTTTAATTTGGAAGAAAAACCGTGTTGCCCGAGTGACTTTTTTGAGATTTACCATTCAAGCTGTTGGTTTGGCGACATTGTTTTATTTGTTCTCTATTAAACCCGCTATACCTCTTCTTTATGTGCTCATCGCTTGGTTTGCGGCAACGCTTTTTCTAGGTAGATTCTTCTGCGGTTGGGTATGCCCCTTTGCCCTAATTATGGATATAGAAAATGTGATAAGAAAAGCCCTTAAAATCCGCTACCGGCTTCTTCCAGATAAACTTAACATGGCTCTTCACAAGGGTAGATACATGATTCTGGCGGTGTTTCTGCTTTTGCCCGTGGTATTGTGGTTGCTAAATCCGCCACCTAATACTGCTTCTGCAGTGCTGATGGCTAAGATGCTTGCTGGACCTTTTCGTCCTTACAGTATTATCATAGATCCGCTTGTACCTTTTATTGTGCCCTGGACAGGACAGTTAGTATTGGGTGATGTCAACTTTAGTTATCCCTATATAGCTAACATTCTAACTTTTGTTGAAGCATCCTATAGCGAAATTTTTGCCGCTATGTTTGTGGTGGTTACGTTGGTTGGCGCGTTTTTGGTTCGACGGGTTTGGTGTCGTTTCTGTCCTGCAGGTGCTTCCATATCCGCCCTTAACCAGTTTAAGGCGTTTAAGAGGTTACCGTTACTGTATATAGAAAAAGACGAGGAGAAATGTCCCAAATGTGGTGTCTGTAAACGTGTCTGTCCCGTGCAGGTTAATGATGTCTATGAGCAGAAAGGTGGAAAAATCAATACATCCCAGTGTATGCTCTGTACAAGGTGTGTGGAGATGTGTCCCTATGAAGATGCTCTTAAAGTAAAGCTGGGTAACAAATCGGTGTTTAAATCAAGAAACTGGCTGGAACCATCAAATAGTGAATGAAACAAGTAGAGAAAAATCAAGTAAAAATGAAACCGTTAAATGAAGATACTTTCTTGAGGGTGCCAAGCTTTCAGTAAAATGTTATCATTAAACTTTCGGCTAAACTTTTCAGAGCTTCTGATGGTGTTTACAGGTAAAAAGATTTGCATAGTAATATGTGGTGGCTGATCTGTGGCTTTTGGTTTTTATGCTTCTTTACTACTAACTCTAAGTCGTTTTTGTTTCTAAAGGTCAAACTCTAAGACGAAAAAACCTTAATTAGCGCCTTATGACTCAAAGTAATGTTGTGTTGGGCCGGTTTTTTATCAACCTTGCTTATGCCCAATTAAACAGGTGAAAATGTTTTGAGAAAATTTTTAGTAGTGTCTTTATTGTGTTTAACAATACTTTTAAGTCCGATATTTACAGCACTCGTCTTAGGTGAACCTGCTGGAAATTGTATAAAGTCCCATGATGTCTGGGATCCTGCGGGTGCGGTACCTGATTGGGTGCCTAGTAATCCAAAGGGTTACACTGAAGGCGAAACAGTTCCTTTTAGAGTAACACTTGACGACGTTGCAGAAGGGCAAACGCTATGGTTTATGGTAGAACTTGCCCTTAACGCTTCTGATGCTTATGCCTTTACATGTATAGAACCTTGGGATACAACTTATCATCAAGATGGAATCAATCTAACTCCACCACCTGTTGAATATGACTTAACAGGTGACATGGATGGATTCAACGCTGCAGGCGCTGAAATTAACAACGTTAACTTTCTTGGCTACAACGGCGGGTATCAAAGATGGAATGTCACCTTTACAATAACTGACGACACACAACCAGTTTACGTTGTATACGGCGGCCATTTAGCTGCCACTAATGATCCCATCGCTTCTGGCGGTATAGTTTCTCAAGGTGAAGGCGCCTCTCACGGAAATGGAGTTTTCCAAGCAAGAGTAACGTCACCGGGGACTGGCGATAAAACTGTCGACATTAATTCTCATGACATAACTGAAAGAGCTGCTGTTACAACATCATTCACTGTCGCTAAAGTAACCATCCCCCCTGGATCTCCAATGGCCTTTAACTTCATCACCAACACTCCAACTGGAACTTTCACACTAACTGGTACCTCCGTGCCATGGAATAGTGGAAACCTGCAACCTGGAATCTACTATGTTACCGAATTACCTACCGAAGGTTGGGCTCTTTCAAATATTGTTGTGGTTGATCCTAGTGGTGGTTCTACTATAGATTTGGAAACCGGCACAGCAATTATCAACCTGCAATCTGGTAATAATGTAGCTGTAGTTTTCATTAATACGGAGCTGGTTGGGCCTTTGCCTGGTTCTATTAGTGTTGTTAAGTCGACTTGTCCTTCTGGTTCTTCGGCTGTTTTTGATTTTG
>WRJX01000043.1 GCA_009778385.1 Candidatus Bathycorpusculum sp. | reverse complement strand
CATTCGACACAGGATTAGGCAATACAAACACCACAACACAAATACACACCGCTAGTTATATAGTTAACGAAAAGTTATACTGCTATAACTGTGAGTCATGTAATTGAGAATAAAAGCTTTTTTATCACAATACAGAAACATTTTTAAGCAAGACACAAAAAAAATGGCTCCATTTACCATATTTCATATTTTGTATAAAAATGCTTTCACAATATTATTTACCAATTTATCACTGACATCAAAGCGCTCTACGATTTTCGACACAACAACAAAATTAACCAAGAACACTTTAGAATACTGTTTAGACATTTCTTTTTACTATTTAGACAAGTTAATTAGTTAATTATGTTCTTCTAATAAGGCACAGGATATTTCTAAGCCAGCAGGCGAACACATGACTATTAGTCTATCGGAATTAAATATGCTAAAACAGCAAATCATAGATTTAGCATACCATACTGCTGGTTCTGCACACATCACAGCAATTAGCCTAATTGATACTTATCCAACACATACTGAAAATGGCAAAGCAGTTCTTGAAGTTATAGTCATTGTTAAAAAGTTTCAACCTCGGCTACTAAGTTACGTTAAAACGCTCAATGGCCGAAACGTGATTATCTTTACCGTTGACCAGTGGATTTTTGAAAGAGACATCGACAGAGGAGTTCTCGGTGAAGCAATCGCAAGTAAACTTATTTTTCCCTACTCAAGTCTGCAGGGCAAACACTATCTTTACACTCAAGAGCTACTTTTAAAAAAACGGCTGATTTTAGAATCCATAGAAAACCTCTCCATTGGATATCCTGAACTTATTTACCATTTACAGATTAAGCCACAGTTTTTTCTCTACGATGTATTGCTTAAACGTATGCGGGTTTTTCCTTTACTTGCATACGAAATGTCAGATAAGCTTGAAGGTAGTACTTTAAAAGACGAAGAAAAAGCACTAAAAAGCTATAACGACGCCCTTATACAGCTAGAGGCTGAAGGTTTAATCACCCGTACAGATGACTATATTACAGCATCTAAAGAGTTTGTATTGAAAAGCCAAAAGCCAATAGTTTGGATTACAAACCTAACAAAAAACGCTCCCCGTACCCTCTTCACATCCTTTTTTGGCATTTTCCCCCAACTGCTAAACATTATAGCACAAAACACAGACGCGTTCTTTAAAACCCAAAAAATCAACTTACGACTGATACAGACAGATATTAATCCTAACTGTTACGCGATTGACCCACAAAAATACGTATTTGTACCCACATCAGAAGGATCAGTCTCGCTTGCCGATAAAGTAAACATTTCAGGATTTGCCCAAAAAATGTTTGTAAACGAAAAACCTGAAAAGATAACTTTCAACGCAGTTGGTGGGGTATTAAACGATGTCTATCTTATAAAAGCCCAAGTAAACAATGTAGAGCATAAAGTTCTAGTTAAACGCTTCAAAGACTGGTCAGGTTTCAAATGGTTCCCATTACGGTTATGGTCATTTGGCACCAAAACATTTGCAGTTTCAGGAAAAGCACGTTTAGCCAAAGAATGCGCAACCAGCGAGTTTTTACGTTTACGTGGTTTTAACGTGCCTAAAATTTTGTATGTGAGTAATCCTGAACGGTTGGTCTTCATGGATTTCATAGAAGGAGAGGATTTAAGTCATTCAATAAAACGATTGGCTTTAGAACCTGAAAAGGCAAAAACCAATGGAGAGCTTGCTAATATTGAAACAGTCGGAGAATTATTTGCTAAAGTCCATTCTTACGGAATGACACTTGGTGACACCAAGCCAGAAAACGTCATGGTAAGCAAAGATGGCACGATTTACCTGCTTGACTTTGAACAAGCTGCTCAAGATGGAGATAAAACATGGGATATTGCCGAATTCTTGTATTATGCGGGGCACTATTTACAGCCGCTCCCAAACAATAGAGCCGCAGAAGCCATAACAGAAGCATTCATCAAAGGTTACCTTCGAGGCGGGGGTGAATTAAAGCATATTAAAAAGGCAGAGTCACCAAAATACACGCGTATTTTTAGCGTCTTTACATTGCCTACGATTATTTTAGCAATAGCGAGTACAATCAGAAAAAGCAAAGAAGTAACTCAGTAATGTAAAGATTAACCTTCTTGTTGTCAGTTATTTGAGTCTTAAACTTTTTAACATTATTTTAAGGTAAAATGGTTTATATTTTCTTATTCTAGTTGATAATGTAGGGTTGTGATTATTTTTGAGCGGTAAAGTTTATTTTTATAAGGGAATTGGCAGGGTTAAGGTTATTACTGAAAGTGAAGGTTACTGGCTTGTTGAAGCGTTAGAAGATTTTGTGGATTACATAGATGATAAGAAGATTACAATTAATGCGGGAGAACGCCGCTTAGTTCCACCGGATGTTTTGAGTAGTGGGGTAAATTCATCTTCAATTAAGGCACCCCTTAGTTAGCGAGTGAGGATTAATAAGAAAAGATTTCAGAATAGAGCTAAAAATCAAGGTAAGATTAGGTTACTAATTGTTAGAGAGTGTTAATTAGTTAATTTCTATAGAGCTTAATAATTTTATGAAAATATATTGTTAAAAAAGAGTGAAAAGGGAAAGTTGTTTACTGCTTGTTTTGATTTTCCGTTTTCTCTGAAATGGAGTTCATTGGTTCTCCGCAACAAACAATTTCACATGATTCACAAGTACAAGGGTTTTCGACCAAAATAACTAATCCGCACTCGTCACACTCATATCTGTCGCCTTTTTTATTTGCCAAAAATAACACCTCTTAAAAATTTACTAATAGTTATATGAAAAAACAAACTAATAAAAATAGCCCAAAATTGTCACTACACGTATAGGTTGTCTCATATTTCAATAAGGTTTTGTACCACATTTAGGCTTGGGGTTGTTATACATTCTGCAAAGTTTTGAGATGTAAAAATAAGAAAAATCAAAAACCTAAGCATAATGTTAATGCTTACTTAGCAGTAACACTTTGCACGGCACATTGAGGCCCATTGCAAAAAAGTAACTTGCAAAGTTAAACATTCTCAGACGGCGTTTTTGGGCGAAAGATTAAGCAATAACCATAACATAATTTGGTAGGACTAAAATGGTTGAGACTTACTATATTCACTTGGAAGTTCAAACTAAAGCGGGTGACTGGTCAATAAACTTGCCTTTTCTATGCGATAAATGTGGTGTCTGTTGTACTCTTGATGATTTTTTAACCGCTGGAGAAATTCGTGGTTCCCCAGAAGCAAATTCTGAAGTTTATGCTAAATTTAACACCTTAACAGAAGAGCTAGGCAAACTCTTTGAGGAGGACGAAGATAAATATGACCAACATGTTACTCAGGCCAAGTGTCCTTTTCAAACAGATAACATTTGTTCCATTTACGCAATTAGACCAGAGGGATGCCGCCAGTTTCCCAACACACCTTTTGGAATGCTCTCTAAAGATTGCAAGGCATTGGATCGCTTTAAAAAACAACGTTTAGCGCTTAAAAGAGGACGAGCATCTAAAGAAACAGGTTGCTCTACAGTTAATCAAATCATGCCAGTTAAATTTTCAAAAAGCCAGTATGATGCCTGCCTTGATAAGCTGTGTCATGCTGGAATTACTAAAGAGGAAAGAGCACTTTTTAATGCTCTAAATGGACAGAGTTAAAATTAGAAAAAAGTGGAGGATAAAAACCTTTATTAGGTATTTCTTTTTTCCACTTTTTAATTGTTTACAGGCTTAGTCTGAGCCTTATTGTTGCAGACGACCGTTTAAACAATGTTTTTAACGCAAACAGACTTTGACGTCGCTTTAAATCTGTTGCTTCATTGTTTAGACGCTGTCAACATTCTGTATGGCCAGCCCAAAGAAGCAAAGTCTTAAGCACATACTGGTTTTACCGCTGTTTTAACCAGCACGTTCAATGCTTCAATGCATTACGTCTAAAGCTTGCTCCCAAGCCTGTAATTAATTTTAAAGAACAAACAAAGCTATTAAGTTTGCGACAAATCTGGTACACATAATCACTTTAATGTATCAAATGGTACACATACATTGTTGACAATAACATGTCCCATAACCCCGGTAATTGTGCTCATAACTTTGGCTTAGGTACTTGGCAACCGTAATACTGCAACCTCCCAACGACTCTACAACAAAGTTAAACCTTAGACAACTGTAACTTCTGCACCGATAATTGGAACGCATTTACCAAAGTGCTACCCAAAGAACGTCACATCATTAGCAAAGTGCACACTGTTGCTATCGAGCAGGATAATAGTAATACTATGCATTATTTAGGTCGGTTTACCCCGTAAAACAAAGGTGGTTCTAAATGCGATACAATGGTTTATACTTCGCTAAAACTGTGGAAAGCTCTGACCTCACCTGAAACCTTCACACAAATCCAAACAATAGCTCTATCACCCTATAAGTTAAGACTCAAAAAAAGAAAGTTTAGTGAAGTTAGGTGGTGGTGTTTGTTGGGGTTGTTTGTATGGATTGTCCACAGTGTTTGCAGTAGGTGGCACTTGTGAGATTTTCTGCTCCACATTGGTTGCAAAAGATTCTGTCAAAGGTTGGTGTTGATGGTGGACTGTAGGTTGGTGTGTTATAGTTGTTGTTTGATGGTTGTTGGGGTTTTAGTTGTTTGTATCCTTTTGCAGCAAAGAACCACGCAATGCAGCTTACTAGTGGAATGAACATACCAAGCACGAAGAGAAGTCCTGCTGTTTTGAATGCTTCTATACCTGATTTTTCGCCGAGTTTGTTAAAGGCACGATACCAAAGTAACGCATAAAGTATTATGAAAACTATTGTTAGAACAATAAATACCGCTATAGCTACTACAATTGGGGCAAATACTGTTGCGGTGGCCCCTGTGATATCTATTGTAGCAAATGTTGTTAGGAAAACTAGTACCATTACGATAGTAACTACTATGACATAGCCGATGATGAGTAGAATGCTACGGAGGATGTTTCTAAAGATTGCTGGTTCATTGTAATATTTTGATAGTTTGTATTGGGCTATTAAGAATAGAATTAGTGCAATAAAACTTAAAGCACCTACTATGAGTCCTACACCTGCTATTCCTCCTACAGTGTTAAAGGCTGTAAGCATGGATGGGTCTGTTGCTACATTTGGATTAGCTATTAGGTTGCTGATAGTTTGGAAAAGCTGGGCAAATACAAACGCGTTTGATATAAATGATATAATGGGCATAATGCAAAAAATTATACTTGCTATGTAACCATAATTTTTAGCGGATTCAAGAGACATTGGTTTAACCTCAAGTATTGTATTATAATATTCCCTAAATAAATCTTTATAAAATGGAGTTTTTAAAATTGTACTGTCGCATCATTAACACTTTTTTTATTTTTATTAATGTGATGTTTTATTATGGAAAAGGGAAACAAAATGAGCGTAAAATCAATTTTCAAGTATTTATTTAAAGTTAGAAGCATTCTATTTTTTGTTGGTTTTTAACAAATACTCTTAAATCGGTCAACTATTTTCAATGCTAAAGCGAATTGACTAACAATGACTCATGCCATTGAAACACATCAACTAACAAAAAGGTATAATTCCTTTAAAGCAGTAGACAATCTAAACGTCAGTGTTGACAATGGCGAAATTTTTGGGTTACTGGGACCAAATGGTGCCGGTAAAACAACCACAGTTTCAATGCTTTGTACCATTCTTAAACCTTCATCAGGAACAGCAACAGTAGATGGCTATGACATTGTCAAAGAATCAGGTAAAGTCCGCAAATCCATCGGGATAGTTTTTCAGGATCCAAGTATTGATGACCGTTTAACAGGCAGAGAAAATCTGTTAATGCATGCAAATTTGTATAGCGTTCCTGTATCAATGCAAAGGGAACGGATTGAAGAAGTTCTTAAGCTTGTTGAGCTTGAAGACCGCGCAGATGATTTATTACGCACATACAGTGGTGGCATGCGCCGTAGACTGGAAATTGGTCGAGGGTTAATCCATCAACCTAAAGTTCTGTTTCTAGATGAGCCTACAGTTGGCTTAGATCCACAGACAAGAGACCATATTTGGCGTTACATTAAAGACCTTAAAGAAGCAAATGACATAACCGTAGTTTTAACCACGCATTACATGGATGAAGCTGACAGGCTCTCAGATCGCATTGCCATTATGGATCACGGGAAAATCGTTGTGCTTGATACGCCACAGAAACTTAAGGAAACCCTTGAGGGTGATGTTATAGCCATCAAGTCAAACAACAATAAAGCGCTCATGGAACTTTTAACTAAATGGCTTGGCTTTGCCAATCAGCGTCTTGAAAAAGACTCACTTGAAGTAACAGTTCCAAATGGCAGAAACATTATGCCACGAATTGTTGAGCTTGCAAATCAGAATAGCATTTACATTGAATCTATAGTTCTGCGTGAACCAAACCTTGAAGACGTTTTTCTGCACTACACAGGATCTAGCATACGTGAAGACACTACCAAAGAATTGTATGGGTTATCAGCTATTCACAGGAGGGCAATACGTTGACTGAGTTAAGAGGTATCTATACACTTTGGTTACGAGAAATTAAACGTTTTATCCGTGACCGTGCAAGAGTTGTAATCAGTTTCATACAACCATTATTGTGGCTAGTTGTGTTTGCAGCTGGCTTTGGTGCACGAGTTGTAATTCCAGGGATAGACTATCAACAGTTCCTGTTCCCAGGCATCATAGGTCAAACCTTGCTGTTCACAGCCATGTTCATGGGTATAAGCGTAATCTGGGACAAAGAATTCGGATTTATGAAAGAAATACTTGTTGCGCCAATCTCCCGATTTAGCATTTTCATAGGCAAAATGCTTGGCGACAGCACAGCCGCAATGCTTCAAGGAGTAATCGTTTTCGCCTTTGGCTTCATACTGGGAATACCCTTTAATCCATTAACGCTACTTGCAGCATTACCGGTAATGCTACTTATCACCTTTGGATTAGTAAGCGTCGGCTTAATCATAGCTAGCTTCATAGGCAGCTTAGAAAACTTTGGCGCAATTCAAACCTTCATTAACCTACCCCTGTTCTTCTTAAGCGGAGCACTATTTCCCGCCACAGGAGAAGGCATACCACAATGGATGCAAATCGCCTCAAAATTTGACCCATTAACCTACGGCGTTGACGCCTTACGAACAGTCATTTTAGGCTCATCCTGGACACCACTTCAACCACTATACGTCAACTTAGCCATTATCGGCATATTTGACCTAGCAATGATTGGCATAGGCACATGGGCTTTTAGCAGAATGAAAAAATAAGTATAAAATACAAAAAACATTATTCATATTTAGCCCGTCAAACCCGTCAATTCCGACAAAACTAAGAAGAATATTCAAGAAACGGTTAAGTAGTTTTACTTATTGAGGTGACATATGAATAACATTGAATTCACAGATCGCATATCAATCAGCGATTACATAGAATTAAGGAAAGCTGTGGACTTTAAGGCCCTTTCACCACGACAGGCGGAAACGGCATTGAAAAACTACGCCTTTCTCATCATTGCGAAAAGAAATGAGAAAACCATCGGAATGACACGACTTATCTTCGATGGCGCATATATCGCAGTACTTGTTGATGTGATTGTATTGCCAGAATATCAAGGCCACGGCATCTGCAAAACTATGATCGAAAAAGCACTGGCACATCTAAAAACCAACATGGTAGACGGCGAACAGGTACTTGTTATACTTATGTCTGCTAAGGGTAAAGAGGGTTTTTACGAGAAAAATGGATTCATCAAACGACCCGATGAAACATACGGGGCAGGAATGTCGCAATGGTTATTAAAATGAAGATATGTATTTAGTACACATCAAAATTTTGAAAGTTGTTATAGTATTGATGCAATGGTGCATGTTTTTCCATGGCATTAAAAACACACAAACATTTTTTCAACAAACCTGCTTCCTGCTAAATAAGTAAATTCGAAGGTATGTTTTATATGTGTGAAACGAGTTTAGTGAAACTGTGAGAGGGAACCTCATATACCTACCACCATTTTAAACCCACACCTCTTCCCTCTCACAACTAACACCCAACAAATTGATATTTTACCAAAATTTTTCAAGCGATATTGGAAATGACAAAGTTGTAATAAAAAGTAGTACAAGAAAAGTAAAGCTCAGGATGGCTCCAGACCACTCTGTGCATTGTGCTTATAAAGTGCCGTCTAAAAGGCATTATCAGCACAGGCAACAGGGGTTGCTATATGAATTTTACTGCTGTACCATAAGCCATTACTTCACTGGCAGATTCAACGATACTTGAAGTTGAATAACGAACAGCGATTATTGCATCTGCGCCCATGTCTTTTGCTGCCTGTATCATGCGTTCTGTTGCAATGCCATACGATTCTTTTAACAAGTCCGTATAATCCTCAATTTCTCCGCCAACAAAGTTTTTTCTGACTGCCTTAAGGTCTTTCTTAATGCTCTTAGTTTGAACAACATTACCTTGGACAAGACCCAAAATTTCCAACTCTTTCCCTGAAATATACTCTGTTGTTGATAATATCAATTTGATTACCGCCTCAAATTTTTGTAACTATCAGTATATAAAATTTCTCTGACTAAATCCGCTTTCCTTAGTGGGTTTGACTCTTGTCTTTAAGGTGCTGCTGGCAACCGATATTTACTGAATTGATGGCTTTTACTTTGTTCTTCTTTATTTGTAGGCGGGTTTTTGTTGGTCGGGAGAGCAGGATTTGAACCTGCGACAGCTCGGTTTCTGTGGCCTAGACAGGCTAGAATGAAGCCCACCGTGGGTAGACCTCTACAGCTTCTCCGTCCGCCAAGTGAATTAGCGGGCTCGAGAGCTCTGCCAGGCTGAGCTACCTCCCGAAGATAGTCTTTCCCATAAAGACTAAGAGAAAGAATTTAAATTTATTGGATGGCTATGGTTAATTGTGTAATTTATTTATGAAAACTGTTAACATTATAGGTGTTGCCGTAATGTTGTTAGATAAGTTTTTATTTTTAGTTTGTCTTGAGGCTTTATATAGCAGTTTAACTTTTTGTTGACTGTATGGGTAGTGTGTAGTTGCAGTGTTTGAACCAGCTAGCAACAAGCTCAGGTGACACAC
>WRJX01000042.1 GCA_009778385.1 Candidatus Bathycorpusculum sp. | reverse complement strand
TGCCGGGATGGCAGAGTGGTTAACGCGCGGGCCTTGAGAGCCCGTGGATCATCCGGTCCGCATGGGTTCGAATCCCATTCCCGGCGCCTCCCTACTTTAATGGGTTTCCTTCCTCAAAAGTTTTGGTGTTAAACCTGTTTTTAAAGTCTATGATGCCTCTTTATCGTCAGACTTACCTAATACAATGATAGCACTACAGCAGGCTACTGATGAAGAGTTGGCGTTGCGTAAGGATTCGTTTGAGCGACTTCATATTACCTGTACTTTTCAGCCTGAGATTTTATACGCTGGACTTACCGTGGATGTATTAGCGCCTGAATACGATATTGTTGAGGATGTTAGTGGGGCGGTTAGGTATCGTGTTGAAAGTATTCGTCATATTGTTGAGCCTGGTGTTGCTTTGGGTCGTGGTCATGATGCTGTTACTGCTTTGGAGCTTGTGAAGCATAATGGTGGGCAGCGTGTGAATGCTACACGCACAAGACAAGCTAGTAATCACCAGAATGCTATCAATGTCCCTCACGAGGGACGTCTAAGACTGCTAGAAGAGTATAGTCAAGCGGTTGGTGGCTATGCCTACGGCAAGGGCAAACTTTGCTATAGCGGTGTATGAGGGAAAAATTTACTGCATAGGTGGCGGTATTGTAGCTAATTATAGCGATAGCTACTACGAACCCCCTCCACCGGTAGAGTTTAGTGTAAATGAGGTTTATGATCCTATTACTGATAGTTGGAGTGTTAAAGCTTCTAGCCAGTTAATGGAAGTAATTTTTGGGCGTATGTTGTTGATGGGAAAATTTTTGTTCTAGATGTGGAGGGTATCTTGTTTAGGTATGATCCAGTGGCTGATTTGTGGACCCAAAAAACCAGTGCCCCCATTTCACGGTACAGTAACGGTCTAAATAGTTTTTTGGGTTTTTCAACCCTGTTAGATAACAAAATACTAGTTTATTATGAACATTATAATCATCAGGAGTACAGCAGTAAATTTATGGTTTATAATCCTAAAACGGATAAGTGGAGCGATGATAATACTCCTTCATTTATGGCTGAAAGTAGCAACTCTTCTGATCCTTTTAGAGGTAAAGGGTTTACTGGAGTAACATCTGGTGTTTATGCTCCTCAGAGAGTCTATGTTTTCTCTGGAAATATTTATGGCTCCGCCAGTAATGATGTTCTAGTTTATGATCTAGTAGATGATGTTTGGTTAACTGCTAAGGGTATGTCTATCAATCGAACGCTTTTTGGTGTGGCAGTTGTTGATGATGTTTTTACGTGATCGGAGGATTCATAGAAGGCTCTACTACTCCAGCTTGCGCAGTAAATGAACAATACATACCCATAGGGTATCATTCTACCCCTATTACACCTACCATTGGGCCCACTCTTTCTAAACCTGATGATTCGTCTGAGACTTTCTTAACCTACCTTATCGTAACCGCATTATCTCTAATAGCTGGCGTTGTTGCTATAGCTTTATTTTTCTACTCCAAACAGATGAGAGACAAATAAAAACAAAATTGAAATAAACACCTACGGGTAAAGTTGGGTTAATACCTGTTGACATTTTATGTTACCACTCGTGCTCTGGTTGGAGATTATTCCTATTTGGTTTTGATTGTGATTAATGTAGAAAACAAGTTTTTTCTTCTTTTTTCAAATTATTCTCTTATCGCTTGTTTTGCTATTTCCGCTCTTGAAATAGAAAAATGAACCCATAGCAAACGTTATGATTGTTACAGCTAATACTGCTACAATGATGTAGGTTAAGGTGGGCTTAGGAACATCAGTGGGTTCAGATGTGGTAGCGGTAGGATTGGTAGGTTCAGTGGTAACAGGGGATGTAGGGGAATTAGATGGTTCAGGTGCAGGGACAGCGTTCTTATGACCATTTGGCACATATTGCATAACCCACACATTTCGATAAGATGAAGCATGAGACGAAGGATAACTTACGCCAATTACGTATAAAATGTCATCAACAACACCTACGCCACATCCCGTAAACTCTGTACGCTCTGGACCCCAAGTAGTTGACCAAGTCTCCTCTACAAGATCATAAATATGAATACTGGTGGTTACAAGTATAAAATAGATTCTTTTAGGTGCATAGAAACCCGTTGTAGTTCCAGCAACAATAGATATCATTATACTGTGATCCCAATTGTCATATTCAGGGCTTGTCTGTCCTTCACTCCACACGTCAGTCTTGGGATCATAAATCATGACTTTCATCATGGCAATAACCTGAACATTACTATAATCAGGATAAACGTCTGGTTGTGCAATCTGGTCAATAATCATTATCTTGTTATCCACAACAACTGAATATGCATGAATTCTTTGAGTAGGTATACTGGTTTTATTTGTCCAAGAATCCTCAACGGGGTCATACACATACAAAACCTGTTGGGTTACGACATAAATTTTTCCATCCACAACATGAGCTTGTATATATGACTCATTTACGGGTATGGGTGTTTTAGTGTTCCAGCTGTCAGTAGCTATATCATAAACCTCATTCACATCCAAAAGAACCCTACCAGCATAGCCGCCTATGCAGTAGATTTTGTTTTGATACTCAACAATAGCAAAACCCGCTCGGGGTGTAGGCATAGAGGTCAAAGTAACCCACGTATCAGTTACAGGAGCATACCGCTCATTAGCACCTACAATACCTGCTCTGTTTGAGACACCCCCAATAGCGTAGATTTTGCCGTCCACCACGACAACCCCAAAATAAAGTCTTTCCTGCTGCATTGGAGCTTTTACAGTCCAAGAACCCTCAACTAAATCTGAAGCAGAAACAGATGTTATGAATAATCCACTTATAAAAAATAAAATCAACATAACAGAAACGATTTTGCTCATACTTATCACATTCATATAGTTTTATAAAAAGCTGTATGTTTTTATGAAAAAAGGAAAGGTGGGTTTTTAGGGATAGACTGTTAAAGTTCCCGACCCTTTAATATAATATTTCAAACAAAACGGACACGTCGGCGAATAACCACTGTTAGAATCTCCCTTAGCATGTGCATAATTATGAGCAGCATATGAACCAACATTTTGCTTATACCAGTAATCTCCTCAAGCAGTCATGTACGCTAAAACGTAATCTGAATTTACCTGAAGTGGGTTAATGTCAATATTGCTTCCAATCCAAACAGAGCCTTCATCTAAGAAATAGTCTTTAAACATTCCACTATAACAAAAACTGCCTACACCCAACCTTAATGTTGAAAAGTCAGCAGTCCATAAATAGTTACTCTTCAAATCTTGACCATAGAACAGACCGTAGGGCTGTATATCGCCATTTGAATTTATGCCATCATAACAACAATAGCCATAGTAACCATTATTTCCATAAAACCATGGCCAATAAAGTAAATATCTACAATGTCATAATTGGCACAAAGTCCTATTAACGCGTTAAGCACAGCGGTTTTTGTAGCAGCGCTATTTGTAAGCGTTTTTACATAATTATAATTACCATAAGTACTCACATTAGACAGTAATAGTGGGTACTGGTTTTCTATTTGAGGTTGATACTGACGGGGGTCTGGATAAGTCCATATGGCTGTGATGAGGCAGGCTTTGGTAAGCGGTAGTCTCGAGTTGAGGTCAGTTTGTTCTTCTTCTGAAACTGTGGTTGAGTCTATGTTTTTGTCGAGTTTTGAATCTGAGACGATGCCTGTAGAGTTGCCAAACAAGCTTTGACAAATCTCCTCCATGTTAATGTCTATATTAATTCTGCCGCCGTCAGTTAGAAGGATTCTAAGGTATTCTAGTTCAGACATTTCACTGATTTCTTTTTCCGTATAGCCTAAACCCATCATATATGCCGTGAAATCTACGTAATATGCTGGAAGAACATTTGAATCATTTACATCTGTGGCATTTGCGGTTTGCAGTACCGTTAATGTGCTTAAAGGTATAAAAGAAACAAGAAGCACCATTAACATTGACACTAAAAATATGTTTTTACTTTTTAACATTTATGTCACAATATTTGTCATGTATCCATATTTGATATAAATGCATTTTATATTTTATTAATAAATATGTAAAACTACATAAACCAAAAATACGTCTGTTAAATCAAAAATCATCATTCAAATTTGTAATTTGATAAGAATATTCAGACATAAGTAATCAAAAGATAAACCAAGAAATAGCTTAAACTGCTTTTTTAACTCCAAAACCGTGTTGATAAAAAACTTTATCAGGGAATCAACAAAATATGAATAGGTGTTAAGTGTGAACAAAGTTATTTCATTTATCTTGCTTTTCTTTTTCATAAGTGGATTATTTGTAATAGTATTTAATTCTGTTTCAGCATCAGATTTAGTTCAAGATTCTTGGAATACAAAAACTCCAACAAGTCAGCCTCGATTTGATTTGGGGGTTGTTGCTTTTGATGGCAAAATCTACGCCATTGGAGGTAATCCAGACGCAGGTGGTTTTGTGGGTACAAATGAACGATATGATCCTAAGACTGATACGTGGGTTACTTTGACCTCTATGCCTACACCCCGAATTGGTTTTGCCATTGCTGCGTATCAAGGCAAAATCTACTGCATAGGCGGCCTTAATAAGGAGCTTTTAAATGTGAATGAAGTTTATGATATAGCTACTGACAGCTGGAACACTAAAACACCCCTGCCGGTAAGTGAAATGTTCGTACAAGCACATGTTGTAGATGAGAAAATTTTTGTCATAACCGAACGGGCATTGTATGTGTATGACCCCGTTGAGGATTCTTGGACAAATAAAACCAGCACACCCACTCAAGTAGCTCATATGTGTTCGGCTATTGTGGATAACAAGATAATAATTATTGACCAAGTTGCACAAAGAGATTATCCTGACTTCGGTCTTACAGGTAAGGTTATCACGATGAAAGTCATGATTTATGACCCAAATGCTGATGTGTGGAGTGAAGGACAGGAAAGTTCTGAGTACATAGATAGCATGATTAGGCCTCGTGCTGCTGGAGCCACCACTGGCGTCTATGCGCCTAAAAAAATCTACATCCTATTCGGATTCATTAATCATGTTTATGACCCTGTAGAGGATGCTTGGTCAACTATCCCAGGCCCACAACAGGAAGCTTTCATAGGTGGTGGTATAGCTGTTGTTGATGACATTTTATACGTAATCAAAGGAGTACATTACCCCCATAACATAAACATACAATACGTACCAATTGGCCATAAAAACGCGGTTCCTGCCCCAGAACCTTCTAACTCTACCACACAGCCTCCTGATACTCCTGAACCGTCCAACCCTGCTGCACTCTCTGCTACTCCCGAACAGTCCAACCCCACTACATCCGAACCTACCTTAACATACATTGTTATAGCAGCATTAACTCTAACAACCGGAACTGTTCTTACTAGTTTATTTTTATACTCCAAAAAAAGAAAATGAGATAACCCGAAAGCTATGGTCATACGACCATAAATAAGGGCCAACTTTAATTAAAAAAGAAAAACTATTTCTTTTTGGATAGCATGCACGACTATTTTTTTATTGTGTTCTCTAGTTCTTTTGTTAGTATATTTTAATAATATGAACACTATTTTAGATGTTCCAAATTCACCCTGGCTCCGCTTTGATCCAGAATCTTTAGGTGGAAAAGGTTTGTTCTGCTTTGCAGGAATACTTTTGAATGTTGGAATAGCAATGATATTTAGGTTCGTCTTAATGATTGGCAGAGAATATAAGATAGAGACGTCTATTTAACCTAAAGGAGTTTCCAAAGATAAAATATTGGTTCAAAGTTAAACATCCAGAAAATTCTGATAAACAAGTAAAAGCGGGTCTGAAAGATGAAATTAACGGACGCAACTAAAAAGTAGAACCTAAAGTCGTTATGCGCATAGTAGGTGCGTAACAATAAACAATAAAAACCCACACCCAAATATTACTATGTGACTGCGGAAATACATGCCCTAATACACTTCACAGTTATCGTGGGTGTGTCTTATAGGTTGGCATATGTCTGTATTTCCGCATACCCTCGCTCACTACACAACGACACAAGTTTATCTATTTCTCAATATGATAACTAAATGATTAAATCGTATACTTAAAGATAAACACATTTGACTGTGGGACATGTAGCTCACTCATTGCTAAGGTTCGTCTGCTTTCACATTGGTCTTTTCCCGAAACTCGATAATATCCATAAATTTCCAACAAAATCGCTCCTTTTTGATATTACAATAACATCAAATTAGCAAGGTGCCAATATTTTTTCAAAAATTCAAACGACGCCAGACGTTTTTACAGGCAAAACAATCTATAAAATTTGGACAACTAACCGGATAAGGATTATTATTTGACACACACAAACAGGAGAAACAGTACCTAAAATTTGAAGACATAGAGTCAAATTTGCAAATTAGCATAAATAAAAGAACTGCACAAACGACAACTATAACCCAAAAAGGAGAGGTAACAAGCTGTAAAAGCGATAAAAGGGTAGCAATAATGCGTGGAGTAGGAGATTATGAAGTGAGTTTGTGTTTATTACAGGGTTTTGACAGAGCAAGACGACCAGTTAAACTCAGTAAAGTTTGCGTAATTATTAACTATCACATATAGGTTATTGATGTCTTTATGAAACAGGTTATACTTATTACTGGTACACCATGTGTTGGTAAAACTACGCTGGCAAAGCAACTTGTAAACCGTTTAAATGCTCTTTATGTTAATTTGACTGACTACGCCAAGCAAAACAGTCTAATTCTTGGCGAAGATACAAAACGTAACACAACCATTGTTGATGAGGAAAAGATGTGGCAATCCCTCACTGATACCCTTAAACAGTCAAACTGTCCAGTTGTGATTGATGGCCATTTTGCGGCGTCTGTTGTGTCTAATAATCTTTCTACGTATGTTTTTGTGTTACGCCGAAATCCAATTGAACTTAAAGAGTATATGCAAAAAGAGGCTTTTTCAGAAGCTAAAATGTATGAGAATTTGTCGGCTGAAATTTTGGATGTGTGTCTCGTTGAAGCTATGGAGTTACATGAGGGTAAAGTCTGTGAGATTGATGTTACAGGAAAGTCTGTTGAACAAAGTGTTGAGGAGATTCTTGCGGTTATTTTGGCAGAAAAGATATGTTCTTGTGGTGTTGTGGATTGGCTGGGTTTTTTGGAACATGAAGGTTTAACTGATCAATACCTTAGAGCATGATGTTTTTATCTGAAGCTTTCTATTTTTTGTTTTGTTAAGAGCATTATTTTTCGGCGGTTGGCGTAGGATTTTGCATGGTCACTGAATTTTTCGCCAACCATAATTGGATTAGATAATCCAACATCTTCTGAGGCAGTATCTAAGGTTATTATGACGTTTACACCTATGGTACGATTCCAATCACGTATCCAGACACCTTGTTCATTACGGTTTTTCTGTACTATTAAATCAAACTGACGTGGCATACCGCTATAGCCTTCCAGTATGGCGTTTTCACAGTTAACTTTGAATCCTTCTTTTTTGAAGTAAGCAATTGCCAGATCTACTAAACGTGACCTGACTTTTGTTTGATCCTCCCCAATACTCACGCTATTATGCTCCCTTTATCCTAAACTGTTATTTGCTTATATGCGGAAAAGCTTTTCTGCACATTTTTTCATGACTTTTTTTCGCTCTACTAACAGGATAATATCATGTTAAATATGTTATATTATGTTATATGTTGCATTTATTTAACGTTTCAATCGCTTAGTTGACAAATCATAGAGGTTTCCTGAAACGAGGTTGTGATTCATCGGCAATTTTTTTTACTGAACACTCTGCTCAACTTAACTTTCTTAATCTATGATATTCTCGATTGTACGCATTGACAGCAAGTTCATGTTCACTGTTTTTGGGTATTATTTTCCCTTATGAGCTTAACGTATTTTTGATCTGCTTATAACTCATAAGCTTTTGCACTTTTAATACATCGTTTGTATGGTAAGCTAATTGAGCAAACAATTCAATTTTTGTTTGCTGGTTCTTTAAAGGATTGCATTTGTTATAGTAACTATTTCAAAGCCTTTCTACTTTAACCAGTCTATGACACATTTTGACACATTTTAATTTAATTACAAAAATTTCGCAAGGGTACTGCAGGTTTAAATAAAAAAAAAGAAAAAGGTTGTAGGTTTTGGGTTTGCTTATTTCTTTTTGATAACTAATAGACCAAGGAATACGCCAACGAGTATGACGGCGGCGATGATTGCAATGGTGTATAGTCCGAAGGGTGTGTTGTTATCTGCGACTGTTTCTGTTGCTGCCATTACTGTTATTCCGGTTTGTGCGCCTGAGCCATAGTATGATTCTGAGCCTTCAAAGTATGCATAGATGATATATTCGCCTTCCATTGATGGAGCAAATTTGAACATAAACATGCCGCTAGCATCGCTTGTTGCTGTACCTAACTGTTCATAGTCACCGGCTGGATTTATTGCGTCAATTACTACAGTAACGCCTGTTGTGTCCATTGGTTGTTCGAATTGTTTGTAGACGTAAAGCATCCATTCACTCATACTAGCATCAGAAACTGCTGGAACACCATTAGGGAAA
>WRJX01000041.1 GCA_009778385.1 Candidatus Bathycorpusculum sp. | reverse complement strand
TTTAACGCCTGCTCCAAAAGAACCTGCTGCATAGCAGTCTTTGGAACAAGCTGCACACACGCCTTCTTTGCAAGACCAATCGGAAAAACCAACCGACCCCCCGCTTCAAGCTTTACTATACTTGGACTAATAACGGCAAAACTCAAGTTTTCCTTAACAGAGGGCTGGTTTGAAGACTTTAACATACCATACGCAATCAAACTACTGGTTTGTGCATGCTGGCTACTATACCCCTTCCAATCCACTCGCCACTTACCATAAAAACTATCCCTAAGATCATCATACGAACGATAAGACCCCACCGCCTGATCCAACCACCACTGCACAAACCTGCCAAACAAAGACAAAAACGCAAACGACTCACTACCCACTAACCGACACTCAAAAAGCTCCGAAAGCACAAACCTATACACCAAACAAGCAACTCCAATCATCAATAGTAATTGTATCAGCATTTAAAATCCCCAAAAAACCTCTAATGATGAAAAATGCCCAATACAGAAGAATGTTTGATAATCGGTAAAGTTCTCTCAGCCGACCTTGACGCCCACGGCAACCTCCATATAATTTTGAAAAACAGCAATCAATACTGGGCACAAACAGCAACCAAACACCTACGACAACTACAAAGCCAAATAATCAAAGCAGAAATCAAAACATGGAAACCAACAGCAACAAAAAAACAAACACCAACAGAAAAAAACACTACTACATAACACATGTAAATTAACAAGGTTTTACATCTTCACACCATTAGTCACAACCATTTTTGCACAAAAAACTTCTAAAAGGCAAGATAAAATTAACACTCTAGAAGTATAATGCGAGAGAATAATCACCGGAAGTATAACAGCACTTGCATAATATAGTTTGAGGCTGCTCAACACTAAAATTTTCAGAATCAATAAAACAGAAACCCGTTTGATGCATAAAAAAATATATTACAAGCCCCACCAGTATAAAACATGATTAGCAATGTCTCAACAACAGATTAAAGATAAAATAATTAACAGATTTTTGACATTGTACCTAATAGATAACAGCTTTAAGAAAAAACAGCTACGTTTTCTAAGTGAAACAAAACTACAAAAACTTGTTTTCCTCTCCGAACTAGACATGCTAAACAAAGGCATAGAGGGCTTTAATTTTTACTTTTTACGCCTCCATTATGGTCCCTATAGTTTTGAGTTAGCAAAAGATAAAGCCCAACTTATCACCTCAGGCTTTTTAGAAGAAAAAGCCCTTAAACCAACAAAAGACGCCACCTACCTAATGGAAGACTTTTCCACTATTATAGCTCGAAATGCAAAGGTTATTTCCGAGATTGATTCTGTGAACTGTTCTTATGCGCCTTTAGAGCTTGATTTTCTGCTAAACAAAGTACACAGTATGCCCTGGAAAAACGCTACAGTACATGATTTGCCACAGCGTACTCCTATGCTCTACCCCTTAAAGCCAAGTGCAAGAAAAATAGCCTTTGATATTTCTGATAAAGAGTTGGATGACTTGGTTATGAATTTAGATCCCGATGTTTGTCAAGAGTTTGATGAAGCTGAAAATGATGTTAATGAGGGACGTTTTTTAACTCATGAGCAAGTCTTCTCCAACGTATAAGGCCATCTATACGCAAACTTTTGGTAAGCAGCTTCGAAAAATAGGCGATGCTTTGCGAGTTAAGCGGATAAAAGAAACCGCAGAAAAAATAATCGAAAATCCCTATCACCAAGTAGAGTTTAGTAAGGGTAAATATCGAGGTAAAAGGGAATATTATGCTTGGAGAGGCGATCGATTAATTTTCACGGTTTGTGAACAATGCAGACAACTAAATCATCTCCCGTTCAATAATTGCCAAAACTGTCAAGAAACACCCAGCAATCAAATAATATTTTGGGAAATAATTGAAAGCCACAAGTACTAAAAACAGATGGTGACAAAATGTCACCAGTTCAAATTCTCTTTTCAGAAAAACGATTTAAACAACGAAAAACTTTCTCAAAAATTGGTGCAACTTAGCCTATATTTCGCCAGATTCCCTCAACTCTTTGAGAAAATCATCATAATCCCGAACTCTACCCGCTTTAACGTCTGCTTCAGCCTCTTTTAGACTAGCCATAGCCTCTTTATCCTCCAAAAGATTGAACATCTCAACAAGTTCCTCAAGCAAACCCCTTACCTTTACCAGTAAAACTCTATCTTTATCGGTAATAAGAGCACCATCAGACATGAAATCACCAAACTAATACTACACCCCAGCCTTTAGAATATTATCCCGTTGATGATGAAGTGCATCATAAAGGATAACAACCATTTTTTATCACAGAGACTTAACACTTAATTTACGGGGATATCTGCGGTGTTTCCATTTTACATTTTTATGTTTCACACTTGATAATAATAGCAATTAGTTACTGCAAGAAGGCTTGCCTGATAAGTTGCTGTAACAGGTTTTTAGTTTTAAGAATTTCCATAAACTCTATTTTCAGGTCTTTATATGCAAAAAACACGTAAAAAATTGGCTAACTATAAAATATTATTACAAAAGAAGCTTTCAGAGACGCCCAGCAAATTTAAGTGCAAAATCAAAACCACCCCTAAACTATCTACACCCACCGCGGTAGCGGTTTCTAAGCAAAAAAGCGAGGTGAACAACATTGATTGAACCACTCTCTGTGTTTTTTTCCAATTTAAATCTAAATATACTCTCCTCTTTGGTGCTACTAATCACCACCGCACTGTTTGTCTATCGGTCGCTACCCCTTGTACGATCGGAAGGCCCTGAAGAACAAGCAAGAGCACAAAAAGTCTTAGTGGGATGCATAGTCGCAGGAGTACTCATGGCGGTTGCAAAACCAGTCGCCTTCTGGGTTACAGGATGGAACGTCACCACAATGCAAGCAGGCCTGCCAACCGAACTCATTAGCGCAGTTGACAACCTATTACAATTATTGATGTACCTCGGCGTTGTGGTCGTCATAGCGGGCTTAATTTACGGAGGCATACAACTAAGCCACACCACCAAAACACCAACAACCACCACCCACACCAATAAATCTTCTAACAACTCTCAACTAAACCCATCTCGGTCTGCTTAATGGTTAGAAAACTAATGTCGCTTCTAGAGCTACTGATACTTCTATCCACCATCCCCTCCTTTCTTTTCCTCACAAACGTTATCCCACCCACTCAAGGATTACTCATTTTACTATGGGTGTTTTGTTTAGCGTTTGATATGCATTCAACTTACGAGTTCTACATTAAAGAGCCAGATAACTTTACAGAAAACGAACGCAACAAACTCTTCAGCAGCCTCACAAAAAAATTTGGCTTCAAAAAAGCCGCCACAATATTCCCCCTAGCAATCGAAATCCCCCTACTACTATTTCTCTCCACCCTAACCCTACCCATACTACAAACATACATGTTCCCCAACACACCAACAAACATAGCAGCCTGCATAACCACAAGCCTTGGCATAGCCGCCATCGGCCACCTACAAGCCGCCATAAAAAACACCCACTACACAGCTAAACATCAAACACCAAATAGCGTAGACAATTCACGATATAGCCACGTTAACGGCTAAACGTGGCTTCCACTGCCACGTTTAGCGTTTAACATGGCTATGTCAAAGAATACTTTCGATGTCTATTGGAAAAACCGACCCGCATACGACCGCAACAACACTTCTGCAACAGCAAACCAAGACGCCTAGGAGTCCAATACAAATCAAACTCTGCCCTGCTAGCAAACCTCTGATGGGAATTCTGCCACAAAACATCATAAACCTGCATAGCAGTAACCTTGCTGTAACCCAAAGCCCTAAGCGCATCCAAAGCCTGCTCAATATCTTCCAAGTCCTTCAAAGCCAATTCCTGACGCTGAATTCTCTCCGCAACCAAACGCCCCGCAAAAGTTAAACTATACCAGCTATACCCATACCGCTTTGGAGATGTCAAAGAAGAAGAGTTTTGCTGCATTGGTACCGCGGTTTTAATGAGTTTTTTTGTGGTTAAGCGGCTGAGTATTTCTCGCAGATTTCGTTCTTTTCGAAATTTACTGTGCTGACTTTTTTTGGACAGCAAACCAAAATCTATCTTAAACTCCCGTGCAAGATCAAACCAAACAGGATTAGCACAACCACGGGGTTCATCTCTTTGCAACATCAGCAAAAGAATGATTTTCTCTTTTTTACCCAACCGACCCTTATCATTAGTTGTCATGCCAAGTGACCTCGCCTGTGTTAATGTTTAAAAGACCCTCACGTGTGGGTTTGCAACGCCTACAGAAAATTTGCACCTCTACAGCTTTAAGGCCCTCAACGGTAAATTCATGATCCGAGTTGCATTTGTCACAGTACACCTGAAAGGCGCGGGGTTTGAAATCTACGTAATCAAAGAGCAGATTTTCTTTTTGCACCACAATAGAAGCACGCTTAAAATTAGCACTATAATGACGCCCACAAACACAATCATAACTAACCGCCAACAACAAAGCTGTCTGAGCCTTTACCTTCGCTTTAGGAGCCTCCTGCGCCCTATTAGTAGCAGTATTAGTTAGGTCTGTTATTTGATCTGATGTTGAGGTGGGGGTTATGTTTGAAGTGTTTGGGGGGAGGCTGTTTTGTTTGGATATAGTTTGTTGTAGGTTTAAGGGTAAAGTTGGTTGGGGGTCTGTCTCATCTTCTTTTTGGTTATCTGCAAAAGTATCTGCGTTAGGGTATTTGTCGTTTAAAGAAGGGTTTTTTTCTTTTTGAGACGAGGAGGCTTGTTCTTTTTCGAGCAGAAAGGGTGCCAAAGTTTGCCTTAGAACATGAAGCACTATGGGTGTTTTGAATCGCTCTATCAAACTTTCCTGCTGAACTACTGGAAACAATGAAAGCATATACAACTGCTCAAGACTATACTCCGGATACCTCTTCAGAGAATCTTCAAGAATCAATCGAGCTTTAGGTACCAAATTTCCCAACGAGAGCACCCACTCTAACTCTGTACTTGACAAAACCTCCCCATACGCCACAGCTAAGTCTATGCCGGCATCTAAATCTTTTTTCACCACCCCATAAAATTTAATCCAGTTCAAACGCCCACGCAAACGATTATAACCAATACAAAGCGCCCGCGATTGGACATCATCAGCCTCACACTCAATAGCAGTAATAATCGCCCAACCTAGCTCCTTTGCAATCGCCCAACGATGCTCCCCATCAACAATCTCATAGCTGCCATCGGGCATTTTTCTAACAACTATGGGTAGAGTTTTTTCTGGGCCGTCCACACGCATACGCTGCTTAAGAGCCTGCTACTCCACCGCACCCAAAAAATTACAATTCCACGCATTCGCCCGAATCTGATCCAACCCAAGCTTCAACATAGGTCTAGCTCCTTTTGCAGATAATAACTAAATTGGATAGCTGCACAGTCCCTTGGCAATGGGGGAGCGTAACGTTTGCAAGCCTCAGCTATAGCAGATACGTTACCTGCCCCAGCGTTGGATATCTTTGCAAGAGGCAACAAACGCAAGCGTTTTGTGAGTAAACCATCGGCGGCTAATATGGCAGAGGCAGCAACCAGATTTGCACGTCGATTAGTTATAACGCCAGGGTTTGTGTGGATGATTTGAATTGCGTAACTGCAAACTTTATTGGCATATACGCTATCCAAAAGGTGGTTGTGTTCCAGTCGGGCAACTATTTTGGTTATATGCGCTGTTACAAGGGCTATGTTGGGGAGTCGATTTTGGTTTTTGATGAAATAGTTCGCTCGTTGCTCAAGTTTTAGGAGGTTTTGAATTTTGAAAGTCGGTACAAGTTTTTTGACGTATTCATCGGCACTTAGCGGATAGTTTAAGCATTTAACTGTAACCCAGATAGATGCAACAATTATTTCAACTCTTGTAAAGCGGATTTTGCGGCTGTTTCTTTTCTGCTGTGTGGCACTGCGTAATTTACACATATAGCTAATTGCTAATTGATCCATACTGCTTGGAAGGTCTAGCTGAGAAATCAGGTGGTGAATGTTAATGGCTAACTTTAGTTCGGCGAGTTGGTTGGAGGAGATTTTTGTTCCAATAGCAGCACGGGTATATACAATGGGGTGGTTGGGTATGTTTTTAGTTATGCGATCAGAGGGGATAGTAAATTCGACATTGCCTAAGACTAAGCCACAATTCATACAAACGATATCACCTGTTTCGGTGTCATCTAAAATGTTTGTACTGCCACAGTCAGAACAACATTCAACTTCACACATAGATTTGCACCTCCATCTGCGAATTGTTTGTTGTGTTAGGGGTTACATAAGTTATTAGCCAGTACACGTTTGGCTCAAAAACTTGGCTTAAGGATTTTTCGTAGAGGCTTATTTCATCTTTTGCCTTTTTGGTGGCGTGGTTTGGGTTGTTGGTTTTTATGGCTTTGTTTACATTATTGGTGTTGTTGGTGTACCGTCCTGTGTTTGCTTCTTGGTGGGGGCCTGCCAGAAAGTTTCCGGGCGCGTGTACCAAATTTTTTTTATTTCTTTTTTTGACCATAATGTTTCACCTTTAATTTGCCAAGCGCTGGTATGCTTGGCGTTTAAAAGCCAGTAAATTATAATTATTTAAAGCCAAAAAAAATTATTTCGCAAAAAAATTATTATGTCTAAAGACATAAATCACTCATGTTGATTGAGATTTTCGTGTGATGATGGATAGAATAGTTGCTGTTAAATAGGGTTGTATGGACGATTAACAACACCAGATAATAGTGTAGTTAATAGGTGTTAAATGGTGACAGTTAACAAGCAGTATCACAATTACATAGAATACTAGAATTGGGTGTAAACAAATTCTCCAGCTATAGATACGGTTTATTTTTTGTGCTTTTTAACCTTGCCAAAACATGTTTGTATTTCTCATCGTATAAAAGGACATCGTATGTGTGATGCGTGTTATGTAGTGTGTAAAATTTAGTGTTGTCTTAAATGTTTAGACGGTTTTTGTTTATGGTGACTAGTTTGACTGAATATGTCCAAGTTGATAAACAAGTATTAGAAGAAATTTTACGGGAAGTGCGCGAGCTAAAAAAACTCGCCACCCCCACTCCTACCCCCTCTACCCTTACTGCGGTTATTGAAGGGGTTAAGAAGGTGTCTTGTTCTGCTGCGCTTGCATCAGAGCAAAAATAGCACCCTCAAGTTTTTCAAGCCTATCCTGCAACTCTACATTTTTCTTCTCCAAAGCGGCTCCATTTTGTTTTTCTGCATCGTCTAACTCGATTGCCAACTTTTTATCAAGCACCAAACCACACGTAGCACAATGGATATTACCATAGGGATTTTTGTTACCACATCTGGGGCACTCAATTAGTTTGGCTAACCCGTTATCCTTTGAAGAAGTCTTTAGACCGTGCAGCTCCAAAATAGCATCCTCTAAGTCCCGCGCTGAAAAATGCACATACCGACCAGTCATGTTACTGCCATGCCTCCAACCCGCAAACTGCTCAAGCTTACTCTCCGTAAACACCTTAGCCATAGCTGTAAGGCAAGTATGACGATAGAGATAGGGCCAAATAGACCTCTGCAACCCCGCCTTCTCAGCTAGACGTCTTATTATTAATCGAAAGTGAGTGTAGCTTAGACGTTTGCCCTCATAATTATGATCTAAAGAACACCACAGCGGCGCATCAGGATCACCTCTACGGGGATGTTCCTTTAACCAGTCCAAAAGCGGTCCACTAGAAGTAACCAAAGGTATACACTTAATACCCGTTTTCCCATTCACCGAAATAAGGCAGTAGCTATCTTTGAATACCACTCCGTTAAAACGCATGGTTAAGAGTTCACTTGGCCGCAGGGCCGCTTCAAAGAGAACATAAATCATCGCCTTATCACGCTTATTGGTAGTAGCTTTAAGGATGGCAACTATTTCTTCTTGGGTGAGCAGGTTTTCAGGGGTTACTCGCGGGTTTTTTTCTTTTATGACTAGATTGATCCAGCTTACTTCACGGGGCAACGGTGTACCTTTGGCGCAACTGCCCTTTTTGGCATATTGCACCAGTTTACGCAAAAGCAGTTTATTGTCGGATTTAGTTGAGGCTTTATTTGGCCTAGCATTTATAGCTGCAACAATGCGTTCTGCATCGGCTTTAGTTAGAGTTTTAAGTTTAACATCGTCACCTATCATTCGTAGTAGTGTGGGTAAGTGTGCAGCGTATTTTGAGACTCTGCCTACAGAGAGACCGAGCGCACCCATATGGTCTAAAAATTGTAAACTTGTTTGACCATTAGGCAACGGTGCTATGTTATGGCGAGATCGGTCAAGTCGCTGTTGATAATTATGCACAGGCTCATCCAACAAGGAGGTTGAGACGGTTTTTTTAATTATAGATTTCATATTATTGTTGTTTTTGGGTTTTTTTAAACCCCGACTTTGAGGATACGCACTATACCCAAGTAGCTGGTGCGGAGGGTGGGATTTGAACCCACGAACC
>WRJX01000040.1 GCA_009778385.1 Candidatus Bathycorpusculum sp. | reverse complement strand
GGCTACAACAACTATGACATAAGCTACACAAACGGCGTACTCCTACAAACATACAACATCAAATACGAACTAAACGGCGGCACAAACCCACTAAACAACCCAAACACATACAACGAAAAACTTCTACCTCTCCCTATTAATGTACCAACCAAAGCTGGTTATGATTTCTTAGGTTGGACTGTGCAATATGCTAACGGCGACAGTGTAACTACACCAACAAGGCAATACCAAATCCCAGAAGGCACAACAGGTGACATAGTATTAACTGCTCACTGGATAGAAATAGCCATTGAAGAAACAGAATACTATACCGTGACATATGTTGGTAATGGTCATACAAGCGGCAATGTACCTATTGATGCTAAAAACCCCTATGAAAGCGAAAGTTTGGTTTTGGTATTAGGTCAAGGTACTCTAGCTAAAGTTGGTTACACTTTTCTTGGTTGGTCAACAAGCCCTAACGCAAATACACCCACATACACCACAGGTTCAGCCTTCACTATAACTGATGATGTAACATTATTTGCAGTATGGAAACAAACCTCGCTTCCACCACTACAATATAGTGTAATATATCGTCCTGGGTTACATGGTACGTTTGAAGAGCAAACTACAAGTGGTCTTCTCTATGGTGATCCAACACCCGTTGCGCCTAACGTGATGGGGCAGGCAGGTTGGAAGTTTACTGGCTGGTCACCCACGCCAAGTGTAATAGTTACAGGTAATGCCATCTATGTAGCGCAATGGGAACAAGACTCGCTGCTGTTGGTGGTGCGTTTTGTTGATTGGGATGGGGCTCTTCTAAAGTCTCAGAGTGTGTCGTATGGTGGTGATGCTACTGCGCCGCAAAATCTTTCAAGACCTGGTTACATCTTTGTAGGTTGGGATCGTAGCTTTACCAATGTAGTAGAAGATATAACCGTTACAGCGCTATACACCAAAAGCGGCTCTGGAACATCAAGTACACCCACACCAAGCACTACACCACCGCCCCCAACGGTGTCCCCACCAAGCACTACACCACCAACCAACAACGGCGGAAACAACAATAATGGTGGAAACGGTGATAATACGAGTACTGTTGCGTCTTGGGCGTTTGTAAACCTCGCTCTAAGTGTGGCAGGTGTCATATTGGTGGCTATTGCAGTTGTTTGCATACTACTGCAAGACAAACGAAAACAAAAACAAAACAATAAAACTGATAATGGTATTGGTGGGCAAAGTCAGGGTGAGGATGGTCAGCGTGGTGGTGTTGAGAAGCAGAAGCGGCGTAACAGCAAGTGGCTAATCGTGGCGGCTGCCTTGGCTATTGTAGGCATAGTTGTATTCTTGTTCACCGAAAACGTTAGCTTACCAATGCAACTGCTGGATAAGTGGACAATAGTAAATGCCGTTGTGTTTGGGCTTGTAATTGTGGCATTGGCTTTTGTGTTTCGACACAAAAACCAAACCAACAAACAACAACAAACCCCCAACACAACACACAACAACCCCTAAACCAAACAAAATAAAAATACATACAAACATAACCCCTTATTTTTTTATTGTTAACTGTGCTTTTTTGTGTTTTTCTTTTTTTCCATAAGTTCATAAACTAACATACAAGTTCCAAGCGTGATCTTGGATTTTATGAACTACACGAATTATCTAAAATCCATGTGTGTCTCATAGATTCTCATATACCTAATCTCCATGTATCCACGCTACATACTTTGGAATGTTGGTAAGCCCTATACATCATAAAACTTTTTATAGGTTTGACAAGTAAAATTATAGTTAGTTCTGTATTCTAAAATTTTTAAAATTTAATATATTTTTAACATATGTTAGTAGGTTAAAACCTACTCTATGCTTATAAATAGGAAAGTTACTTTTAAGTACGGAGTTTATCGTTTTGATTATTAAGGATATCTTGGGCGTTATCTACGCACCTCATAAGGCATTCAAAAAAATTGTTGAAAACCCCAAATATTTAGCTGTCGCAATTATCATTGTGCTATTTGTAGCTTTACAGACTGCTTATTACTATAATTATTACTCAAAAGTAAATTATGAACAAACCATGCCGCCGACAGATCAGCTAAGTGCTTTTACTACCTCTAACGCTACGCAATGGATTACTACGCAGGGTACAATTGTAACCGAAAATTCAGTGGACTATATTAATCAAACCTATTACGGAAACAACAGCTTGCAGTTTGCCATATCTAACAGTAACAGTTTATCGGCAACCCTTGAACAGTTTGGGTACACTGCTAACTGTGGGTCAGATGGTTTTTTGAATTTAAGCATGAGTTTTAAACAGGTTTCACCTAACGTTGCTCCACGATCTGGTATTTTAACTCTTTATACTGCAAATGGCACATCAAGTTATTTCACACTTGACATTACATCAATGCTGACAAACAACCTTGGAGAATGGAATAACCTAACAATTCCCGTGGGCACTTCAGAATGGCAAAGCACTGGTTCACCAGACTGGTCAGAAGTAACTGGTTTAAAACTTAACCTAACATATCAAGCATCTTCAGATATCACCATTTTACTACAAGGTGTATTCTTCCGTGGTCAATACTTAACACAAACTAACGTTTTAGGTGTTGGAACATTCCTTGGTTATGCAGCTTACTCCATCGTTATACAGGTGTTGGTTCAATGGGTTATTCTTGCAGTAGTATCCTATCTGATTCTCAAAGGCTTAAAAGCGCCTAATGTTGTTTGGAAACCACTTTTCATAGCAATGGGTTTCACACTTATGGTCCTTGTTATCACCTCATTACTTGCGTTACTAGGTTCTTTTACATTGCCAACAATCCATTATCCATATGATTTCCCGCCTTATGCTTCACTAATTTACCCTGACTTCATTATCAGTGGCGCATCACCATCGTCACAGGTAGCATATGAGTCAATAGTTGCAGCAACAACCACTTACACTACCATTAACACAGCACTTACCGTACTCATATACGTCTGGCAAGTCGCACTTGTTACTTTTGCAGTAAAAGCTATTTCCGGATTCTCATACGCAAAAAGCATCGTAACCGCAGTAGGCACCGTAATCCTATCCGTTTTAATACTAAGTCTGCTGTCAATAATAGGTATAATTTAGGTTATGCACGGGAGCGGCAAAAGCCAAACCCAACCATTACTCATTTTTTATATTTAGTAAAGTCAAGTTTACAGCTTTTCTGTTTTCTTTAGATTGCTTAAGGACTGTTAGCAAGATTTATATTGTTTGAAAACTTTTTTGCAGGTGAACTTTAAACATTCAGTTTGACTGATAATACAGGTGAAAATAGTTGAGCATTGAAATAAAAGACCTCCGTGATGGCGCCAAACGCGTCAATGTTGAAGCTAAAGTTGTAGAAAAAGGCGACGTAAGAGAAGTAAAATCAAAATTTGGCGATGCAACATACAGAATTGTTGATGCCATCGTTGCAGATGAAACAGGCAGCATAAAATTAACCCTGTGGAACGAGCAAATCGAGCAGGTTAACGTTGGTGACAACATAAAAATTGAAAACGGCTACGTTACAAGCTTTAAAGGCGAAATTCAACTTAACGTTGGCAAATTCGGCAAACTAACAGTCGGATAAGCTATACATGATTTAATTTTTTAAAACATTAATTTTTAATTTATTGCTAAAAAACTATCATGTATTGCAGTTTTTATCGCTTTTTAAGCACTATACTTAGTGTGCTATTTTTGTTCTAAAATAATATGGGCAAGGTTAAGGAAGATAAAGAATAAAAAATTGGAGGCAACTCTGATTTAACCTATTTTTTGTTTAGCTTTGCTTTCCACAGTGGGCGCAGAAGGTTGCTCCGGGTGAAACAGGGCTACCGCAGTATGAACAGTATTTAGATTCAGTGTTTGCTGTTGTTGGTGTAGTTGGTGATGGGGGCGCATAATTGTATGACTGTGTGTTTGTTCCTGATTTGAGTGAGAAGAAGGCAACTATTAGGATTATAAATGCAATCCATACCAAGATTAAGCCAACGAGTATTATTGTTAGTGCTGCGCCAACGAGCAGTAATGTTCCTGCTGTGTTGAATAGATGTTCACCTGAACGTTCTGCTAATGCAGAAAGAGCTTTTCTAAAGTATAGTGCCATCAACAGTATGCAGACGAATAATATTACAAGTAATAGTAATAGAAGTATAAATGTGCCTACATATGATGTGCCGTATGAACTTGTTGTGCCGTATAAACCTGTATAGACACTTCTAGTGTTAAAAATGCTGAAAAGACCAACAGAACCTAATATAGCAATAGTTAGAGCGACAAAGCCGATTATGCCAACGATTACACCTTTGAGTGCCTTTCGGTAGATGCTGTCATCTTTGTAGTGTTCAGCTAAACCTTTCATACCGATAAGAACAAGGATTATACCAATGATGTTTACAGAGGGAATTACCAACAATATTGAACCGATTGCAGCTAAGAGTTTGCTTGATTCGAAAGTACTACTCATTTTAGTATTATTCCTCAAACAACCCTGTATTATACTTTAAGTTAAAAACCTTTGTTAGGCAAATCAGCACTAACCAAACAACTACAGGGGGCTGATTAATGCCCAGGATATTCTTACATACCATATGAGCTTTGCCTTTATATAACGCAAGAAGCAAATTGCCTTTTTAACAACAATTTACTTTCTTGTATAATCATCTCTTTTAAAAAACGCATTCCAACTTATGATATTAATCATTGTCTGCTCGCTACATCACTGGTCTTTATCGTTCATTCTGATCAGCGCTATTTATACTGTGGCGTAATTTCATATTTTTTGATTGCTGATGAGATACTATAAATTTATAAAAAGCATATGTTCTTAAAAAATTTGGGCTGCAGATTACTGCCCTTAAACAGGGTTTAGCTGGTTTTTAGGTCATTTATGAACTCGCTTAAATCGACAATAGCATTGTTATTTTCGTCTTTAATTTTCTGCTTTGCTGGTGGATTCTGTGCATAGAAGGGTATTCTATGAACAATTCTTTCTTGGTATGTGGATTCCAACTCATTTTTGTAGAATACGCCAATTGGTATTTTATCACCCCATTCACGTGTTTTATGCATTGCAGCCATTTTTTTCTGAAAATCCTCTTCCCATGACTTAACCACTGGGTCAAAGCCTTCTGCATCAAGTTTGTATAGTCGTGTTTGGGGTTTGCCGTTAGCGTCTTTACGATCTACTCCAGCATACCAGTCTTTGGTGTTAATATCATTATAAGTTGGACAAGGTTGCAGACAATCAATTAATGCTAACCCTTTATGCTGAATACCTTGTTTGATCATTTCCTTAAGATGCGTTATGTCAAAAGCGTATGAGCGCGCCGTAAAAGTGAAGCCTGCAGTTATAGCTAAAGCTATTGGATTAACTGCTTCGTTAATGTTTGGACGAGGCAACGCTTTAGTTTTCATGTTAAGGCGTAGAGTTGGTGACGCTTGGCCTTTGGTTAAACCATAAACGCCGTTGTTGTGGATAATGTATGTCATATCTAGGTTGCGTCTGCCAGCGTTAACAAAATGTCCAGCGCCTATGCCTAGTCCATCGCCATCACCACCAATAGCTACTACAGTTAAGTTGGGGTTTGCCAACTTGATGCCTAATGAAAATGGCAAGGTTCTGCCATGAAGTGTGTGAACCCCGTAGGTTTTAACGTTGTGTGGTTCTTTTCCTGAGCATCCGATTCCTGAAACCATAACCACTTGATGAGGCTGCAAGCCAAGATCCGTATATGCCATTTGTAGTGCGTTCATTATGGCAAAATCGCCACATCCAGGGCACCAGTCTGCATAAACGTCAGTTCTAAAATTCGAAGGTTTAAGAGCCAAACATCAACACCTCTCTTTTTGTTGCCTTTCCAGTTAAAACCGCTTTAAGCGCATTTTGTACTTCAGTAACTGTCATGGGGCGACCTGTATATTTTAAAATGTGATGTGTTGGACTGATTCCAGTGTTTTCTTTCACTGCTATACCAAGTTGACCTAAATAGTTATGTTCAACATCAATTATGCATTTTTTGTCCTCTAAGATAGATTTAACTTTTATAGAAGGTAAAGGAAGAAGCATACGCAACTGCATAAAACCACAGTTTAAGCCTTCTTCTTTAAGGTTATTTAATGCTTCAAGTATAGCGCCTTTAGGTGAACCCCAGCTAAACACTATATTCTCAGAGTCCATATCGCCATAAAAATTAATTTTTTCTTCTAAGGGAACTTCGCGGTCAATTAATTCAAGTTTTTTCATACGTTTCTCCATCATCCGACGCCTGTTTAACGGATCTTCGCTAATGTGACCCTGCTCGTTTCTTTCGTCACCTGTATACCAGCAGACACCGTTCTTTGTACCCAGAAACACTCTGGGTGAAATGCCATTCTCAGTGAATGTAAAGCGCCGGTATTCTTTACCTTCTACAAGATCCTGCTCAGTTAAGATGTTACCACGCTCAATCTTAACGCCCTTGTAATCAAACACTGGATAAGTCTGTGAACAATTCGCCATAGCTTTATCTACCAGATGAATAACTGGCACCTGATATTTTTCTGCTAAATTAAAAACTTTAACGGCATCATAGAAGCATTCTTTGATGTCTCCCGAGGCGAGGATAATTCTTGGAAATTCACCATGACCTGCACGCATAGTGAAAAGTAAATCTTGTTGCCCATGTCGTGTAGGTAAGCCAGTGGCAGCTCCTCCACGTTGATAGTATGAAATCACCACCGGAACTTCGTTCATGCCTGCCCAGCTTAAACCTTCAACCATTAACGAAAATCCTGGTCCAGATGTGGATGTAGCTGCTCTTGCACCTGCCAAACAGGCACCTATAGCTGAGTTTATAGCAGCAATTTCATCTTCCGTTTGGATTACAATTATAGCTTCATCATCTTGATTGGTTTTTAGAATTTCATGGGCTTCAAGATATTCGCTTTCATCTGCTGCAGGCGTAATTGGATAGTAGGCTTGAACTCTGCAGCCGCCCAGTACTTTACCCATGGCAACGGCTTCATTTCCGTTAACAAAAATTCTAGACTCTGTGGCATCAATTTTTTCAAGTTTGTATTCAAAATTCCCCTTAAAATTATTCATAGTATAATCATACGCTATATCCAAAGCGGTAACATTCATTTCAGCAATTTTAGCTTTAAATGTCCCCCTTATAGCATCTTCAACAAGTTTGCGATCGTATTTTAATAACGCAAATGAACTGCCGATTGTTAAAATGTTAATCATCTTTGTTAACATACTAAGTTTTGGTACGCCGACTTTTTTGCTAAGTTGCTCTATAAACTCTAGATATGGGATCTCAAAAACTTCAATGCCGTGTTGCTTGGCGTTATCCAGCCAATCTTTTATGGTTTCACCTAGGTTTTGCTCTTTTATGTATGTTGCAAGTTGGTCTTTATATTCAAATGGTAATGTGGCTATATCGAGAACTTTACTGTTAGTTTGTTTTGTGTCAACAATTATGGCCCCTTTGGGTGTTACTTCGTTTAGGTGTCGTACTATTGTTTCAGCATCAAAGGCTGCTAATAGATTAACATCGTTAATGTTTGCTAGTGTGGCTGTTTTGGATAGTCGTAGGTGAAAATAGCTGTGTAAGCCTTTGATGTTTGAGTGGTATTCTCTGTGGCCAAATACGTATAGTCCGCCGTAACCGCAGGCTTTACCAAAAATGTTAGCGGTAGTATCTACTCCACTACCTTGTGGCCCTCCGGCCATCCAGTTTATACTCTGTGTTGCCAAATCATTTTACTCCTGAGAGGTAAAAATTTTTTGTTGATGTTTATTTTTCAGTTAACTTTTTGTTGTGCCTATACACAGGGTGTCTTTTGGGTTGCTACCGTATAGGCCCGTATATTTGTGGTCGGTAGTTGGATAAAATTGTGATTTTTGCAGGGGAGTAAATTTTAGTTATCCTCTTGCGTTTTCTATATTATAAATGTGTGTTTCTGAGATATAATGTTTCGGAACGACCGCTTTTTGGTTTATTGTTTATTTGATATAAAATAGAGTTTTATTGTTTGGGTGTGAGAGGGAAAATGGGGTGACGAGCAAAGTTGGTATGTTCCCCCTCCACACTTAAACATTAATTCATTTTCTCTCATAAATCCTGGTCTTTAGGTATGTTAGCCTAAAGCTGAAGGGAGTATGTTAAAGTGTAAAAATAATGTTGTTTGACTGTTGTAGACATGAAGCTTGTAAGAAGTTGTCATATTCTGTTGTTTAACGGGCTATTTTAGCATACTGATATAGCAGTATAACTTTTCGTTAACTATATAACTAGCGGTGTGTATTTGTGTTGTGGTGTTTGTATTGCCTAATCCTGTGTCGAAT
>WRJX01000039.1 GCA_009778385.1 Candidatus Bathycorpusculum sp. | reverse complement strand
TTGGTTTTTGTTGAATAGGTTTTCTGTTGGGGGTAGGTGTGTTTGTTTGATGTTTAGGGTGTTTGCGAGCCATGCGCTTGTGTTTTGTGATTCCATGTTTTTTACTGCGGTGGTTGTAAATGTTTCATTGCTCATAAGGGGGACAAACTGATTTTGTCCATCACCCATTGTATAATGAGCTACGTTGTTGGCTAGTGTTGGGTTTCGGGCAATTATTACGTTGCGAATTTTTGTCATTGCATATCCGTAGGTTCTTTGTTCTTTTGGAGTCATTTTTACCCCTGAAGATAGAGCGAGCTGTTGCCCTAACTCATCAGGGGTGGCTGTGCGGAAAGATAGGGTTGCTAATTGGTCAGTTTCTTGGTCTCTTGGGGATATGCCTAGTTGTTTTATGCCTTCAAAAATTTTGGCGTTTGCTACTGCGCCTTTTTGGGTTACTGTGCCCGTGTTGAAGGTGTCGATGGCAAATCTTGGGTAGGCATCTAGGGCTTCAAGATTTGGTGTGTATAGGCCTTTTTGTATTGCCGTAACTGTTTCGCGGTTTTCTCCCACTTCATCACGTGCGTTTTGGTAGAATGTTGCTCGGCCTTCTTTGGGTAGACTGCCTTGGTTTTGGGTTTTTTGCCAGTTACTGTAGGCTACTTCTGAGGGGAGAGATTGTAGATGTCGTTTAACTTCCATGCCTGCGTTTCTGGGGTTTTTGATGTGTTCGGATATTTCGGGGTAATTGTTTGCCACATATCCATTGTATATGTCTTCGGGGGATTTTTTGTCTAGTTCACTCATGAAGTGTGCGCTTGAGTCTGGTGTGGCTGTTGGCAGGACGTCTCCGGTGGAGTTTTTGTACATCGTTGCGGTTAGGGTTGAGCCTGCGCGGTTAGTCAGAAACTCTTGTGCAGGGGCTTTTTGTCTATTCATTGTGCCAACTACCATGTAGCCCATTCCACGTATACCCGCTCCCCCCACAGGGCCACGCATACTGCCGCCCCCACCTCCGCTACCGCCTCCAAAGAAGCCCGAAATCGCACCTGGCGTAGCACCTGACACAAATCCCTCGCCTGCTTGGCCAAGCATTTCAGTTTTAGACAAGCCCTTTCCACGCAAGCTCCCAATTCTGCTTGCCATACCTGCGCCACCGCCAAGAAGTGCGCCGCCAGCCATCCCCATAGCCGCACCCGCCGCAGACGTAACTGCACCCCCTACAAGATTAGCCGCCGCCATTCCCATAGCACCGAATTTTCCAACGAACGTGGTGGACATGTAGGCAGCTGCAAAAAGGGTAATGATTGCTATGAGAATTTGTGTGAGTGGGTTTAGGCTGGTGGATATGAGGACTTGGTAGCCGAAGAGTAAAACTATGGAGGCCATGATGCTTGCAAACATGAAGCCAATTAAATCCTGAATTAACGTGTCTGCAAAGTGCTTTGTAAAAGGAATTAATCTTAGAACAAGCAGTAGAGGTAAGACGGCGGCTAAGACACCTACGAAAAATAGGCGTGTAATGCCCATGACTAGGGTTAGCATGAGGATGGATGCGACAAGCATTATGAGGATGCCTGAGAAGAAAAATCCTGTAAACGGATCCAGATTGGGTACGGGTACTGTGCCTCTGCCGCCGGTTGCGTATCCGACCAAGATATCTATGGCGTTATTTGAGGGGATTAGTAGTCCTGAGCCGCCTACGTCGGGCCATCCGGTGAAAATGTTAATTGACCCTGCTACTGCGTTGTAGATGTATTGACAGGCAAAGATTAGGATTAAAGTAAATACGCTGTTCATTATGATGTTTGCGGCTGTGCCTTCGCTTACGACACGGAAATTTTCTAGCGCATAACATATGGCAGCTATAATTAGTACTACTGCAAACATAGCTAACGCGATAGTTTGCATTAACCCAAACACTCTAACCATTGGCACTCCCAACTGTTGCCCAAGAGTCCCTCCAGTACTGGGTGGATCAGTTATCAAAGGTAGTTCGATGAGGTAGGAGTATATTCCTTGTGGGCCGCCGATTATGATGTCAAAGAGTGTGGACATGATGACAGGTGCAGCAAGATAGATAACAAGCATTGTGAGGGTGAAAAAAGCTATCAGAATAGCTGCATCCACACCTAACAATGCCCTTTTAGACTTTAATCTACAAACTATTTCTTGGACTTTCTTAGAGATTTGTTTATGCCATAACTGAAACTTCACTTACTGCACCATAAACAAATAACCCCTATTTTAAAAAACAAAAACACAAATTTAATCAATATTCTTCTTGTAGTGCTGGGGCAATTCATTTATAACCTCACTAGAACTTAGATATGTGCATATACATACATCAAGCATGATCAATATTAATGGAAATAAAGAATGTGCTTGATGATAAGTGTGTTCCATCAAATAAGCTTGATTTGGAAAGGTGATTGTCGTGTCTGAAACTGTGTTAAATACCAAAACCTTGCCCAAGGCGTTATCAAAGTTAATCAGTACTGAAAAAGTAAAGGTGCGTGAAACCGATGGAGAAATCCACCTCATACCCATAAAAGAACCGATTGACTATATCAGTAAATTACGCGGTTCACTTACCAATTATCCAGAAATGTCGGTTGATAAATTTTTAGAGCGCAAACACGCTGATAAGGAACTTGAAGAATGACCCCCGTATATATCATGGATGCGTGTGCTTTAATTGCTTTTTTGCGTGATGAACAAGGCGCCGAAGTTGTTACATCCATTTTGGAATGTGCAAAGGATGGTAAAGCTGAAATTTGTATGAACAGCATTAATTTGCTTGAGGTTTACTATGATCTTTATCGTACGGTAGGAAAGACAAAGGCTAACCAAGAATTGGCGATGATTAAAAAATTACCTATCGTTATACAGTTTACTTTGTCGGATAAAGTTTTTAATGAGGCTGGGCGGTTTAAAGCGTCTTTTAGAGTTTCGCTTGCAGATTCTATAGCTCTTGGGGAAGCATCGGTTTGTGGAGGGGAATTATTGACTGCTGATCATCACGAATTTGATGTTATTGAAAAGCAAGAAAAAATCAAATTCCACTGGATAAGATAACGTCTCTTATGAATCTGCTATTTGTTGTTGTAGACTATGTTTTGTTAACTGCTGTAGCGCCTACTTTTTAGTTTAGTGTATGCGTTTTGTTTTGTGTTATTGTTGTTTTGTTCGTATTAGGTAGATAGTAAAACTGGTAATTATAGCAATGATTACAATAGCTGCAAGGTATATTGTTACTTGGTTGAGGGGGATTTCCCATTTTGGAGCAGCGTAGGGTTGAACCGAAACGACCTGATGAAAGCTCGTACCCCACACATTTGTTGCCTCCACATAAAACAATGCCTCATTCTGATCTGTTAGGGCAACTACCCCTTTATCTTTAGGTACTGCAATTTGGGTCTGACCAAAAAAGCCTAAACTCTCCGCTTCAGAGATTGAACTGTAACCTTCATAGTATTGGTAGAATTGTTGATAGTTTTTCTCATAACCAGATGGCTTAATTTGCTCCTCAGTTAATGTTGTTGTTAGGTTCAAAGTTTTAAGCAACCTAAGCTCAAGTTGATCCCTTGACAGATTATTGGGTGTTTTTTCTGTTGGTGCCTTTGTGATTAAATATATTGTTACGTTGGTTAATCCTCCCAGTTCTACTGGAGCATCTAACATCAGTAAGGTGCTTTGACTGTCATCTGCAATAATTCCCGCTTGAAGAGGCGAAGCCGCGTCAAAGTTTAGAGGTAGGTTGTAGGGTTTATTATTTCTAAAGTTTAGTTCTATAGTTCGTTGAAGAGATGTTTTTTGTTTTTGGCTTGCTTCGACTATGAGGTTGTAGTATAGGGGGCTTGTGCGTTTTAGGTTGGCTTCTATGGTGCCTGTGCCCTGAAAGGTTTGGGGGCCGCAATCGTAGAGATCGGCTGTGGCTAGTTCTATGGCTTGTTTGTCGTTTGTTTGTGTTTCAAAGTTTTCGCGTAGGATGTCGGTGGTGGTAAAGTTGAGGGCGGATGTAAACGTTGTTTCTATGTTGACTGTGGGGTCTATGCTCCATGTTTGAAGTGTAGTGTCCCATTTGTATGCTGTTGCGTTAAAGGGTTTGTTGAAAAATTCGTATTCGCAGGTAGTGTTGGCTTCAAAGAATTTTGGGGTGCCAAAGAGGTTGCATCCAAGGGTTAGGTTGTAGTAGAGGGTGTTGGTGAAGCCTTGCTTGGTTATCTGTTTTGCAACTGTAGTGTCTAGTGCGTATTGGAGTTTTGCATAACGCTCTTGTGAGGTAAAATATAGAGGTGTTGGGGTTAGGCAGTTTAGGGTTTGATTTTTCTCTACGCCTACCTCTTTGGCAAAGAGGTTTATGCGTTTATTGTGTGCATACATTGCTGTAACTGTGTTTCCAAAGGGTGAAGTAGTTAGGGTTCCGTTGGACGAATTAAATTGCTCAACCAACTGATTTTGCATATCTTCTTGACTCATCGTTGTTGTTTGGCTCGTTTGGTTTGGGTTTATTGAGGGTGGAAAGACGATGCTGGTTTGCCATTCAAACCACTCATCATAAACCAATGATTCGTCACCCCCTCCATCTATGGGTAGGGTTTGTGTCCAAATATAGTTGTGTTCGGTGTTTGTTTCCCAAAGAAAACCTGCAGGTAGTTCATTGTTTGTAAAGTGTTTTCCATCAACAGTTAAAACGATTTGACTGTTTTTTGTCTCATCATTTATGCCTTGGACTAGGAATTGGGTGTTGGAGCTTTGATTAAAAAAATTGGCTACGGTGATGTTGGGTGTAAGTGTTTGGTTCATAGTGTCTATTTCTGGCATTTTTTGTGCGTAACCCTCCCAAACGTAATCATCAACCACGGCTCGTTGTCTAAGATTGCGGTCTGGACCATTTCCGTCGTAGCGTATAATTATGGTGAAGGGTTTTTCGTAACTACTACTATTGCTTGAACCATTGCCAGTTGGAACAGTATAGGTAAGGGCGATGGTAAAGTGTGGATCATATTCCACCACCGTAACAGTTAACGTTGTTTTTGCTATCACATAGCTCTCAGTTCCAGAGTCGTCATTATTAGTGGATTGGTTGCCCCATACTTCCACAACAAACGAGTGCACTCCTGCCAATGCGGAGGGTAAAACTTCAAAACTGCCCCCACCAGTTCGTTCCTCTCCAAAATTAGTGCTGTTGTTAAACATGTGAAAAGTGGATTGGTCATAGTTGATTTCTATTTTTTCAAAATTAACTTGGTTTGTTAGTTCTGTGTGGTAGGTTATTTCGAATTGGTCGTTTGGATAAAAGGTGCCATCTTCATTTATGGCAGGTATACCATACTTGTCTAAAAGAGGTTCAAGGGTTAAGGTTACTCTATTTTCTATATTCTGTGCCGTTAGTAAGCCTAAAAAACTACATAGTACTGATAGAACCATTAGACCAACCAGCAAAGAAGCTAAAATTTTAGGGCTTATCTTGTAGTGTTTTATTTTCTTTTTTCTGACCTTTAATGTTTGACTAATTTTACAAAGCGCACTTTTTAGTAGCATTTTTCATTTGCTCCTTTAAGATTATTTTTTGTTCAAAGATTAACATCAGAAGGGTTTGTAGAATTTTTAAAAAGCAATCAACACACAACTTGACTGTAAAATAGGGTTGGTGTGGTGCTGTTTGTGTTTTAAAGTTTGGGTGGGGTCTAGGTTGATGGTTTGGGATGGCTTTAGTTGAGAATGATTGTTGGGTTGAGGTTAGGCCTCTTATTGTGTCAACAAAGGTGGAGACTGCAAATGGGTTGTCTGTTTGTTTTATCCCTGTTTTAGATGTGTTGCATAGTTTGGGTAAGCCGTTTAGGTTTGTTATTGTTGCTCCTCGCGATAACGGTGGGGGTGGGGGTGATGGTTGTGAGCGGGTGTTGGTTAGGTTTTTTTTCCAGTTTTTTGATGAGCAGACAAGGGTGCAGATGTCAAATGTGATGCGAACCTCGCTTGATGTGGAGGTTGTAGGTGGAGTTAATCCGTTAAAGCACAATTATCTTTTTTGTGCTGATTTAGAGTTGGCTAAGGATTATGCTTTGCCGTTGGTGTTTAATTGTCAGCGCCAAGAGTTGGTGGTTAATCTTGTGGATCGGTTGGTTGCGTCTATTGCGGGTTTGGGGGTGTGTATTGAGGTTACTGTTAAGGCTGATCCTAATGCGGTGTTGGGTATTCAAAAGTTTGTGTATGACAAACTCTCACGTAAATCCTCAGGTGCAGGGGCACTATTTTTAGATCCTTTGGGCGATCTTGTGGGGGCTGGTCTTGGAAAAAACCCACAAAATGAGCTATCTGCGGCTAAGAGTGGACGATCGGGACAAAATAGGGTGGATTCTTGGAGTCGAGAACTCATAAAACATGCGGAGCTAAAACTTGCCAGCAATCTTTTCACTTGTCAGATACGTATTTTTGGTAATTCTCTGCAAAGCCTTCAAGTGGTTAAGAAGACTTTGCCTGCCGCTCCCACCAACAGGCTAAAAACCTTTAAAACAACCAAAAAACCCAAACAAAGCCCAGTAACAATTCTTAGAGAACCTTCCCGATATGTTGTGCATAATAGTGTTCTTTGTCGTTTATGGTGGGCAACGCCGTTATGTGTTCTTTTGTTGATGTGGTTTTTTGGATTGTTTAACCCCTTAACGTTTGTTTCGTCTTCCTCTTTTTTGTTTTCTGTTGTGGATTTTGGGGTTTTGGTGTTTGTTGTTTTTTTGGTGTTTTGTTTGTTTTTGGTTTTTAGAAAACGCAATGCTATTGTGCTTTCCACTCAAGAGCTATCTCAGATAATTGGGCTACCCACCGCTGTAGCAAAGCTTCCAGTTGCATTGGGTAAGGTGCCTGCTGCACGAATGCAATTGGGCTCAAAACAGGCAAAAAAGACAAAGAAGCAAGAAACCAAAGAAGTACCTCTTGACAAAAAAGAAGAGACGCAAACTGAGACACAAAAACAAGAACCCAATAATAACGGTTTACCCCTTTCCTCCTCTTGTTGCTTATCGGGCGGTCTTGAAGACGATGAAGGCGATCTTTGATTTTTAAAAGTCTCATGATTCATTAGAGTGAGGATGAAAACTTGTGTTGCTGCATGTGTTGTTGATGTGGGTTCCGTTTATTTTTGTGTTAAGTGTTTTAACGTATGTTTTTGTGTTTGATTTTAAGACTCGAACGGTTTCTAACTGGGTTTGGATTTTTGCTTATCCCATTGGATGCGCAATGACCCTTGTGAATATAGTTTTTAACTTGGTGGATGTATCGGCTGTTTTGGTTTCTTTTGGGTGTTCACTGTTTTTGGGGTTGGGTTTGCTTTGTTCTGGGTTTTATGGTAGTGCAGATGCTAAAGCACTTGTATTTCTTGGTTTGTCTCTTCCAGTGGTTCCTTTTGTTTTTAGTTCTGTGTTAGGTGTTTCTGTGTTGCCTGTGGTTTTGGTGGTGTTTTGTGCTTCAGCTATTCTAAGTTTGGTGTGGCCTTTGTCGATTTTTATTTTAAATTTAAAAGATCTCTTTGTTATGCGGAAAACTATGTTTGATGGAATTAGTCTTACTGTACGTGAGAAGGGTTGGTTGTTTTTTACGGCAAGAAAAGTGTCTATAGAAAAGTTGGGGGGTCTTGGGTATTTTCCTGCTGAGCAGGTGGTGCTTTTGGAAGGTGAACCGACTAGGGTGCTAGTGCATTTTGTGAAAGCGGAAACCAACTTGGAGAAATATTGGAATAATATATTGTCTTATGGTGAGTTATATCGTGGGGGTGTTTTGGTTTCTCCGACTATACCTTCAATATGTTTTCTTGTGATTGCTTTGGCAATTTTGCCGCTGGGAAACCTGTTTGTCGGGGGCATTGTTGTATTCTGAGAATTTTTGCTCAGATATTTTTTGTGCGTTTACTAAATTGATATAATTGCTGAAAGTTTTGCTGCCCTATTTTACATACGTGCATACGTATGAATTTTATGAAAAACGTCAAATTTACTAATTCAAACAATGTGCATGACCAAAAGCGAGATTAAAGATAGTTAACTCCTGAAACTGAAAAATCACACATTTTTATCGAAAAAAAGCGGAAAGCTAACAAACGCTGATATATAATAGGGTTGTTAATAATTTAGGCAATGTCCTAATATAGAATATGTTTTATAGCTCGGTTGATATGTATACTATTTGTGAACAACATGCCGCGAGGTAGACATAGAAGTC
>WRJX01000038.1 GCA_009778385.1 Candidatus Bathycorpusculum sp. | reverse complement strand
GGTGGCTGAGGCTGAGGAATCTGTAACTGCTGCCCCGGATAAATTGTGTCACTTGTAAGATTATTAAGAGCTTTTATATCATCAACTGTCGTGCCATAGGTTTTTGAAATAAGCCATAAATTGTCACCTAGGCGTATCATGTATCGAAGTTGTAGTTGTTGTCCTGGATAAATTGTGTCACTTGTAAGGTTGTTTAGGATTTTTATTGTGTAGACTGTTGTGCCGCATTTTTCTGCAATAAGGGGTAAAGTATCACCAGGTTGTACTGTGTAGAGTGGTATGGGGATTTCTGTTGATCCGGTGTATATGTTGCCTGCTTCTGTTTTTCCTAAAAGTTCTGAAACTGTTGTTAATGTGTATCCTCTTGAGACTAGTTCAGGTATAATTTGTTCCATTGCATCTGCTGTTGTGCTGACTATGTCATGGCAAAGGATAATGCTGCCATTGGTGACGTAGTTCATAATTCCGTCATAAGTCATGTCTGCATTTTTGTGTTCCCAATCTTTAGGGTCAACTGACCATTTTATAATTGCAAGGTCCATCTCTTTTGAGACGCTTATGATGTTGCCGCCTGTCTCTCCGTATGGTGGGCGATACATTTTAGGTTGAGTGCCTAATAAGTTAAAGATTGCATTATTTGTATCTTGTAAGTTTTGTCTAAGTTCATTAGCTGTGAGGGTTTCAAGGTGTTCATGATCCCATGAGTGTCCGAGAATTTCACATCCCTGAGATGATGCTCTAATTAATGTTTGTGCATGTGAATTGATCTGACGGCCTATAACGAAAAAGGTTGCTTTGCAGTTGTTTTCACTTAATGTATCTAAAATTCTATTTGTGTATTCAGCGGGTCCATCGTCAAATGTTAATGCAATTATTTTATCTGAATATGTAGTATCGGCGGCGTTTACTCCTCTTATAGGTATACCAATGCAAATAGCTACTAATCCTAGCAATAGTACACAAATCAATATGCTTGCAATGCGTTTTCTGACGTGCATAGTTGCGTAATTTCTTTTCATTTTATACCTCTAAATTGTTTTAGTATAATGCCCTATGTCGAGCATATATATGCATACATTATCAGATTTACGATATTTTAAAGTATAGTTTATACATAATACATAATAAGCTCAGAAAAAGCATATATCATAAGGTAATTATAAAATCGCGTAAAATTTATGCAGTATGGTGTAGAGTGGAAATACCGCTTTTACCTGTGAAACATTTATTGCGATTTTAAGTATACGAAACTTTACTTCAGACACAGACACAATATTTAGACTCAAACTAAACGCGACCACAAACACTCCTCATTACAACAAACATAACGCTACTCCCATAAGAACACTTACCAAACCCTACAACACCCATACCCCACAAAAGAAACACCTCACATACACTAACACCATCCAAACTCACCATCAACCAACACCCCATTTTAACACATCTATCAACCAATATCAAACATTACCCACAATTTGGATACAGCAAAGACCACAGTCAAACCTTTATCGCAAAATGAGACTAAGTAGCTATGCTTAGCGTAAAAATATTCAAATGGCAAAAACAACATGAGAGCCAAAACAGACTCAATTAGCAATAATTTCAGGATATGATAACATACATAAGAGATGTGGTTCACACTACTTTAAAACTTAAGGAGAAGGCTAACATATGAACATATTAATTAAGAAAGGTTTTGTAGGGCTATTAGTTTGTGTGTTAATACTAGAGCTAATGGCCATCTGTAGCGCTACTATGCCTGTAGAGGCAGCAAGCGGACCTGATGCTGCCCCTGTGGACGGCATTGATTATAATATTTGGACTTTAGATTTGCCGACGGGAACCATACTTTCGAGCGGTGATTTGAAAAAACAACTGTATAATAGCTGGTGGTATCCAGGAACAGGCGTGTTTAAAGGGTATGACATGTTCCAAACTCCGCAAAGAGGTGCGGGTGAAAAAGCGTTTGGTAGCCCTCACACTCGTTGTGAATTGCGTGAGATTATCCCCAGTAGCGGCGATCGAAGCGGTGCATGGGGTACTGGCGCGTGTTGGGGCAGATTGGGATATCATAAAATGGTAACGGAAGTAAAAGTAGAAAGAGTCAATAATAATCCTCGAGGCGATTATGCCACGCAGAGCTATACGTGTATTGGGCAGCTTTGGGGTGAATCAAGCGGAAAATCTGCGATGTTTAGTCTGATGTACATAGACGCAAAAACGGGTCAGTCCTCTTTTCGCATGCTTAGTGCAGATACAAGAGGCATCATTACTTACGCTCCAGTGCACATTCCTGTTGGTAAGGAATTTACTGTAACATATGAGTGTATAAGTGGTACGCTAAAGGTTTGGGTTGAAAGTAAAGAGGCAAATGTTGCAAAAACAAAAATATATGATGGCCCATTAGCCAGTCCTGCGGATAGCAATTCTTACTATTTTAAGGTAGGAAATTATGATCAATCATCTGACGCAAAAGGCGATAAAGTGCCTGACCCTAAAGATGTGCACACTTTAGTTGGTTTTAAATCCATTACAGTAGAGCATAATCCAGTTAAAGGCAGATTAACGTATGCAAATGGCAACCCTGTTGCTAATCAAGTAATTGATTACGTACTAAACGGTGGCGGAGCATCTAATCTTAAACTGTCCACAAAAACAGACATGGACGGTTACTACTACATTGCTAATGTGCCTAGTAACGGTGGTGTGACAGCAGCAAGTGTTTCCATTACAGTGTCGACAATTTCAGGGCATAAATCAGATAAAACAGGCACCATCAACATAGCCGCTGCAGCTACATCAGGCATTACAGGTGTAAGAAGTAGTAACACCTACAACATTGTTTACACGCCAACTTCTCAAACAACACCCACACCAACACCTCAAACAACAAAACAACCCACACCAACTCCCCAGATAACAAAAGAATCCACACCAAGTGTGTCAATTGATTATGTTGCGGAAAAATTGAAGGGGTTAAACGGTGCGTATGCGATAAACGGTAAGACAGTTAACATAGTGGGTGACTATACCATAGATTCTTCATGGTTTGGTACAACGATATCCATAATCAAAAAGGGTAGTGCAACAACCTCTGACAGTGTAGCGCAAAATTTAACTATAAAGTCACGTCCGGCTGCACCGTCACTAAGCAAGACAGATTGTACAACACAGCAGAATAATAACGGGGTTATTACAAAAGTGACAAGTGTCATGGAGTATAGCACAGACAACGGTGTAACATGGAAAGCAATTTCAGGTTCAAGCATCACGGAGTTAAAGCCTGGAACGTATTATGTCCGCGTTAAAGCGACAAGTAACGCGTTTAAGAGCAACTATGCTACGGTGACGATAAACTCATACAGTGCACCGGCTGTACCTAAAGAATCTAATCCACCCACTACATCTGCAACTTATTACACGGTTCAAGCAGGAGACAGCTTATGGTCCATCGGGAAAAAGTTCAACATAGCAGTAGATACAATAAAAAAACTCAACGGACTTACAAGTGACATGATTTATCCAAAACAGCAATTACAAGTCTCACAAAACAACGAAAATCCTCAGTCCACTGTTCAACCAAACTACATAACATACACCATAAAATCAGGTGATACACTGTGGCTATTGGCGCAAAAATACGATACGACAGTTAACAACATCAAATCTTTAAATGGCCTTACCAGTGACATGATTTATCTAGGGCAACAATTGCGGATTCCTACATGACACTATAATTAACAATTAAAGTTTTTAACCGTCATTAATTTCTTTTTTATTCCAAATTTTTTGGTACTTTTTTTTTATCGGCTATCTTTCAGGATATTTTATTAGGTCAAAAGTTTGAATCTCAAAGTAGTTAACTATAGCATACAGACATCGAAGATACTCATCAAGGATAATTACTAACGAAGTTTAGGCTTAGGTTTAGGGTGCAGTGAAGGCACCCCCTCCCCCCAGAAAAGCCACGTGTACCTTGTCGGTTAAATAATTACTAACGATGTTTAGGAGGTTGTTGTGGAGGTGAAGAGTTGTTTTAGGGTTTGGACTGTAAAGTTGTTGTCATGGAGATATTGCATTTGAGCGGCAAAGTCCTCAGGTGTAATTGAAGTAGAGGCAGTTTTGTAACTTATGTCATGGTAATAGACAATGACAACGGTAGAGTCGGCAGCTTGATCCACATATCTTTTAAACATATCCAATGTAGTGGCGTTTCCCACTGTGTAACCGGGTAATGCATATGGATCAAATGGTTGGCTCATGTCAAGACTGCTGTGTGTGATGCCGCGTGCTGCGTAATAGTGTTGTTGTACCAGAGATTCTATAGAAGGATCTCCAGCGCCTTCTCCTTGAGGGTAAATAAAGAGTGGTGCATTGATGCCGTGTTTTAGGAGGTCTTGTTTGCTCTGTGAGAGTTGAGCGTCTATAGAGTCCATGTCTTGTGAAGTTAGTGTGCGATGGTTTGCAGTGTGGCTTTCTATATCATGGCCCTGATTCTGTAGTGTTGTAATGTTGCTCCAGTCCATATATTCAAGATTACCAACGTAATTGGTAATTATAGCAAATGTTGCTTTGAATCCATACTCATCAAGTATAGGAAGAGCAGTAGTGTATTGGCTTATCCATCCGTCGTCAAAAACTATGCAGACTACTTTTTGTCCTTCTTGAGGTACATGAGGTTCATAATAATAGTTCTCATAAGAAAATGTTGTTACATTGGCATTTGATGATTGTGGAAAGCCATAAACTAGAAATGCTGCCGTTAGTATGGCAATTAGCACGATAATAAGGAGAGTTTTTAGGTTAACAGTACTTACATTGTTTGACATAGTTAGCGTGTCCCCCAGGATTTTCCTTTCCAAAGTGTGAGCCAAGAGTACATATAAACAAAGGTTAGGAGAATTGATACCGTAAAGAAAGCAATTCTATATGCTACATCTTTGAATGAGAAGTAATCTATTAGTAATTTATTAGTTAATGCAGTTAATGTTGAAATTAGCAAGAGTCCTGCAAAATAAATTATAATTAACTCGTATCTACCTATTAGCGCTAAGCCAATGGTGTTTATTAATAATGAAATTGGCGAAAAGAATGTTACGAACATGGTTGTATAGAAAATAAGTTTCTGCATAGTAGTCTTTTTGGTGAAGAATTTGGAGGCAAATAACATGCCACGAAAACCACTTCGGCCCCATCGTACCTGCTGGACCAGGAATTTTTTAAGTTTATGTGGTGCAAAAGTGTAAGCTAACGCGGTGGATTGAAATACTGATTTGCCGCCCATTTTCATCATTAAATTTGTCATTTGGCGGTCATCGCCTGACACTACTTCGTTACCGAGGAATTTTTCGTTTAGCCATTCATCGACTACTTTTTCAAATTTTTCTCTACGGTAAGCGGACAATACGCCGGAGCAGCAAATAACCATGTTGAAAAAACTTTCTACTCCTTTGCGTATTCTAAACGAGTCTGCATACCAAACTTTTTGGAATCTGGCCAATAAAGTATTGGTTTCGGGTTCAGTTTCATTTGCAACAGCAGCGTTTCCACAGACGCAGTAAATTTTTTCATCAGTGAAAGGCTGCACTAATAGTTTTATGGCATTAGGTTTAACCATTGTATCGCTGTCTACGCAGACTAGAAATTCTCCGGTGCATTGTTTAACGCCGGCTGCCATTGCATGGCGTTTGCCCATGTTTTTGTCGAGTGCAACCATTTTGAAGTTGCATTCAAGGCGTTTTTTGTTAATTACTTCCAGAGTTTTATCTTTGCTTTTATCATCAATAACAACTAGTTCCAGTTTATCTTTAGGATAATCGGAGTTAAGAATTGAATCTATGGTATTGCATATGCCATTTTCTTCGTTGTATACAGGAACAATAACACTTACATGTGGACGGTATCCTCGATCAGGCATGGGTTTGTATAAGTAGGTAACTACTAAACGAAACGCTAGAAACGGTGTTACAATTACGCCATAAATAATCAACACCAGATACGTCCAATGTAACTCATACAAACCCACCCTGCTTAAGTATATAAAAGCTAAACTTAGCACTATCAAATAGACAAGTACGTAACACAAGATGTTTTTTCTATTGAAAGGCTGCATATTAAAACCTACTAAAAAAAGAAAATGAGCAAAAGTTGTGCTACTCTTTAGCTCAGTCAGCCTCAGGAATTGCGTGGTTTTTTTTGTTATTTATTTTTGCCCGATAGTTAACGTCTGCGTTTACTGCACCATGTAGCAAATGCATTTTGGGATATGCATCTATGAGAAATTGAATGTCTTTTGGCAGGCATTCTCCACCAATACCATCACGAGCTTCTGCCATGTCAACGTTCCACTTTGTGTTAACAGCATCACGTAATTCAGTAAAGTCTAGGTTATTTTTGTCGCAGAGTAGTTTGAGTTCTTCAGCATAAGCGATGCGAAGGTAATAGTAAGTGTTTTCAACTAGTTTTGAGAGTTCAGCGATTTCCATCGAGTTGACAACATGAATAGGTATGTTAAGTGAGTTGTAGAAGGAAAGTGCTTTTCTTTGGCTTTCATCATTTAGTGTGCCTAAAACTCTGAGTTGAACAACGCCATGTTTGTCTTCTTCTTGCTTCCACCATCTATGGGGACAAACAGCCATGTTAGATAAACTATATTTTCTGGCTAATTCTCGCGCTGTGCCTTTGACAAGTGTTGATTCAAAGCATATGAGCGCGTTGGGGCTAAGTTCAGATGCCCTCTTTACACAGTCCTCAATAGCACTCATATCTGAATAGCCATCACGATACCAAGTGTTAACTGCAACCACATAGATGTCCGCACAGACAAGCTCAGTAGAGGCATTAACTCCCAATTTCTTAGCAGCATTAACTGCTTCTTTAGATATATCATACCCATGAGTTTGTTTATATATTTTTGAAATATGTTGAACTACAGGTAACCCAATGTTACCTAAACCCATAACACATACAATCATTTTTTGTTTTACTCCATTTTTAAGAACTAACGTATTTGTTAACGGCCATTATTACATATAACATCTATTTAAAAATATATGCATCTTTAATACATTTTATAAGATGTGTTAACTTAATTATACATAATTGTATATTTTTCACATCAAATGAACTGCACAAATAGCACCTAGTCCCGAACTCTCATCACAAGTATAACATACATATCTGAAAGTTATTTGACATCATTCACCACTATGTATTATTAATTATGCTTCATTGGCGTTATTTTTTACATAATAACTCTTGTTTTTACCTGAAAATTGTATCAACAATTTTCTCCAACATTGCACACCATAAACACACACAACAAAAACAGGAGTTACAAAAACAACAAAACAACGAAGTATACAAAAGAAACACCACTACACAAACAAATCAGAACCACATACACCAGCGTTTCCCAAAACTATTTCTCTAGATGGTTTTGCTTTGGTTTTCATGTTTATTCACCCCTTAAATGTCTTATTGTGCGTTAATGTGTCTGTTCTATCTTTTAAATGGGCCACACTTTTTTCAAGGTTAGAAGTGTGTCTTAGTTGGATGGAGATTGGGAAAAACTCAAAGTGTGTTGATTAAGAAGCGGTTGGAGGGAATTGCTGTTACATATCTGTTCTCAGGTACGGGTTGATAGGAAGACGTTCTATCGTTGGTGGAATCGCTATCAAATCCAAGGGTGAAGTGGGTTGCAAGAAAAACCAAGAGGCCGCGGGATTTGAATCCACACTTATGTGAAGATATAGCCATCACAACCCCTTTTTTCTTTTTTCCACACTTTTTCTGCATTTCTTCATATTTTTTGCCACTGGCAAATAATTATACCTGATAGTTGCCCGGCATAAGGATAGAAATGCTCCTAGACTCAAAGTCATAGTAAATAACTTAATCCAGCTAATATAGCAGTTTAACTTTTTGTTGACTGTATGGGTAGTGTGTAGTTGCAGTGTTTGAACCAGCTAGCAACAAGCTCAGGTGACACACA
>WRJX01000037.1 GCA_009778385.1 Candidatus Bathycorpusculum sp. | reverse complement strand
GTTTTGTTTTCTACGTGATAGCCTGGGTGGGTAATGGTGGTTTTTTCGCCAGTGTATGGATCAACAGTAGTCGTGGTAGTAGACGGTACATCATATGGTTGAGATATTTCTTGTATAGTAAATGTTGGTGTAGCCGGTTTCGTTTCAGGAGCAACACCAGACTCAACCAACAACGCCCCACCCAAAACAACCAACAGAAGAACCAACATCAACACAGATTTTTTACTCAAACTTACCATATGATTTCCTTCCTATTTATTTTGATTATAAAAAATATGACGAAGGAGTTTATTTACTTTTAAGCTTCTTTTCTTGATTGTTGCTGTTGTTGTGATTGCCTACTGACAAGTTTTGCCCGCAACTTTTTATTTCTCATCTGTGCTCTTAGGACTTAATTTGCGATACAACGATAACCCCTCTTTAAGAAATAGAAGCATAGCTACCAAAGTCAGTCCTGTCAAAACCCAGAAACGCACTTCAATTACTAAAAAATTCTCAATAACCAAGCTAAGCAATATCATACTTACTTCTGCGGCAAATGCGCCTATAAAAAAGAAGGAATAAAACATCAATCGAGGCACAAGGCTCTTGCCGACCCACACATGCCCATCGATAGATGCTTTCTCTTTAAGGATATAGTTGCCATAGCTGTCTTTCTCTATCAAGCCAAGGTTTCCAAGTTTTTGAAGGTGATAATGTGCAACACTAGTGCTGCTTAGTTCTGCACCTCGTGTTACCTCTCTAACACCTACAGGTCTATCCATACGAATAATGAACGCATAGACGCTTAATGTATTACCTTCCAACTCATCATTAGCCATCATAGTATCCTCAGGTTGTTCTGCACTTATTGGTCTGCCCAGTCCATATCTATCTTCAATGGTGGCTGTGACGTAACTGGTGGCGGTGATGTAGGAGTCCCGGGCGGTAATACGTTTGTGTGCAGTGCATTATTTAGCATAAAGTCTGGTACGGATCCAGATGCGAATCCAAAGTCTGTCTTTGCTAACTCTATATGACCTAGAACTTCACTGTTAGCTAAAGTGGTTGTAATTGATGATGTTGTTGAGTCGGCATCGACTTGGTGGTGGTATGTTACAGTCATCACTCGGGTAACATCAATGTAGAGAGTCGGGGCATTCCTTAGGTTGGCTAATGCCTGTGCAAATTTTTCTCCTTGAACCTCAGACAGAAGCGCGTTACCGTGCCCAACTAAATGGCCCGCTTGTATTATTGGATTTTTTGCAAGGTGATTTTCTTCAAGGTTGGCGATTGGATCTATTCCACAGTATGCTAATCCGGATGCGCCACTTCCTTCGGCGTAGCCAATTATGTCCTTGACGTTGTATTTGGTTCCATCTGCAAAGGTCCAAAAACCATCACCCCATTCCATGATTGCTGTGGTGGCACCGTAGGGTGAGTTTGGATCAGGTACGTTTCCGCTCAATGAGAGGCAGTAGGTTATGTTGGCAATTGAGGTTTTATCAGAGTAAACATGGAAGTTAAAGACTTCTATTTTAGCATCTGCACCTCTAAGGTCAACTGCGTCAGGAGTGAAGGTAAAATTTGCAAATACGTTAACTAGATCGCCGCTTCCACCAAATGGGTTTGGGATAACGTTGGCGTAGAGCATGTCGACATCGAACCATGGATTAATTTGAGCTGCTACTGTTCTGGGTGTAAAGACTGCTATTGGTAGAACTGTTACTATTCCGATTGATAAGGCAAGTATACTTATAGCTATTATTTTCTTTTCCATTTTCACTGTTTTTTCACAACTGCATATTTTCCAAGCAGTACATAACTCTACGTTTAGAACACTGTTTTTTCAAAGCGTTCTACTATTAGAACAGCAAAATGAACTACTTGCCTCTTCCTAGAATACGTCAAAGTCGATAATAGCCTAAAATGGTAGCATAGTTAAGGATTTGCTTAACCATCCATATAAACTAAAATGCCTGCATTTAAGGAAGCTGGCGGGTTGCGGTTAGACGGTTTTGCTTTTCTTTTTTTTCGTTAGCTAAACTCTGACTTTGTCATAATTTAGGGATATCCTGGGGGCAGATTTGGGAAAACCCCTTTTTATGCTCTAAGCATTTTTGGCATCCACAAACAAAGGTGATTTCAAAAAACATGACTGAAACAAAAAATGTAACCCTCGCTTTAGGTGTAATCTGTATTGTACTTGCAGCAAGTTTAGTTGTGGTAGTCGCAGATGGATTATTCTTTAGCGATCAACCAAACACAAAGGATTTGGAAGCTCAAGTTTCCAGCCTTAATACGCAAATTACTAGCTTGCAAAATCAGGTGAACAATCTTAACAGTAAGGTTTCTGATTATGAGGAACAAATTGCAGATTTAACTGATGAAAAAAATAATTATGCCAGTATTATTGCCCTTGATGAGTTCATGGTAATCTTGGAGAACCAAATGTACACACAGGATGCAAATGATGTGACCTCTATTTTTAATGAAACTTTAGATTATGCTGGTTATGTTGAGATTCAGGTTGAGTCAACTTCTAACACGACTTACGTTCAGGTATCATACACGTATGAAGGTTTAAATTTCAATCAAATAAGCACTGTCAGCACCGATGGAACAGCGTATTTCCCAGTTCTTCCTGGAACCATAGAAATCCTATTTGGCAACACTGGCACTGAAACAAACGATGCAACCGTGACATTAACCTACATTTACTGACCTTTTCTTTTTTTTAAACCAAATCGTGAATACATAAACCCATGTGTTCTAATTGATTTAATAAATTCCCATTTTACGTTTTACTCTGTTGAACGTAAAAATGCTCTCTAATGTTCTTTTTTTTATTTGCTTCATAAATGCTTATTAATTGTTTGTCTGTCAAATATCCGACTTAATGGAGAAAAGAAAAAAATGAAAATTTTTAAAAATAGAACTATGTTTTCGGCACTTGCAATATTGATGGTATTATCATTTGCTGTCTCTATGTTTGCAGTGTTTGATGTAAACGCACAAACAACCCCTGATAGAGTTACTTATCCATTTGTTGACGCGGTTCCAATGAAGGCCGGTGTTGGGCAATTCGTTTTAATTAACTTGGGTCTGCTAAACCAATTAAACTCTGTTGAAGACGGATGGAACGTAACCTTAACAATTACTGATCCTGATGACAAAGTTGAAACTGTTAAACTTATGACATGGTCTACTGGCTCAGTTGGCTATGGTTATACGCCTGCAAAGGAAGGAAATTATGTTCTACAATGTCTCTTTGATCGCGCAGAGTACCGTGATGTATGGTATGCAGCAGGTCAAAGCGAAAAAATAACCCTGCAGGTAACAAGCGAGTCAAAATCAGACTATTCTGGGCATACACTTCCAGCTGAATATTGGGCTAGGCCCATTGATTCACAGCTTCGTGAATGGTGGACCATAGCAGGAAGTTGGTTAGTTAACAAACCAGCAAACTTGTATGCTCCATGGAATGAGGCACCGGAAAGTGCACACATTTTGTGGACTATGCCAATAGGTGATACTATGGGTGGCTTATCAGGCGGAGATAACGGTGACATTGGTTTCCAAGGTGGAGATGCTTATGAAGGTAAATTCGCAGGTTCCATTATCATTGCAGGCGTTTTGTACTATAACAGATATGTTAGCGGTTCACCACAGCAGACAATTGTTGCAGTTGATTTACACACAGGTAAAACCCTTTGGGAGCGATCTTATGACTTTGGCGGCAGCAGAATCTCACGCGGACAAATACTTACCTTTAGCAATTATAATAACCGTGGCACTTGGGCATACGTTTGGATGGTTAGCGGAACTAACTGGTTTGCACTTGACGCATTAACAGGTGATCTCAAATACAACATGACCAATGTTCCATCTGGAAACGTTTACTATGGTCCAAACGGTGAATTACTAATATACTCAGTTACTAACATCGGAACAACAGAAAGTCCAGATTATCGTTTACTGCAGTGGAATTCTACATACGTTGTAAATAATGGTACACGTTCTGGTACAGCAGATGCTTGGGGTTCTAACGTTCAAGGTAGATCATATAATGCAACACAGTTAGGCTATGACCTTAATGTCTCCTTACCAGGGATAACAAGTAGCATAGGCAGTCTACTAGTTGCATTTCCAGAGGACCGTCTCATCTATGGCAACTATTCTGCACAGGGTGTAACCCTTACAGGAATCAGTCTCGATCCTAAAAACTTGGGAACCATACTGTTTGATCGTAAAACCTGGCAGGCCCCTGAGGAGTGGCAAGGATTAACTACATCCGGCTCACAATCAGGCTGGACATCATTTAGCAAAGATGATTATGTAGCTATCCTTTGGACAAAAGAAAACCGAGTCAACTATGCCTTTAGCTTAGAAACAGGTGCATACATGTGGAAATCAGAACCCCAAAACTATGCAGACGCATGGGCAGGAGCTACTGCAAATTCATCACCAGAAAAACTCATTGCATACGGAAGACTCTATGAAGCAGGCCCTAGCGGCGTTGTATACTGCTATGACATTAAAACAGGCGAAAGACTATGGACATATGAAGCAACAGACAAGTACACAGAATCCTACATTAGAGAAAACTGGTGGTTAGCTCCAACATTTATCTCAGACGGAAAAATCTACCTCGGCCATAGAGAACATTCAACTCTTGAACCTAAGCCAAGAGGCGCACCATTCCTTGCACTTAACGCATACACAGGTGAACTTGTCTGGGAAATAGACGGAGCATTCCGCCAGACAATGTGGGGTGGACGTGCAATTATCGGCGACAGCGTCATTGCTACAATGGACACTTATGATCAGCAGATTTATGCAATCGGCAAAGGCCCAAGCGAGATGACAACTTCAGTATCTAGCGGCGTAACTACAACAGGTACACCAATTTTGATTACAGGAACTGTTATGGATATTTCACCTGGCACACAAAGCGATAAACTTCAGATGCGATTCCCCAAGGGAGTCCCAGCAGTCTCTGATGAAAGTATGAGTGAATGGATGCTCTACGTCTACAAACAATTCGAAAGACCCACAAACACAAAGGGCGTTGAAGTAACCGTCTTCGCACAACCTAGATTCGATGCTACATCAGATATGATAGAGATAGGCAAAACTGTAAGTGATGATAGCGGCCGATTTTCAATATCTTGGACCCCACAACATGAAGGCGAATTTGATATCGTTGCATACTTTGACGGCTCAGCATCATACTATGGTTCATGGGCAAAAACTGAAATGCTAGTGATGGCTACAGAAACAACCGACCAAGTCTCCAACCCGCCATACGAACTATACATCATCACTATGGGTATTGCAATCATCCTCGCCGTTGCCATCGTTGGTCTATTACTCTTCAAAAAGAAATAAACAACCAACAACAAACCTGAATCAAATCCTTTTTTCTTTTTTTGTTTAATCTACTGCTTATTTGTTCAGTTGACATATTATTAATTTTATTTTAACAATGTTTTAAAGAAAAAGGAGCCAGTTATACCTGTCGAGTTAGTTATAATTTGAGTATATTTTCTTTATAGAGTGAATCATTCTTTAGACTAACGGTAAGTTGAGAAGCGGGTTGACTTCTATGAACATTACCGAGTCAGGTATTGTTCTTGGCTGATTAATTGACAGGGTACAATAATAGGATTCATAAAAACCTTAACATGCATTAGCACTACAGTTAGTACACACTTCTTTGTTGATATTTAGCTGGGTATTCAATATGTTCTCTAAAGGTACCTACAATCCATCACTTGAGTTCTTGTTCTCTTTTTTCCCAGTATGCTCTGCTCTATTCTTTGTTTGCTGTAGTGTTAGGCTGAAAAGCTAAATTAACCTTTTATCAAAAAGTTGCCACCAAAATATTAAATGTGAAATTAAGCAAACTTTGTGAACTATTCAAAGAAAAAAGCGGAGACACTTTTGGAAAAAAATACATATCTAACTATGTAGTAAAGCTTTTATGCGATTGTTTGTTAAAAATTCAGCTTAATGGGAGGAAATAAAAACATTGAAAAATTTTAAAATTAAAAATAATAAAAATCTGTTTTCAGCAATCGCAGTATTGATGATATTATCCTTTACTGCATCTATGTTTGCATTGCCGGGCATTATAAATGCACAAACAGAAATCACAACATTCCCCTTTGTTGATGTTGCTCCAAGAACGGTCGGTGTTGGTCAACGAGTTCTAGTTAACTTTGGTCTGCTAAACTACTTATTCATTGACGGTGACGGTTGGAACGTAACCCTTTCAGTTACTGATCCAAACGGTAAAACAACCACTTATGAACGTATGACATGGTCTACGGGCACAGTTGGTCTCTATATTGAACCAGATGTTTTAGGAAATTATACATTACAATGTATCTATAAGGGCGAGTATTACAATTCAACTTCTGCAACCTATCGAGGACAATATGCAGCAAGCAAAAGCGACACTATTACTCTAATCGTACAAGAAAATAGAGTACCCGATTACCCCGGGCATTCACTTCCAGCTGAATACTGGCTAAGACCAATTGACCCACAACTTCGTGAATGGTGGTCTATTGCAGGAAGCTGGATAGCCAGACCACGAAACGCATATGCTCCATATAATGCTGCACCGAATAGCGCACACATTTTATGGTCTATGCCAATAGGTGACACAATGGGCGGATTAACAGGCGGAGATTCCATGGATATCGGCTATCAAAATGGAGATGCTTATGAAGGTAAATTCGCAGGTTCCATTATCATTGCAGGCGTTTTGTACTATAACAAATATGTCAGTAACTCACCAACGCAATCAATTGTTGCAGTTGATCTACATACAGGCAAAATACTCTGGGAGCGATCTTATGACTTTGGCGGTCGCAGAATCTCAACAGGACAAATACTCACTTGGATTAGTCTAAACAATCGTGGCACATGGGCATACATTTGGATGACTAGTGGCACTAACATGTTTGCACTTGACGCAAAAACTGGTGATCTCAAATACAACATGACTGATGTCCCATCTGGAACTATCTACTTTGGTCCAAATGGTGAACTGTTAAAGTACTCAATTGCTTACTATGAAGGTAAACCTCATTTGTTGCAGTGGAATGCTAGCTATGTTGTGACGAAGGGTAAGACTGGTATGCAGGAAAGTTGGGGTAGTCAGGTTCAGGGTGTTTCATATAACGCGACGGAACGTGGCTATGATCTTAATGTTTCACTGCCAATAAACGGTAATCTGACAGGAAGTATATTGACTGTATTTCCAGAGGATCGAGTTATCGTAGGCAGAGCCAACTCAGATAATGTGACTCTTTCGGCGATTAATCTTAAACCTGGTTATGAAGGTCAAATATTGTTCGAAAATGTCAACTGGCCCGCACCTTCCGTCTGGAAAGACCTCAGTGCAGGCATGCAATCAGGATGGATGACATATAGTCAAGAAGACATGGTAGCTATTTACTGGGCAAAAGAAATCAGAGTTCACTATGCCTTTAGCTTAGAAACAGGTAAATACTTATGGGCAACAGAACCACAAATCTATGCAGATGCATGGACTGACTCACCTAGCTCAGAAAAACTCATCGCATACAATAGACTCTACGCAGCAAGCTGTGGTGGCATTGTATACTGCTATGACATTACTAACGGCCAATTACTCTGGACTTATGAAGCAAAAGACAAATACACAGAATCTTACATCACAGCAAACTGGTGGTTAATGCCGGTATTTATCTCAGACGGGAAAATCTACCTTGGTCATATGGAGCATTCTGCTCTTGAACCTAAGCCAAGAGGCGCACCATTCTTTGCACTTGATGCCGAGACTGGTGATCTTGTTTGGGAGATTGA
>WRJX01000036.1 GCA_009778385.1 Candidatus Bathycorpusculum sp. | reverse complement strand
GTGTGTCACCTGAGCTTGTTGCTAGCTGGTTCAAACACTGCAACTACACACTACCCATACAGTCAACAAAAAGTTAAACTGCTATAGTTATAGGCGAAGAGGTGTCGGAGGATCTATGGTATTTTTTTATGATAAGTTTGTGGTTGTTGTGTGGGTGGTTAAATGGTTATTTTTTGGTGGTTGATTTTGTTTTGTAATGTTTGTTTGTTATTTTTGGTGTTTTGTGTTATCTTTGATGAGTTTTTTATCGATATTATGTTTTGTTATTGATAGTGTTTTGGTGAGTTTGGTAAAGTGTATATTTATTTATGTTAATTATATTATGAGTTGAGAAGTATGAGTGTATATTGTGCATCTGTTAAAGGAATGCTATTTTTATATAAGAACTAGTAATTTAACATTAAACTTAAGATCTTATCTGTTGGACTGTGTCTGGATTGAGAAAGACCATATTTAAAAAGCTTGAAGCACAGGGGCTAATTGCTAATTATAATAGGCTACGTAAGAATCTGCCGCCTAAACTTCCAGAACGCATATTCATCTGGGATGAAACCTTCCGCGAAGGAATTAAGGCGCCAACAGTTTACTTAACTTATGTGGAACAAGTAAAACTTGCAAAATTAATGGATGAGTCAGGCGTAGCTATAATCAACGTTGGTTTCCCAGCTCTTTCAGAGGAAGAAAAACGCAATGTTAGCAGAATAGTCAACGAAAGCTTTGAGCATACAAAACTCACCGCTTCCGCTGAACCAGCCAAAGCAAGTATTGATGCTTGTCTGGAATGCGGCATAAAAGAAATCACCCTCGAGACGCCCATTAACGGGTTAAATTTACAATATAGGCACAAAATAACAAAAAAACAAGCCCTGCAAAGAATAGTGGACTCTGTTACTTACTGCAAAGATCATGGAGCAAACGTTAACTTTCTGCTTATGGACGGTACAAGAACTGCAATTGAAGACATAATAGAGGTGTTCCAGCAAGCTACAGCTGCCGGCGCAACTAGGCTTGGTCTTGCCGATTCGGTTGGATTCATCAGGCCCTTGTCTATGAAGTATTTAATGTCTCACGTGCGCGATGGCTTATCTGATTCTATAAAAAAGAAAGTTCCGATTTCTATCCACTGCCATAATGATTTTGGTCTAGCATCAGCAAACACTTTAGCCGCTATGGAAGAAGGTGTATCTTATGTTCACACATGCATTGCCGGTTTTGGTGAACGCGCAGGTATTGCACCGTTTGAAGAAGTTGTAACATGTGCTGAATTACTCTACAACATTGACACAGGTATTGACTTAGGCAAAATTTCAAGACTTTCTCAAACAGCTGAAAAAGCTTTTGCACTGCCAATTCAGTTCCATAAACCAATCATTGGCGAAAACATTTTTGCTCACGAAGTTGAAGATGACGTAGAAGAAATGATGGCGCATCCTTTGGTTTTTGAACCGTTTCCACCTGAAATTGTTGGACGAGAAACCACAGTTTTCATAGGCAGAAACACAGGCCAAAACTTGATTCAAGAAATGCTGGAAAAAGCTGGAATCCGAGCGTCCCCAAGACAAATGGATGAACTCTTCAGACGTATAAAAGGTCCACATGAAGGCTTAGACAAAGGTGAAGCTCAAATGACCTATTATCAAGTAAAGAAGTTAATGAAAGAACTTCAGAAAGGCTACACCATGGATGAATTCTGGCGCCTAGTAGAACAAGTAACACGGCAAAAACCCAAGATGTCTTCTGACAAGAAAACATCATCATCTTCTTCTTAAAGTTTTAACTGTTTTTTTATTTCCTCTACTTCTTTTATGTTCAAATTTCTTGGATAATTGTATAGTGGACCACTGGGTTTTTCGTTATAGAATGGCCTGTTACAGTCTGGACACCCTGAAGTCTGAAACGGTTTACCACTGTTAACGACATCTTCTAAAATGGTCGTGTTTACTCCAAACAAGGCTATTTCTTCAGTTACGTTAAAACTCATATATTCTAAACGGATTACACCTTGGACAAGTAGATACCGCGCAAGCTGTAATCGCCTATAAGATGTAACGCTGGGTTGAGATTGTTTCTCTAAAGCAGTACCCTGAATGGGTGTGAACGCAAACAACGCCAGTAAAATGCCTATATCTACACACCACTGAATTAAACTAACGGCTTCTTTTTCAGTTTCACCTAACCCAATAATCAAATGTGTGCTAACATTACCTGCCCCAAAAATTGACAAAGCATCTTTAAGTAAGCTAATCTCATGATTCCAACTATAAACGCCGTCGGTTTTAGCGCCTTTTACTCTGTGAAAAATTGTTTCAGTGGCCGCATCTATGGCGATTCCAATGCGATTAACGCCAGCGTTTTTGAGAAGTTGGATGTTTTTACTGTTTAATGGTTGACAGGATACGGAAACAGAGATACCTCTGATTTTTTTGATTTCTTTAACTAAGGCTTCAAGCTGTAAAAACACGCTTGGACTGTTTAAGGCCTGTATGCAGACATGTTTGATTTTACCGTTTTTGACAGCGGTATATAAGGCCGCTATTACTGAGGAGGTTGAAAAACTAGGCCAAGTAACTCTTGAAAGCATTTCAGCTCGACTTTTACTATCCTTTGCTTGAGGACAAAAACCACAATTAGCAGTACATTTACCTTCTATGTACGTCATTAAGTAAGCCGTTGTGGGGGTTACATCCATTTTGCCTTCCAGTAAACCTAAACATATGGCAGTGCCTAAAGACACACGCATTTTAATAGGCCGGCTTGAGTAGGACTCAATCAATGTTTTTACCCTAAACAAAGAAATACAAAAAGAGAAGAGCTGTTTATGGTTTTTTAACTATAAGGATTGGTTTGTTTGGTTGTCCTCATCTTCTTCTTTAGTTTTATCGTCCGCAAGTAATTTTTCTTCGTAACTGTAGGTGTGTTTCATGCGTTCTTCCCATCGCCTAAAGAATCTGTATTGAGAAGTCATTAAATAAATTATGTAAACTAGAAAACCTGCTAAAAGCAGCATAAACACTAGGGCGTCAGCATCAAAGCCATGAACTTTAGATATGCCTAAAAAAACAAAAACAAAACCCACTAACAAAATCGAACAAACAATAGTGCTTAGAATTGCACCCCGTTTAAAGCGTCCCCACTCATTATTGATTTCAGAGAAGAACTCATGTGTTGTTTTAACTGGGTAATCCTGTTGTTTTTCTTTTTCACTCATACTTGTCATCTTTCTGTGCTTTTCTGTGGTTATATAGGTGATGCACCACTGGTGAATGCCTCTAAAGTAATGATGGCAATGAATCTCTAAGACTAGTGTAGACTTTTCTTCCCTCAACAGTTAACAAGAGACGACCCTGCGGCTCTTCTTCAATGAACCTCTTATCTTTTAAATAGGTTAAATGCTTCAAGAAATCATCATACGACACATCAGTTGCTTTACGCCAAACATGCGTACGCAACTGATTTTTGCCGCTAAAGAAAAGGAACTCCAATATTTCAAATCGTATTTGAACAGAACCTTTTCTTTTATTAGTAATCTCTCTACACCTCACTAAATCATATTCTGCATGTATCCACCAGTTGGATGCTAAACATCGGTTTTACACATTTAAAAAGATTCATCAACTTTTAGATATTCTATTTGATTACAAACAACTTCGCTACTATAACAACAACATACCCCTTCATTAATTATGCCATACACTACAACATGAATCGCTGTTTGCATTGCTACCAAAAATCAAATAAAATAAAGGAAAAACCATTTTTCACAAACAACACATAAAGAAAAAACCTTGTAAAATTGCTATAGTTAATGAAAATTAAGTTACTATGTTATTAAAGCAACGTAATGTCTTTATTCATAAAGAAGGAACACGCATGAGCTATGGAAAAAATGCAGGATGTTCTAAACTTATTCCTAATGCTAAAAAAATATTTGTAGAATGGGATCATGATAAAACATTGAAAAATTTTCCTCATACCTGTGTAAATTATGATGAAAATTATATCTATCTCAATTTTATCTATCAACCATTCAAATTGGATAGAAAAACCGGGCACGTGTATAAGACTATAGACAATGACGAAGTGGCGTGCGATAATCCTTTTGAAATTATGTCAATAATGGATATGCTCTGTTCAGAAAAACCGTTACAGTTATCAAATGATTGGTGTCCAATCTCATACTTCAGCAAGTTTTCATCAATTGGAGAAAAAGCTGAAAACGAATTCTATACTGATTATATTGAAAATTTTTCAAAAAATGTAACCAATCTTCATAAAGCCTGCCTAAAATTAGGTGGCATTGAATATACAGTTAATAAAAATGCTGATGTAAGCTTTAAGATAAATATTTTTGATTTCTTCCCAGTTGTTTTTCAATTTTGGGACAAAGACGATGACTTTCTTCCGAAAATAAAAATTCTATGGGACAAAAACACAATGGATTATATATTATTTGAAACCAGTTACTATGTAGTAGCCTGTCTATTGAAGCGAATAAAGTCACAAATCGAAGAATAACCTATAGAATAAAGTGGTGAATCAACTTCTCTCTATTGTAACAACTTAGGTGTGTATATTTTTTCAGCAGGAAACATTAAACTTGAGAAAAAATCAAATGACCAAGCCCTAGGTGCCATACAATATGCTTATTGAACTAGTACGTCACATATCTTTATCTTTTATAACGTAAACTAGAATATTGATTATTGAAGAGGTGCAGTTTGTTTGGAAAGCAGTCTGTTAAGTTTACAGATAGCCGGTTTAAACCTTGATTACCCCGGTATGCTGGCTTCAGGGGTTTTAGGTTATTCAGCTGAGTCTATGCATAGAGTAATAGAGAATGGTGCAGGAGCTGTTGTAACAAAGTCTGTGGGTATGCAACCAAGAGGTGGTTATGCTAATCCAACGGTGGTTCAAGCGAAAAGTGGTTTAATTAACGCTATGGGTTTACCAAATCCTGGAATTGATGTGTATGTTGAGGAAATTAAATACACAAAAACCTTGATTCATCAGCCGTTAATTGTAAGTGTATTTGGTTATTCAGCTGAAGAGTATGCGACAGTGGCAAAAAAAGCTGCAGATGCTGGTGCAGATGCTTTAGAGCTAAATGTTTCTTGTCCTCATGTTAGGCAGACTGGTTCTGAAATTGGGCAAAATCCAAATCTTTTATCTGAAGTAGTTAAAGCCGTAAAGGCTATGGTTAAAGTGCCTGTTTTTGTCAAGCTTTCTCCAAACGTAACTGATATAGTGCATCTGGCAAGTACAGCTGTACATGCAGGTGCCGATGCGTTAACTGTGGTTAATACTCTTAGAGCGATTGCAATTGATACTGAAACAGCAAAACCAATCTTAAATAATATAAAAGGTGGCTTGTCAGGGCCTGCAATGAAGGCTGTAGCGTTACGTTGTGTTTATGACATACGAGAAAAACTTGTTGACACCCCTATTATTGGGTGTGGTGGAATTAGTGATTGGCAAGATGCTGTGGAATTCTTTTTGGCTGGTGCCAATGCATTGCAGGTTGGTACAGCTATAGCGTTTGATGGTCCTGAAGTTTTTCAAACGATAAATCGTGGTATTGAAGTTTATTTAAGAAGGAAACATTTTGGGAGTGTAAATGACCTTGTCGGATTGTCTCACCGTAACTAACACCTTACGAACTACTACAATAGTACAGGTGATAACTGAAAGTCCTTCAGTTAAAACCTACCTTTTCATAGACAAACAATGTGCCAAAGCTAAACCTGGACAATTTTTAATGCTTTGGATACCTGGTATAGATGAAATTCCGTTAAGCATACTTAACGCAACAGAAGATGGTCTAATTAGCGTATCTGTAAAAGCCGTAGGCGATGCAACACGGCACTTAAGCTCCATGGAAGCTGGTGCAACCATTGGCATACGCGGCCCATTTGGAAACAGTTTCACACAAAACCATGGAAACGTGTTACTGATAGGCGGAGGAACAGGCACAGCCCCACTTCTGTTCTTAGCAAAAACCCTATCAAACAAAGCCAAAAAACTCTCATTTATAGTCGGCGCCAAAACCAAAAACGAACTATTATTTGTAGAACAACTAAACAAAATCTGCCCAGAAAAAACTCTAATTACAACAACCGACGACGGAACCTACGGTTTACAATGTCTAGTAACTGAACCATTAAACGATCTTTTAGAAAGAGAAAAATTCGACGCCATATACACTTGCGGACCAGAAGTTATGGTTAAAAAAATTTTCGAACTAACCCAAAAACACAACCTACCCCTAGAAGCAAGCCTAGAACGCCTAATGCGCTGTGGCATTGGTTTATGCGGTAGCTGTGTCATAGGTAAATACCGCGTTTGCAAGGACGGCCCAGTGTTTAATAATATGCAGTTAAATGAAATTAAAGATGAGCTAGGAATTTCAAAACTAGGCTTTGACGGTAGCAGAATACCTATATAATTTTGGAATGTGCAAATTTTGCACATTACTTTTTTCTAATAATTCATTGAAAGTGTACAAGGAAAGGAAAGAAGGTGTTTGTTTGGTTAAAGCTCTTCTTCAGGTAGGCCCATTTTGCGTAAGTAGTCTTTGGCATATTTTGGATTGTATGCTAGTAGCTCTTTGCTTCTAAGTAGTCGTCTGTCCATTCTGTCTAATGCTGTTCTAAATGTTGTCTCTACTCCCCAGCCTTCGCCGGAACTAACAAATGTACCTCTTACGGTTCTGAATTGTAGCCGACAATGTACAAGGGGTGTTCCCCGCATGTTGGTTGTTCCATGTGTTTTGATGTACACAAAGAGTGTTCCCAACTGGAATGCTTCTTGATATTTGCGGGTGAAAGAGTCGAATTCATCCATCATAAATGCTTCTTGGTCATTTGTTATTCTTGTGTCTTTTACTCCAAATTGAATAGTTAGACGTGGTGCTGTTGTCTCTAACTGGGAAATTGGCTCAAGAAAGTCAAGTTTAGTAATGATCCCAACTAGCCTATCGCTTGAAGTTGCAGCAAGGCATGATATGTTATAGTCATGCATTTTTTTCTCTGCATCTCTAAGATTCGCGTCTGCATCAACAGTAATAACTGGGCTATTCATTATACCTCTAGCTGGAATACTGAACACTTCAACTTTTTCGCCCATTCTCTCTCCTGTGGTCTGGCGTTCATTAGGCTGAAAAATTCTCTCTAAAATGTCATGTATACTTATGATGCCAACAATTTTTCCAGCGTCCATAACTGGAACATGTGAAAATCCCTGCTCTCTAAACAAATTTAGCACTGCACCAACCGACCTGTTAGCATCAATAGTATATGGTGCACGAGTCATAACACTGCTAACTTTGCCTTTACCCCAATCTTGCCTTACTGCTGCATGAATGATATCCTCGTCAGTTACAAATCCCAAAAGCTTCTCATTTTCAAAAACTGGTAGCTGTCTTATTCCACTTTCAATCATTAACTTTGCAATTTTTGAGATGCCGTGATTAGGTGAAATTTTAGGTGCTGATCTCATTAGATTTTTTACTTTAGTTGTTGTAGGATCCAGTCTTGATCTTACAATCCATCTTCTAGCTATTACGCCGGCGTATTTGCCTTTGGCATCTAAAACTGCTAATACAGGCGGCATTTCAGTTTTAAAAAATTCAAAACACCTTGACAGAGTGTCGTTTTCATTAACCGTGCTAACCCCTTTATAGCAGTTTAACTTTTTGTTGACTGTATGGGTAGTGTGTAGTTGCAGTGTTTGAACCAGCTAGCAACAAGCTCAGGTGACACACA
>WRJX01000035.1 GCA_009778385.1 Candidatus Bathycorpusculum sp. | reverse complement strand
AGGTGTAAACCCTGATGTGGTGATTAGGTATACTGGTGGGCATACTAAGATGGGTGAGTTGATTGGTTTTACCGCTAAAACTGCTGTCACAGAAGCATTAAAAAAATTCGACAAATAAATTATGAGGTAATGTTTGATGAATTCTATTTATATAGAAAATCTCTGCAAAAATTATGGTTCTGTTAAAGCGATAAATAATCTAAATTTGAATGTCCATGATGGCGAAATTTTTGGGTTTTTAGGACCCAATGGTGCCGGAAAAACAACAACTATCCGTGTCTTAACAACTTTAACCCGTCCAACTTCAGGACGTATCTCTGTTGGGGGTTATAATGTACAAAACGAATCTGACAAGGTCAAAAAAGTGATTGGTGTTGTTCAGCAGCATTCAAGTTTGGATCGTGATTTGACTGTTAGAGAGAACATGGAGTTTCATGCGCGTATACACCATTTGAGCTCTTCTATACGTAATAAACGTATTACTGAGCTGTTAGAGTATGTTGAGCTCACAGAGTATACTAATAAAATGGTTGATACTCTTTCGGGTGGAATGAAAAAGAAAGTATCTATTGTTTGCAGTCTTCTTCATGAGCCTAAATTATTATTTTTAGATGAGCCTACTGTTGGGTTAGATGCTCAGGCTAGACGCCGTTTATGGGATTTAGTGCGTCGCTTAAACAAAGATGGCACTACAATTTTCCTTACTACTCATTACATTGAGGAGGCAGAGGTTTTGTGTGACCGCGTTGGAATTATGCATCATGGGCAATTAATTGCTGTAGATAAACCTGCTACTCTTCGTGAAAAAGTTGGGTCTATAGTTGTTGAAACCCTTGTTGATAATAAAGAAACCCATTATCAATTTTTTGCTAACCGTGAAGCGGCAAACAATTACGTTAAAAGTTTGCCTTCTGAGGTAAAAACAGTGATTATCCGTGAATCAAATTTGGAAGATGTGTTTATTGAACAAACAGGTGAAAAGGTAGGCGAATAATGATGAATCTATTTAGTGATATTTATTCAGTTTTTTGGATTGATTTACGTAATATGCGACGCCATTGGAAGGCTACTGTTGCAACTAGTCTTGTGTTGCCGTTGCTTTATTTGGTGGCTTTTGGCTATGGATTAGGGCGAGGTATCGATGTAGCTGGCGTTAGTTATCTCTCGTTTGTTATTCCTGGTATTGTTGCATTAACGGCTTTTTCTACTAGTTTTAATGGTGCTGCATCGAAGCTTCAGGTTGATAGGATTTTCTATAAGAGCTTTGATGAGCTTTTGATGTCTCCTGTAAGTCCTCATTCTATTATTATAGGTAAGGCTTTGATAGGTGTGGTAAGGGGGTCAATTAGTGCTGTTGCTATATACTTGGTAGGTTTGATTCTTGCACCAACGTTACTGTTTAGTCCGGTGTTCTTTTTGATATTGCTGCTGTCGTGTTTCGTGTTTGCTTCGTTTGGTGTATTCATATCGTTAATTATTCATTCTCATCAGGAAATGAGTAACTTTAGTACTTTGGTGATTTTGCCTATGACTTTTCTGTGTGGCACCTTCTTTTCACTGAGCCAGTTACCTGCTGTAGCTAGGGCTGTGTTGTACTTTTTGCCTTTAACTCATTCAGCTAACATTTTGCGAGCAACAGTGTTAGGTTCGCCGTTTCCTTGGCTGTCCTTTGCTGGTCTTTTGATTTTTGGTGGCGTCTTCTTTGTTGGAGGCATGATTGCTTTAAAGAAATTAAGCGTGTAATAAAGTAAAGACAAGTCAAGACTAACCTATCTTTTTCTTTTTTTTGTTTTTATGTCCATTTTTTTCAATTTGTTGGTTGCTTTTTCATTAGTGCTTTTATGCTGTAGTTTAGTGTTTCAGTGTTTACGGTAAGAATGGAGGTGGAATGTGGGGTGTGCTGGGAAGTAGGGTTGGTGATGGTGTGTTAGCTGCTGTGGGTGTTATGTTTTTCATGGTATGCTGATTTTTGTTCAACTTTGGATTAACTTGAGTTAAACATAATTTTAAATAATATGGTTGGATTATCCAACCATACGCTAAAACGAAAACCAACAACATCAGAATTTAATATTTAAGGAAGTAAAAAAAATGAATAAAAAAAACTACTTAACTATACTTATTGCTTTAATCATACTCGCCTCTGCTTATTGCGCATATGCTTACCTCACAAACGATGACTCAACTGTACCCGCATCAGATTTGGTAATAGCTCCAAATAATATTACCCCAACAAAAGCACCCGCTCCAGCTCCTATAGAAGAACCAACAAGTATCACTGTTGTAGATGGCATAGGCAACACTGTAACCATTCCTCTTCCCGTAACTCGAATAGCTGCACTGGATGGCTCCATAGTAGAGACTTTATGCGTAATGGGCGTCCAAAACCTGATTGTTGCCCGATGCGAAACTACTGTGATGCCACCATCTATTCTAAATGTCCCCTCCGTTGGTCAAACTGATTCCGTACCAAATGTTGAGGCCATTATCGCTCTAGAACCAGACGTCATATTTGCCTCTACCATGTTATCTGTCGGTAATTCCGCAGCTTACACGCAATTTGAAAATGCAGGAATACCTGTTTACATTGTAAACATGAGCATTCCTGAACCATCAGGCCCCTCTAAAATGACTAAGGATGAATTATACAATTCTCAAACATCCATAGACTTTATCTGTGGACTAATGCAAAAACTAACACCCATAGTGGGACATCAAGAACAAGTAACTGCCTATATCGATTGGGTGCAGCCATATAATCAACTTCTCAAAGACAGAATATACGCATTACCATCTGATCAACAAGTTACAGTATTCTTAGAGTGGTACTCTATCCCATATCGAACTATCGTTACAATGGGAATTCCTCAAGCTGGAGGAATTAACATCGCTGAAAACCAAGACATCTACATGCCCACTTTAGCTCCTGAATTTGTTGTCGAACAAAATCCTTCTGTGATTATTGAAATGTTCTCTAACCCTGCACATGATATCAACGATTTCATCAATGCAAAAAACAACGTGCTTAGTCGAGATATTTTTAATGATGTTGATGCAATCAAAAATGAACGGGTCTATATTCTTGAATGGAGTGCTCGAAATGGAGTACGATCCGTGGTCGGATATCTGTACATGGCTAAATGGATTCATCCTGATCTCTTTTTAGATATAGATCCAGCAGCAGTGAATCAGGAGCTTAATCAAAAGTTTTACGGAGACAACATCAATGGAACATTCGGTTACCCATGATTGCATCAGCTACTTTGAAAGCTCGAGTGAAGGCAAGAAAATGTTCTTGCTCTCTTTTCTCATATTTTTATGATTTTTGAAGAAAAACGTAGGACTTGAAAATATGAAACCTCTTAAAGTAGCCTTTATAACTACAATTCCCGCAGTAATAATTCCAGTTATATCAGCAGTTAAAGTGGTAAATGAAAAGTTTCCAAATGCTATCGAGTTATGTTTACGTTCAGGTGGTGATTTTCGGGATTTTGGTGCTTTAGATAGTTTTATTAGTTTTTCTAAAAATTCTCACATAGTCATTGTACATTTAATGAGCGATTTGCCTGACTTTAACAAGTTGGTTGAAGCCTTAAAACCTGCAAAGATACCTCTCATGGTTTCTGACTCGGGTAACGACTACGCTAAATTTATAACAGTGCAGGATGAAGATAAACAAAAAATCTTTTTCTACCTTAATTATGGCGGAAAAAAGAATTTTGAAAACCTCTTCTATTACCTTGCAAACCGCTTCATAGGCACTGACTACACTTTTGAAGCTCCAACTAAACCTATATGGAACGGAATCTATCATCCCAGCTTCAACTATGTTCCTAATCTATCGGAATACATGGAAAAGAAAATTGATAACAGTCGCTTAACTGTTGGATTGTGGTTTCACCAGACTCAATGGCAGAGTGGCAACACTAGCTTTATTGATTCTATGATCAATGAAATTGAAGCTCAAGGGGCTAATGTGTTGCCCGTGTTTTTTAGCGGTTCAAAAAACGAAAAATTAGGTATGCATGGGTTAGATTGGATAATCGATAACTATTTCTTAAAAGACGGTAAACCACTTGTGGATGTTGTTATCAGTCTGTTTTCTTTTTCACTCTCCATTTGCCTAGCTGGTAACGACCCAACTGATACTCTAAAAAAACTCGGGGTTCCAATTATCAAAGCTATTGCGACATACAATACTTTTGAGGAGTGGCGTGATAGCATGCAAGGGCTAAGCATTATGGATATTCCTGCTAGTGTTGCTATGCCTGAATTTGATGGGGCTCTAATAACTGTGCCTGTCGCTGCTATGGACTGCCATCAAACTGATCCTTCAACTGGAACTCGAATAATAAAATTTGAACCCATCGAAGAGCGAACTAAAAAAGCGGTTTGTTTAGCAATAAACTGGGGTAAACTAGGGCGGTTATCTAATAATCAAAAGAAAGTAGCTATAATTTTCCATAACTATCCGCCAAGGAACGATACTATTGGTCATGCCTTTGGGTTGGATTCTTCTGCTTCAGTTATGAATATTCTCCAGGGTTTGAAAAGTCAGGGATATACTTTAGATGAGTTGCCTGAGAGTAGTCAGAAACTTATGGATGTTATTATTGCTGGGTTAACTAATGATCGTAGATGGGCTAGTGCACAAGAACTAAATGAACGTGCCATAGATAGGATTTCTCTTGAGCAGTATGATCAGTGGTTTAATGAGTTGTCTTCTAATGTGGCTGCTAAAATGGAGGTTGATTGGGGAAGACGTCCTGGGAAACTTTTTGTTTATGATGATAAGTTTTTGGTTGCTGGAATACAAAACGGGAATGTTTACGTTGGACTGCAACCTCCACGTGGATATCTAGAGAACCCCGCAAGCATATATCATAGTCCAGATTTGTCTATGACTCACCATTATTACGCCTATTACCGCTGGATACGTGATGTTTTTGGTGCTAATGTTATTATGCATATAGGTACTCACGGTTCATTAGAATGGTTACCTGGTAAATCTGTTGGTTTGTCTAAATCCTGTTTTCCTGACATAGCTATCTCTGATTTACCCAATATTTACCCATATAATATGACTGTTATCGGAGAAGGTACACAAGCTAAACGGCGGAGTTACTGCTGTATCATAGAACATCTAATACCTGTTATGTATAATGCTGATTCTTATGAGGAACTTGCGAAACTGGAGGTTCAACTTCAAGATTACTACCATGCTAAAACTGTTGATCCTGACAAATTGCCTGTTTTACGCAATTTAATCTGGGAAAATGTTGTTGCAGCTAAGATTGACAAAGACTTAAACGTTACTCAAGATGTTGCTTTTGTTTCATTTGATGATTTTTTGGAACAGTTACATGCATACATTAACGAAATATCGGATGCTCAAATCAGAGATGGACTCCACATTTTAGGTGAAGGCCCAAAAGGTCTAAGACTAGATGAATTTCTTGTAACTTTGACACGTTTAGATAATGGTGACGTGCCTTCGCTTAGACAGTCTATTGCGGAGTTGTTGGGTTTTGATTATGATGATCTTTTGGCTCATCGAGGTAAACTTGGTAGTGACGGTAAAACTAATGGTGATCATCTAAAAGAAATCAGTGCCCTCTCGCTTGAACTTATCAAAAAATATCATATAGCAGATTTCAAGGAAGAAAAAATTGCTGCCTTAACAAAGGAAGTGTTAGGCGCAAGTAATTCCAAGATTGAACATTGTCTTTGTTACATCAGCCGCTTTCTTGTTCCAGCTCTTGCATCAACAACGGATGAATTAACCTACACACTTTCTAGCTGTCAAGGCAACTACATACCACCTGGACCGTCAGGCTCTCTTACTAGGGGTATGGCTGATATTTTGCCGACTGGAAGAAACTTTTACTCTCTTGATCCACGTACTGTTCCAACACCTGCCTCATGGGAAATCGGTATCACCCAAGCAAATGTATTGCTTGAACGTTACCTAAAGGAAGAGGGAAAATATCCTGAATCTGTTGGCATAGCTATTTGGGCAACTGACACTATGAAAACCAAAGGCGATGACATTGCTGAAATCCTTTATTTGATGGGTGTTAAGCCTGTTTGGGAACAGTCTAGTGGCCGAGTTGTTGGTCTAGGACTCATTTCTCTTGAAGAACTTAAACGTCCTCGTATTGATGTTACCATGCGTATTAGTGGGTTATTTCGGGATACTTTTCCTGTTGTAGTTAATCTTCTTGATGCAGCTGTTGAGTTAGTCGCTGGACTAAAAGAGTCACCTGATCAAAACTTTATAGTTAAACATGTGGAAACTGAAGTAGCTGAAAAAGTAACAAGTGGCGTCGATGCTGTAAAAGCGCGAGAAGAAGCTTGTTATCGAATTTTTGGTGATCAACCTGGTGCATACGGTTGTGGCGTAAGCGAAGCTGTAGACTCTAAAAACTGGAAAGACCAAAACGACCTAAGCGACATTTACATTAATTGGGGATGCTATGCCTATACTCGTAAAACTTATGGGCTACAGACACCTGAACAGTTCAAACGTTGCCTAAAAAAGATTAATGTTGCAGTTAAAAATCAGGATTCACGTGAATATGACATTTTAGATATCGATGACTGGTACGACTTTTACGGTGGCTTGGTAAATGCTGTTAAAGTTGTAGGCGGTAAAGCTCCGCGATCATACTGTGGTGATAGTTCTGATCCTAATAGGGTAAAAATTCGAAGTGCTGCTGAGGAAACCTGTCTTGTTTTCCGTTCTCGTCTTCTTAATCCTAAATTTATAGAAGGTATGAAAAAGCACGGTTATCAAGGTGCTGCTGAGTTGTCTAGAAATATGGATTTTGTTTTTGGTTGGGATGCCACCGTGGAGGTTGTGGAAGATTGGATGTATGCGGATATAGCCAAAAAATACGTTTTTGACAAAGAGATGCAACAATGGTTCAAAGACGTAAACCCTTATGCGCTACAGAACATGGTTGAGCGACTTTTGGAGGCAATTAATCGTGACATGTGGCAAGCCTCTGATGATGTAACAAAAGAATTGCAGAAACTCTACTTAGAAATAGAGGGTCTGCTTGAAAGCGCTAATGAAAAAACAACCAACAAACCGGAAAAGAAATAAAAATGAGTAAAAAAGCAATGACCTTTAAAGAAACACCTATAGACCTCCAATTTAAAGAGGCAAACGCACGTGTCATCTATCATAAATATGACAATGTATGGCATAACCTAACGCTTGTTTCTTTTAATGAACAACGTCAAGTTCTATCAACTTTAGATGGGTTGCGAAAAGTTCGAAATGTAGGCAACGTATATTTTCCTGAGCCTCTGTCATCACGACATATGACCATGCAGAAATTCGAACAAGTCGCAAAGCAACTTCCTAAGTCTTTGGGTCTTCGTTGCCGAGATTTTATTTTTCTATCAACTGCTGTTAACATGGAACAGCTGGCTGTTTGTGAAAAAGTCTACGGTGATTTTCATGTTTGTTGCATTGCAACTGGCGGTGCGCTTAACAACGCTCTACGTATGGGCGTAGATACTGGCAACTGGATCGAACATAGAAATCACATGACACCTGCGATAGGTACCATAAACATTCTGCTTTTAACTAATGTTACTTTGTCTTGTGGTGCTATGGCTAGGGCTATTATGACTGCTACTGAGGCTAAGTCTGTTGCGTTGCAGGATCTTGG
>WRJX01000034.1 GCA_009778385.1 Candidatus Bathycorpusculum sp. | reverse complement strand
CCGTTTAGTTCGTATTTGATGTTGTATGTTTGTAGGAGTACGCCGTTTGTGTAGCTTATGTCATAGTTGTTGTAGCCTTGTGTGAATGGGACCGTCCAAGTGACTCCATCAGCTATTTGTGCGTGGTATAGTTCATCGTCTTCGGGGTTTCTGTCATACATGGTGCCGGCGCGGTTGTCAGAGAATGTAACGCCTTCTGCGATTGTAACTTTGTCAAGATTAGCATAGGATACGTAGATGCCTCCGCCATCGTTAGTAGCGATGTTACCTGATATAGTGCCACCCTTTATTGTGACCGCGTTAACATCAGTACAGACATTATAGATGCCACCGCCGTTGTTTGCTGTGTTGTCTGATATCTTGCCGCCTTCCATAGTAAATATGCCGTAGTCATCATGATTGTATATACCTCCACCATTGCCATTGGCTGTGTTGTTATCAATTACCGCATTGCCTGACATATCAAAATGCCACTGATTGTACACGCCTCCACCATCATAGGGGGACATATTGTTAGAAATTACTGCATCGCCAGACATAGTAAAAGTACTCCACCAGTTGTACACGCCTCCACCATAGTAGTGGGCAGTGTTGCCAGAAAGTACTCCACTCTCCATGTTAAAAATGGATTCCCCAAGGTAAACTCCGCCACCCCAGAAGGCAGTATTGTCTGAAATTTTACCGCCGTACATATTGAACACTCCCACAGTACCATATACACCGCCACCAGAACGGGCTGTGTTGTGGGCAATAATACCGCCATGCATACTAAAAACGCTAAAGTACCCACCATTGCAGACGCCTCCACCGCCTTCGGTGGCTATGTTGCCATCTGCCGCAGTTGTACCGCCGATAGTACCCCCAGACATCTTAAAAATGCCCAAGTTAAACACTCCGCCGCCATCATAAGCCTTGTTTTTGGAAAAAATGCCGCCTATCATGATAAAGGTGCCGTAACCATCATTGTATACTCCGCCACCAGAGCCATAGGTAGCCTCGTTTTCTAAAAATTTACCATCAGTCAAGGTAAAGGTAGCGTAAACACCATTAAAAACTCCTCCGCAAACTGTTGCTTTGTTTTTATAGAAAGTTCCGTCAGTCATAGTAAAGGTGCCCAAGTTATCAGCTCCGCCACCGGCTCCAGAGGCCGTATTTTCAGCGAAAACACCTCCGTTCATCTCAAAGGTGACTATGCTATACACCCCGCCGCCGTTATAGGCTGAATTTTTGGAGATTGTACCACCGTTCATAATAAAGGTGCCCCAGTTATAAACGCCACCACCACATTTAGCATCGTTAATAATGCCGCCAGTGTCGATGTTGTTTTCTGAAATCTCACCACTATTTAAGATAAGTGTAGCACCAGAATTAACATATACTCCTCTACCAGTCTCACCACTATTGTGAGTTACAATAACGCCATCAAGTATCAATGTACCACTTTCAATAGTAATGGTACTCACGCCATTTGGTCCAATAAGCTTCATAGGTACATCACCCTCGCTTATCAGTACAACATTTGCAGTTGCCGATATGGTAAGTTTAGATTTAAGCTCAATGTCCTTGGCTAATGCAATAACATACTGATCTGGCGCTTTAGCTAAAGCTTCTATAATAGCGTCTCTGAGTTCTTGTTCAGTATTAACTGTTTTATCAACAGTATATGCTGAGGCAAAGTGGGAAACACCACTAAATGTTGCTACATAAACACTAGAGAAAAGCAACATCAGCATAAACAATAAAGAAACAAAAGACAAAAGAATATGCCTACTACAAATACAACGCAAACTAAACACAGACTTAAATTTCAAATTCATCACATAATCACCATATTCACACAATTTTATCCAATACAATAAACAAAAAACACACAAAAAACACAATATAACCATATTTCCACATTAACACCACATCAACTCCACATTAACACCAAATTAACACCACACAACAACACACACCCACACATTAAACACCAAAACAAAACAACAATAACTATCCACCCAAACAACAAACCAGCCATCTACAAAAACAACGCCAAACACATCAACAACAAAAATCACCAAACCACCCCTCAAAACCAACAACAAAAAAATCAAATATAAAACAAAAAAAGCTCTGTAAGTCGTTGTTAATTGTTTTAGGCAAAAAGTTTTTTATAGAAACCTAAGATCATAATGAACATAAAAAACATACAATTTTATCCAAAAAGGCTTTTAATTAAGAAACAACAAAATAGTATCAAGATCAATAGGCTGATCTTTATGAAGTTTGAAACTTCAATTCAAGACATTATTCCCCGAACTCACGATGTAACCAGCTTCAGGTTTCCAAGACCAAAAGAACTGCAGTATAAACCGGGACAATATTTTTTCGTAACCATAAAACAAGACGGCAAAGAAATAAGCAACCCCTTCAGCTTTAGCACCAGCCCAACCGAAACCGATTATATAGAATTCACTAAAAAATTAACAGACCATGAATACTCCATAGCATTAAAAGCAACCAAAATTGGTGACTGGGCAAAAATCGATGCTCCATACGGCAAATTAACCTATGAAGGAGAATACCCAAAAATCGCATTACTTTGCGGTGGAATAGGTATAACACCATTTAGAAGCATAATCAAAAATGCCACAGACAAAAACTTGAACAACAAAATCACACTTTTCTACGGCTGCCGAACCGAAGAAGACATACCCTTCAAAACAGAACTAGAAGAGCTATCTCAAAAAAACAATAATCTAAAAATATTCATTGTACTAAGTCAAGCCTCACCAAACTGGAAAGGTGCAACCGGACATATCACAGCCGAAATAATACAAAAAGAACTACCCGACTTTAAAGACACAACATTTTACGCATGCGGTCCTCCACCAATGGTTAAAGCAATGCAGGGAATCATTGAAAAACTTGGCTTACCCAAAGAACAACTAAAACTAGAACTTTTCACAGGCTACCCCTAAACACCATAGCTCCTAACTCTAACAAAGATGGAAATAATTACCAAGGCACAGCATTGAACTTTACAGACCACTTGAATTGACAAATTTGAAGAATTAAAGGCAGAAAAACATAATGCCTCAAACTATGTTTTCATAACTGACTGCACATTTTCTATAACAGCAGACACATCAGAAACATCTAACGCACAATGCATTGGCAATGTTATCGTATGAGCTAACACATCCTCAGCAACTAAAAGAGGTAGGCCATGAGAATTCTGCTCTTTATAAAAAGGCTGCATATGGCAAGGCGGATAAAAAACAGTTCCCGTTTCAACACCTAGCTCCTTTAACGCTTTAACAAAACGATTTTTATCTATTTTCTTACCAAGGGTCAAGGGGTACTTGTAGTAGCTACAACGGTTGCCTTTTTTACAACTAACTATTGATAAACCAGCAATTTTACTAAAGGCTTCATCGTAAGCTTTTGCAACGCTATTTCTCATTTCAAGGAACTCCTCAACATGACACAATTGATTAATACCCACTACGGCCGAAATCTCAGGCAGAAGCATATGACGACCTAACCTCTCAAAATTTGTTTTCCCAAGACCAGAACCATAATAACTAAACAGTTTAGCATACTCCGCTAACTCATCATTATTTGTAACAAGTACACCACCTTCACCGGTTGTGATGATTTTTGTTGGTGTAGAAGCAAACACTGACGCATCACCAAAAGTCCCAACCTTTCTGCCACCTATTGAAGCACCTAAAGCATGTGTTGCATCCTCAATCAAAAAAAAGCCACGCTCATCACAAACCTCTTTTATTTCCTCTAAGGCCTCATTAGGAAAACCGGCAATATGAGTAACTATTACACCACAAGTTTTAGCAGATATCTTTTGTTTAAAACTTTCAACATCCATAGCAAGCGTATTCTTGTTTATGTCTGCAAAAACTATTTTTCCACCAGCATACAGCACACTATTTGGAACGGACACAAAACTATTTGTACAAACAATAACCTCTTTACCCTTAACTTGATAATAACTTAAAGCTGTTTCCAATGCACTAAGATCAGAATCTAAAGCTACTGCATGCCTTACACCTACATAATCAGCCACCCCCCGTTGAAAAAGCTTCAAATTCTCACCATTTCTTAACTGACCACTAACCAAAACTAACCCAATCTCATCTAGGATACTTTCAACATCAGATTCTGAAAAATAAGGCCTCGACGAACGAACAAAAAAACCAGACATAAAAAACACCAAACAAATTCAACCACACGATTGAACAACAAAATAAAATAGACAAAGAGAATATATCCCTTTCTTAACACTCAGCTATACAACCAATCAAAACCACCCTTTAGACTACTCCACTTAACCCTCCCCCCTCGACAACATAAATTGTTACACAGTTATAACGTCTATATTCTATAGGATGACATGGTTTTTACAAATTGTCCTAACCACCTGTAATAGACTCATTGTCTAATTTTTAATCAATACAAGCAGAACACCATCTTACGACAGCTATTAATTGGTGATTCTCTGAAGACATTTATGGCCGTGCATATTTAATGAAATCACGTTTAAAATGTAGGAAATGACGATATGGATTATTACGTTATATACGTTTTTACTGACAAGCTGTTTAGCGGTAATCCCGCAGGAGTTTGTCTGCTTGACAAATGGCTACCAGATGATATTTTGCAAAATATTGCAGCCGAGAATAATCTGTCTGAAACAGCGTTTTTGGTAAAACATGATAATTATTATGATTTGCGCTGGTTTACTCCAGAGATAGAAGTTGACCTCTGTGGTCACGCTACCATGGCAAGTGCATTTGTGTTGTTTAAAGAAACTAAAAAAGCGGTTTGCGAGGTAAAATTCAAAACCCTAAGCGGAATTATAACTGTAACGCAAGAAAACGGCCAGCTTCCTCAATTTTCCATCAAGACCTGTTATAGCTTGCCCTATGTATCCGATATTTGAAAAAGCGTTTGGTGTTAAACCGATTGCCGCATATAAAGCCGGGGATTTTTTGGTGTTAGTGGATAGTGAGGAAACATTGAGAAATATCAAGCCTGATTTTTCGCTTCTCAAACAAATAAAAGTTGAAGCGGAGATTGATAATGACAATTTCGGAATTGCCATCACCGCTAAAGGCAGCAACTGTGATTTTGTTTCACGCTTCTTTGCACCTAACGCAGGTATTGATGAAGATCCAGTTACAGGACGTGCCCACTGCTCCTTAACGCCTTTTTGGAGCGATAAACTTGGAAAAACTAAACTTATCGCATGTCAATTATCCAAGCGTGGTGGCGTATTGTTTTGTGAGAACCTTGGGGAACGCGTAAAAATCAGTGGTACAGCTATCAGATACTTAAAAGGTGAAATTGAAATAAAGGAAAAATATAACAATAACAAACAATCTTTACGCGCAACTGGAGAATAATTTCATCTTTCCACATCTTTAGGATGAAAAATCACGGCATATCCCATAAAAACCACTAAAAAGTTAAGATATATAAGCAATCAAACGCAACTACAGAGCGGTTAGAAGAGCAGTGGGCATCAATTTTCTTAAGAGAATTCAAAGCATTCCACAGTCAGTAAAACTTGCCATACTCATTTTTGTAGCAGCCAAAATTTTGGTTTTTGCTATCGGTTTTTTTACAGTCTATCTAAATACTGGATTAGCTCCTTCTATTACTGCTATATTTAACCGCTGGGATGCCCCCCATTACGTTGACATAGCCAAAAATTGGTATGTAAGCGACCCAACTCTTGACGCGTACAATTTTATTGCTTTCTTTCCACTTTACCCTATTCTTATCCGCCTATTTACCGTAGATTTAAACTACATTAATCTCTCAGCGCTCATAGCTTCAAATGTTTGCAGTATAATCGCTTTTCTCTATCTATACAAACTAGCAAAACTCGAATTTAACGAGGGCATAGCTGTGAAAGCCGTATTGTTTTTAAGTATTTTTCCTACAGCATACTTTCTCTCCGCACCCTACACCGAGGGACTCTTTTTTGCTTTAGCCATTGCCAGCCTCTACTACGCGCGACTAGGCAAATGGGGGTTCGCAGGCAGCCTAAGCTTATTTGCTTCTTTAACACGAATTAATGGAGTTATTCTTCTACCTGTGTTACTAATAGAATATTACCATCAAAAAGGCTGGAAACTAAAAAAAACAGACCTTAATTTACTATGGGCATTCCTCGCCTTAGCGGGATTTCTCATATATCTTGGTATAAATATGCAGGTTACAGGTGACCCGTTCACTTTTATGGATATACAGGCAACGCATTGGTACAACAGACTTGACCCGTGGGCAGGGTTAACAAATGCTTATAACTGGGCAGTTGGCGCCAGTTATTCAAACAATATTACAATTGGAATTGCACCGATAGCATTTGCCAGTTTCGGAGCGTTAATGGTTGGCATTAGTGTTTGGAAACGACTTCGCCCAGTTTACATTGCGTACATGTTTCTCTCATGGGCACTCGCAGTTTCAACATCATGGTGGATAAGCGTTCCTCGTTATGTGATGGCCATGTTCCCCATGTTCATCCTTTTGGGTTTGCTATCTAAGAAAAAAGCAGTTACCCTAACTATCATAGGTGTATCTGGAGCATTATTATGCTACTTTACGACTATATTTGCAATGGGCTGGTGGGCTTTCTAGTATCAATCAGATTTTACCCAAAGCAAATTAATTTATTTTAAAAAAATGATAATTAAGTTAATTTTTGTAAACTGTAGCTGGTTGCGTGTTCTACTCTGCTTGTAGTGAAGCTACATAGTTTTGTAACGGTTTGTATAGTTTGATAGAAATTCATCTGATACCTCTATGCTATCAATTATCTGTTGTGCAAACGTGGCACTTCAATTTTTATCAAAAAAGAAAACACCAACAACACCATGCCCACCACCTGATGTTACCAAACCTACCAAACATACGCAAACTCAACCAACACACCAAAAAATAGATCCACTTACAAAAAGCCAATAATCTCATTCAAAGCAATAACATTATTTAGCTAACACTCTCAAAAAGTTAGGAACCATCAAAGTAAAATTATATATTAGCAAAAACAGATAGCAAAACGGCTATTTTGGAATCTTTAAATTCTATGTTTACGTATTCGAAAATAGAGGAACTTTATGTCGACACAAAATTTTGCGAAAGACGTCTATACTATAGCAGTATAACTTTTCGTTAACTATATAACTAGCGGTGTGTATTTGTGTTGTGGTGTTTGTATTGCCTAATCCTGTGTCGAAT
>WRJX01000033.1 GCA_009778385.1 Candidatus Bathycorpusculum sp. | reverse complement strand
TTCTTCCAACCACCATAATTAAAAGTAAACAGGGCAAAAAGGCTTTTTCCATTGCACTTCAATGAAAACTCATTTTATAAGATTTATGAGATAGGTGATAAGGCTTGTAATTATAGCTATGATGACGATGGCTATGAGATATATTGTTGTTTGTGTGAGGGGATGTGCCAGTTTGGTGTAAAATAAGGTTCAAAGATTATTGTTTCTGGTGTGATTTGTTTTTTGGGTCGGTGAGCTGTTTTCCTATGGTTGGGTGGTGTTTGTGTTTTTGTATTGGGTGTAGAGTTGTTTGAATCTTCTTGTGGTTATTTTTAGTTGGTTTGCGGCGTATTTTATGGTTATTTTCGTTTTTTGCGTGTTTTTATAGGTAGTATTTGGGTTGTTTTTGTTTTTGATTTTGACCATGTTTTAGTTGGGTGAGTGGGGTATTTTGGAAGTGTTTTGTGGGGTTTGGGTATGGTGAGCAGGTAGTTTGGGCGATGATATAGTTAATCGTAATATAACGTGAAAAGGGGAAATTGTTTTGGGACAAAACAAATGTAAAGTGTCGCCTGAAAACTGTTTCTTTTGGCAAAATATCTATGGTAATTCAAAATGAGCAGTAAATAGGGCTTATTCGTGCTTTATATGGTTAAAAAAGCGTAAAATTAGTGAATGGTAAAAGGGGAAGCTCTGGAAAGGGTACAATTAAGGTTTTATAGAAATGGCTTTATGTGGGGACTCCTCATGAATTCTTATGTTTGTAGGTGCGTTTTTGAAGGTTATATGAAGGAGGTTATGGTATGATTTTTTCTGCGTTTTTTAGAAAGTTTAGAAATAGGGCTCTTTTTCTTTCTTTAGTGTGGGTTTTGCTTTTTGCTGTTTCTATGTTGATGTTGGGGTTGATTTTGGATACTTTTGGAAAAACTGCAGAGGTGCATAGTTTAGTTAGTTTGACATGGTCAGGTTATGTAGCGGCTTCTGATTTTTCATCGCCATTGCCAGAGGTTATAGGTGTAAATGCTTCATGGATTGTGCCATCGGTTAGTATTTCGTCTGATAATACGTATTCTTCAGCCTGGATTGGAATAGGTGGTCAATTTGATACGTCATTAATTCAAATTGGAACTGAACATGACTCTGTTAATGGTAAAGAAAGATACATAGCATGGTATGAATTGTTACCTGATTATGCCATAAATATCCCTATAATGATTTCAGAAGGGGACATGATGTCTGCTTCGATAAATTTGGTAGATAAAGATACTAATCTATGGTTTATGCAGTTAACTGATGTGACGACTGGTGAGAGTTTTAGCAAGAGCGTGAATTATAATTCCACGCTTTTGACAGCTGAATGGATTGTTGAAAGACCTACTCTTAATGGTCAAATAGCTAATCTGTCAAATTTTGGATCAGTAACATTTACAGAAGCATACGTAAACATTAATCATGAAGTTTTACCCTTAGGCGAAGTATCCTTCTCTCAGACTCACCTAACGGACAATCAAAATACCCAGCTAACCACTGTATCCCAAATCAACTCAGACGGCAAAAGCTTCACTATACAATACATAGCCAACGGCTAAACTAAAAAAATTACGCTTACCAGCATTTAGCACCAAAAGCCCTGTCAAATACTACCCAACACGCTCCTGTACCGATTCCAAATCAAACACCTCAAAATTTTAACGAAAAATAAACAAGTTACAAAAAGCGAAGTTGCGGGAAACGCAAGTTGCGATATTGAAAAATGAACAGGCGAGCCTGTTATTAAAGAAAAATACCCGTGATTTTTTGCGGCTGATTGCAGGTGTGATAGAGGATAAGGACAAGGAAAAGTTAATTGTCAGAGGTAGATGGTTTATATTTTTAGGAGGACGAGTATGAGAAGAAGAGACAGGGAAGTAACGGACATTGACGAAGTTGAAGAAATTCTGCTTAAATGTAAACTGTGCCATATTGCAATGGTTGATAATGGTTCCCCTTATGTTGTGCCGATGAGTTATGGTTATAAAATTCGAGACGAAAACGTGTTGGAATTATATTTTCACAGCGCATTTGAAGGCAGAAAAATGGACGTTTTGAAACGCGGCAACAAGGTGTGTTTTGAAATAGCGTATGAAGGCGAGCCGATTCGTCCCGAAGTCCTATGCAATTCAGGTTATTGGTTTGGAAGCGTTATAGGTTATGGGGAGGTTACGTTTATTGAAGATGCTGAAGAGAAGTGCAGAGCGTTATCTATAATGTTCAAACACCAAACAGACAGAGATGTTACATTTACTACTAAACAAGCTAAAAGCGTCTGTGTGTTCAAAATCGTATCAACGGATTTTACTGGGAAGAAAAAACCACGACCAAGCGTATAGAGCACACTCTTGCTCATAAAAAGCGCGGGCATCCTTATCTCGAACTGCTAACAATTCCAAATAATGAGACCAAATCAATTTTCCAGACACCGTATGATTTTTGGATACTACAAATACAATTCACGCATATTATACAGATTAGACCGAGAATACCCTTTACCGAGCTCTTTTGTCAGACGCTTTGAGAGTTCAAGCAACAGTTTTTGTCCATACTACGCATTGCAATTGGGAATCTTATTATTTGTCGGGGCGAATATTTTTTTAGGTAATTTATTTGACAGAGTTTTCTTGGAACAAACCGGTAATATCTATTTTTAGAGAGCGAAACGTTCCTGAAATTGAACCTTTTGTAGTTATTAAGGCACGAAAACTTGTGGTTAATCAGACTAACACTTCATTATCAGGGTCCATTCAAGACTTTTTTAGACTCATGGGTGATGTTGATTACATATCATCTCCTGAAGGGATAAAGGATCATTACGTGCTATGCTGGTTTGATGATACCATTCCTGAAATGACGGGAGATTTCAGAAAAATGATAAGCGTACATTTTGACGACAGTATTAAGCTTGAAATAAGCGAAAACGGCAAAAGAACATACAACGCATTATTCATCGCTAAACATGCTAAACTATTTTAAACATTTATCAGGTTAACTATTTGAGAGCGTGCACGTCTAGATAGATTGTGTTAATTTTTCATAACTTACTGTTTTCAACTCTTCCCTCTTCTAAGTGTATTCTTTGTGCAAGATGTGTTAAATTAGGTCCTTATGAGGATGCTTTAAGTTTAAAGTTCGCAGGAAAAACAGTCATGAACTCACGAGACTGGCTATAATAGCACATATAATTTTATAGAAAACTCTATGGTGTAATCTGCTATTATCATATAATTCTATGCTTTAGTTAAAATTTCAAAACTCTTATAAATAAAAAATAAGCAACAATAATAAATGAGGATGGTCTATGAATAAATTTGTTTTTTTCATGTTACTTTTCCTTTTCATATCTGAGACATTTGCACTATACTTTAATCCTGTTTCAGCATCAGGACTGGTTGAGGATTCTTGGAATACAAAAACGCCCATGAATCATGAAAGAAGGGCGTTTGGGATTGCTACAGTGGATGGGAAAATTTATGCTATTGGTGGGAGTACAGATTCGCTTTTTGGAAGTTTTAATGAGCGGTATGATCCTAAGACAGATAGATGGACTACTTTGGCAACTATGCCTACGGCGAGATGTGGTCATGCTGTTGTTGCTTGTCAAGGCACCCTTACTGAACGATACAGGCATTTTGACGAACATATCAGCGTTTTTATCGGCTGCCAAATAGATAGATATTTTTTCCCGACCATCGACAACGACCTTATGCAGCAATTCGCCGCACACCGATTCGCCAAACTCTTTGAGCCGCGCCAAATTTTCAATAACGGTTTCAATCTTTTCTAACTTTTGTTGCAAAGTTTCAACCGTTTCATTGCCATGCTCCAACGTCAACAACTGTTTTTTCAAGCCCTCAACCTGCGTACTATAGCGAGTATTTGCCTGTTCAAACTCGGCTTTTGTTATCAAGCCGTCAACATAAGCGTCAATTAATTTGCCTTTACGCGCGTTGATTCTTTCAATGTCCGCTGTGATAGACTTCATTTCATCGGCATTATTGGGGCATCTTGCAATCGCCTGCTGTACGGCGGCTTTCAGCTCCTGCACGGCTAAATCTTTGTTTTTGATAACGCTGTTTAGGACGGCTAAGAAATTTTCTTTCAAAAATTCCTCATGCACGGCTTTATTATTACAGCCTCTTTTTTGCCCCTGTGCGTTAATTTTCTCCCGCCCATGTTTTACCGCTTGGGAACACCGCCAAACAATTTGCGGCGGGTTTGGTCTTGTTTCGTTGTGCCTGCGCTCAAACTTTGATTTACACCGGGCACACTCGATTTTACCGCTCCATACATAGCGGTTTGAATATCGGCTTTTATCAAAGACCGCCGCCTTTCGCTTTTGAAGCTCACTTTGTACGCTGTCAAATATTTCCTTATCCACAATAGGCGGATGGTTATTTTCCACGATGATGTGTTTTTCCTCGCCCTCGTTTGCCTTGCGCTTGTGGGTCAAATAATTGGTGGTTAGGGTTTTTTTCTGTTTTAGAGTTCCAATGTATTTTTCATTTCTAAGTATGATTAGTATGGTTGCCGTTGACCAGCGTGAGCCGCCGTTTGGCGATAGTACGCCTCTGTTTTCAAGCTCTTTTTGTATGCGGTATATGCCCATGCCTGATAGGTACAAATCGAATATTAGCCGCACGGTCTTCGCTTCATCTTCGTTAATTGTGAGTTTGCCGTTTTTTGTGTTGTAGCCCAGCGCACCCACGCCGAAGGCAAAGCCTCGCTCCATTTGCCGCTTTTGCCCCCATTTTACCCGCTCGGAGGTCTTTCGGCTTTCCTCTTGGGCAATACTCGACATCATTGTTAATCTTAATTCTGCGTCATTATCAAGCGTGTTAATATTATCGTTCATAAAGAACACGCCAACGCCCAAATCTTTGAGCTTTCGCGTGTAAAATATGCTGTCAAGCGTGTTTCTCGCAAAACGGCTTATCTCTTTTGTAAGCAGTAAATCAAACTTTTTATTCTCAGCGTCGGCAATCATTTTTTTAAAGCCTATCCGCTTTTCAACGCTTGTGCCGCTTATGCCTTCGTCAACGTAAAGTCCGCAAAACTGCCATTCAAGATTATTGCTGATATATTGCTCAAAATACCTTTTTTGATTCTCTAAGCTGTTTAATTGGTCGTCCGCTTCGGTTGAAACCCTGCAATACGCCGCGACACGCTTCATTATTTCTCACGCTATCGCGTTATTATTGCTTGCTTGTGATTTTTATAGGTTTTGTGCGGCTTTTTTCCCAAAAAACATAACTTTTTTCGCCTAAATAGCTTGACTAAACATGCGATTTATGATATAATGCAAGTATAGAAAAGTCAAGAAACAAGAGCCTTTCGGCGGTTGGGCTAATAATTAACTGACTACTAAAAAAATGCCTTGCCCGTGCAAGTGCTGGAACACTTACACGGTGCGGAAGTGGATAGGAGTCCACAACCTACAAGACGGATATATTGTATCTGTTTTTTGAGGGTTTGTCAATCTCCTTTTCACGCCGTAACCATGCGGGGCGAGAATAGGAGATTTTATTATGTCTGTAAATGTCTATGAGTTAGTAACAAATCGTGTTTTAGCGGAACTTGAAAAGGGGGTTATTCCTTGGCGAAAGCCTTGGAGCGGCTGCGCACCAATCAACTACATAACGCGCAAGAAGTACAGGGGGATAAACCTCTTTTTGCTCCCTCATGGCGGTGAGTATTTGACATTTAAGCAGTGTCAAGAGTGTGGCGGCAAAATCAAAAAGGGCGAAAAATCTCAAATAATTGTTTTCTTTAAAATGATTGAACACAAGGACGAGAAAACAGACGAAGTGAAAGAGTATCCATATTTAAAGTACAGCAATGTTTTCCATATTAGCCAATGTGAAGGGGTTGCAAGCAAATTAGAGGTTGCACAGGAAGCCGACCCTATAGAAACGGCGCAAAATATTATCGAGGGTTATGTGTCGCGCTCCTGTGTGAATTTTGTTCATGTTACAGGAAGCGACCGCGCTTGTTATTCGCCCTCGCTTGATAAAATCGTAATGCCTGCAATGAACCAGTTTGAAAGTAATAGCGAGTATTATTCAACTGCTTTTCATGAGATGGCGCATTCTACAGGACATGAAAACCGTTTGAATCGTATTAGTAAATTAGCCAACTTTGGCACGGAAACGTATTCCAAAGAGGAATTAGTGGCGGAGTTGTCTTCGGCTATGTTGATGAATATGGCGGGGATTGAACAGCCTGCAACTTTTGAAAATAGTGTAGCATATATTCAAGGTTGGAGTAAAAAGCTCCAAGAGGATAAAAAGGCAATCGTAAATGCGGCAGGTCAAGCGCAAAAAGCTGTTGACTACATACGGGGTGAGGAATGTTAATCAACAAAAGTTAGCGGGGTTTTTGTGGGGCGTGAGTGTGTTGTTTGCGCCCTTTTTTTGTTTGGCAAAACCGCGGTAGGATAGTGTCGTGTCAAATGTGGTGTGGCGGTTTTTGCGCGGTCTTTTCCTCGTCATGGGTCATACTTGACGGCGGAGATTTTCGCAAAGCGAAAATACAGCCGCTTGCCCATTGACGAAGCACCATAAAGTATAATTGACGATGGGCGTTTGGCGCATACCTGCGGCAAACCCCGTAACTACAAAGGACTTTATGTTATACAATGGCTAACCTTATTCTTTGATGATTTT
>WRJX01000032.1 GCA_009778385.1 Candidatus Bathycorpusculum sp. | reverse complement strand
GTGTGTCACCTGAGCTTGTTGCTAGCTGGTTCAAACACTGCAACTACACACTACCCATACAGTCAACAAAAAGTTAAACTGCTATAGTAGTGTGTTGTCTGTGTCAGCATCATGTGTTATGTTTGAATCTTCAGCGACAACTAGGTACGTAGTTGCAAATGAGCTATCATATGATTCGTCGCCTAGGAAAGTTGCTGTTATAGTATAGTGTCCTGCAGTTTCTGGTATCCAGTCTGAATATCCGAAAGTGCCGCTATAGCCATCAGATGTAATAGTTGCTATGTGGATAGATTTGCCTTCTGGGTCAACTGCGTCTAAAGACACCGGGACGCCTACCATTGGTACATCACCGAGGACACCACCTATTGGTGTCTGCATATGTATGTGTTCCATTTGTGCGGCTATAGAATCTTTGGAAACGCATGGAGCACCAGTCTGAGCAGGAGACAAATCAAGAACAGTACCCGTCAAAAGTGCCTTCTGACCTAATACCAAAGGTAACTGGGGAGCTGAAACTGTAGTTTCACTTAAGCCTATACCAAAAGTGTACATAACACCGTCTCGTGCAGCTAATGTCATGTATCCACCTGCGACAGCTAATCCGCCTCGTCTAAGGAAGATGCCACCATTCATACCTATGGACCATATTTCTTCGCCGGTATATACGTCAATACATACAAGTGGTGATCCTCTATAGTAAGGTACTTCTGGTGAGTGCTTTTGACTGTACACATATAGTTTTCCATCTAGACATAATGAGCCTGATGCGAATGGATAAACTGTTTTTCCGTCCCTACCAGTATATGGAGTTTCGAAGGGTGGGGCTTCTTTTTCGAATTTCCAGTTGATTTTACCTGTATTCCAGTCGATTGCGTAGATGCCCGTTTGAGCAGACCAGTAAATTTGACCATAGGCAGATGTTGCAGCGTATGCACCCCAACCAGGTTCATCCCATGGATAGTCTAGTTGTTCAGTTGTCCATGCTTGGTTACCTGTCTTCAAATCTAATGCTACCAAGCGACCATTAGCAGAGACGACAGCTATTTTACCGTGGTCTGCGATGTTAGCTGAAGTGCTATAAAGTGGCTCATTGAGAGTTTTGTTCCAAAGAGATTTGCCAGTATACAACTCAAAAGCCTGTATAGCTATTCCAGTGAATGTACCGCCTTCTGATACGCTTGACGTTGTACAGCCTATACCTACGTTCCAATCAGTTAATTGAGGTGTAGGTAGAGCATTGCGTGCGTATGTTGTGTTACTTACTACACGACTAGCAAAGTTAGTAGATGAACCCAATGTAGTCCAGTTGATTAATCTGTATCTTTCTGTTTCAGCATCAGCACCAAGATCTTGTATACTCAACACATAACCATTCATATAGTAAGTATTGCTAGTCATTGTAGGAATTGAAATGTTATAGACCAAGACCCCGCTATTTGGATTGTATTTTAACAGTTTGCTATTGGCTATTGATAGGATATACGGATTACTTGGTTTGTATTGAGCCATTGAAGTACCTGTTGGTACGGCGTATTCAATAATGTTAGGCTCTGATTCTCCAGGCCATAAGGGTTTTTCCCAGTATATTTCACCAGTATGTATGTCATAGCATTCCCAGTACGATTGCATCTCGGGTCCAGAGACAGCAGGTTTTGCGACAACGTGATAAGCTCTTCCCATCAAAATAATAGATGGCGTCATTCGCAAATCAGCCAGCAGTGAACCAGAGTAACCCATAGGATCCGTATTTATATTAGAACCTACACCATAGTCACCGCCCAAAACGCTGGCCATTTGATATGTACGTTTCCATACGACGTGTGCAGATTCAGGTCCTGTAACCCATGGAACAAAACCGTAAAGAGAATTATTGGTCGGATTAGTGCCAGGATATAACATGTCCCACTCAGGGAGTACGTTATTACCACCAAACCAAGGATAGGACCCTATAATGGGCCACCAGTCACGGTTTTCCTCACCAATAGGCCATGTCCAATAGCCTGTAGGCAAAGGTGATCCAGGCCATGATGGAATCGTCTCTTCCTGCACGGTTATTTTTACATCTCTAGCAGAGCCACCCAAAATTATAGATCCGTCAGCATAAACCGTACCACCAGTAGTAGCATCAGATAAATTACCACCTATGTATCGACCAGGAGCGAAATATTCACCCGGATAATCCAGCTTAAACGTCCACTCACCAACTTGATCAACAACATAGGGCATCCACATTGTACCATCATCAACATAAGAATCTATGTTATATGATGCGGATGTTCCATCGGGTTTGATTATTGTTAGCTTGTAGTCATGGTAAACTCGTCCTGCGCCAGGTGCAGGTGTACCCCACATTTCAAGTAGAAGCTCTTGTCCTACACCTATTACACTAGGACTAACACTAAGATACACCCTTATTTGTGTAGTGTAATCTACTGCGTTAGTTTGTGTGCTTGTTGTCAGCAATGTGATAGCAGAAGTCAACAAAAGAACTGTAATAAATAAAGAAAGTGTTTTATTTTTAAAATTTCTAATTTTTTATCTCCTCCATGACTAAAATACTTAAAACGACAAATTAATAAACCTAACTACAAAAACGAGTTAGGGCGCTCCCCACCCACAAATTTTTGTAAAGCAGCATTTAACAACACAAGTTCCACATATTTGAAAATATTTTATAAATACAAAACAAGGTTTCCAAAAAAATAAACAGACGAAAAACGAAACACAACAAAAAATAGACAACCTCTAAAGAAAAGTTAGCCTCACCTTTACAAAAAATCCATTTTTGCCGACAACAATATGCTACAATCAAAATTAAGTTGTGGATAAATAAAAAATTGAAGGCTATTTAATTTGTTGTTTTGTAAGTTGTCATTTTTTTCTTGTAAATCATTATTGAAGCTGCTATGATTGCGGCTATTGCTATGGCTGCAAGTATTATTGGGAGTGTTTGGGTGGATTTTGAGATCACCCAGTTGTCAACGCCAGTAACAGCTGTAAGTTTCCATGTAACTTGGGATGTACTGACGGGATATGTGGTGTATTCAGTTGTGTCCTTTTGTTCTACAAGTATGCCTGTTGCTTTGTCAAAATATAGATCTCTTGTTCCTTTATAACCACCTGCTGTATCTTCGCCAATTATGCGAACATGGTTTGTTGCTCTGGAACTGCTTCCATAGTTTCTTGTTGTTGTATCTAATACTCTTAAACCGTCGTTTCCACTTGGATGAATTAAATCTCCTGTACTAAGATTAGCAGCTATTATAGCTACAAAATCATGGCCGTCTCCCGTATAGAGGTTAACTTCTCCTCTTTCTAAAATGGATGTTCCGTCGTTAAAATACCAAGGAGTAGCTGTTGTAACATGTGTACTGTTTACATTACTAATTCTAACTTCAACATATGTTGTATAATTAAATATAAGAATCTCTTTAGGAACTGTGTCATAAGTAGGTTCAGATGATGACCAGTAACTGGATACATCATACTCAAAAACCATTCCGGGTTTAACTCCAGAAGTGATTGTTTGAGCATGAACAAACCCAACAAACACCAATAACAGCAAAGCAATACATAAAATCATGCTTAATACAGACGGCTCAGCACTCTTTCTACCCAACTTAACACCTACTTTTAAGTATCAATAAATACTTTTAAATTTATTCCCAAATAACATTCCTTTTCCGGAAAAGACGCGACTAAAGGTATAATATTTTTACCATAAAACCTGTGTGCTTAAAATTACTTAGAAATGTTAAGAACCGGTCTTTAGCAAGACAACAAAAAATATCAACGACACAAAAACACCGCTTTAGCATATCCGGTTCACCTCAAAAAAGCCTGCAAAAAGAAGAACCTACCGAAAAAAACAAGTTGGAAAAACCATTTACCCACAACTGAACGGCAAAACTAACGCTACAAACAAGAAACAAGGCTAAACCACCTCAAGAGCAAACCAAAGAAATATAACGCACTCGACTGCACAGGATTTGTATTTATCATGTGTCATAACGAAATGATGTAGCAGTAGCATTTCTACACGATACTCATCATTACAGTTAAACCACAATCAGCAGAAAAGGACAAAAACCCACCCGACAACGCAATAAGCCTTCCCAATACATCTAACTAAAAATTGCCTTAAACCGAAATGCCCCAAATACCCAGCCATACACAACGCCACAAAACAAGAAAATTCAAGGAATAAAAACCCAAAAAAAGACGGAAAAACCGTCTACACAGCAAAGAAGGAAGAGGTTGACCAATCCATTAAGAGAATATCGCTTTGAGGTCTTCATCGGCTGTTTTGATTGGCATTATGTTGAATTTATCAACCAGTACTTTGAGGATATTTGGTGTGATGAATGCTGGCAGACTTGGCCCTATGCGAATGTTTTTTATGCCTAAGTATAGCAGTGAGAGCAGTATTGCTATAGCTTTTTGCTCATACCAAGAGAGCACCATAGAGAGAGGTAAGTCGTTAATGTCCACTTGGAATGCATCTGCTAAGGCCTGAGCAATTTTTACTGCAGAGTAAGCATCATTGCATTGTCCAATATCTATCAGTCGTGGGATTTCGTTGATTGTGCCAAGGTTTTTGTCGAAGAACCGGAATTTACCGCAAGCAAGTGTCAGAATTACTGTGTCTTTAGGTGCTTTCTCAACAAGTTCGGTGTAGTAATTACGAGAGTTTTTTGCGCCGTCACATCCACCGACAAGTAGAAACCGCTTAATATGGCCCTCTTTTACACTTTGGATAACCTTATCTGCAATGCTTAGTACTGCGTTTCTACCAAAGCCAACCATAACAGTTTTACCCTCAGTGTCAGTCGGGAATCCGGGTAACGTAAGGGCTTTCTGGATTACTAACGAGAAGTCTTTGCCTTCAACATGTTTAACTTTGGGGTAACCTACGGGTCCTGTAGTGAATATGTTGCTACTATAGTTATCCATTGGATGTTGAATGCAGTTTGTGGTCATAACAATTGCACCTGGGAAGTGGGCGAATTCTTTTTGTTGGTTAAACCATGCGGTTCCGTAATGGCCATAGAAATGAGGATACGCTTTAAGTTTAGGATAACCATGGGCTGGGAGCATTTCACCATGAGTGTAAACATAGATACCTTTACCTTGAGATTGTTTGAGAATTTCTTCAAGATCAGCCAAGTCATGACCTGAAACCAAAATAGCCTTACCTTGCCTTACACCTAATGACACTTTAGTTGGAACCGGATGCCCATATGTTTCGGTGTTGCCAGCATCAAGTAATTCCATTGCCCTGATGTTAACCTCCCCACACTTGAAAACCAATTCAACAAAATCATTAACATCTAACGTTTTATCCAAGGCTGCAGCCAAACCGCTATAGATAAAATTAAAGACCGCCTCATCCTTCTTACCAAGCAGGTAAGCGTGGTAGGCATAAGCAGCAACACCTTTAAGTCCAAATGTTAGGAGCCACTGTAATGAATGCAAATCAGAGTCTATAGTGGTGTCAGTATGTATTCCAACTTTTTTACCTTGAGCAATTAAACCGTCCATTGACACTTCCAAAGGTTGATGTGAAGTCTGAATTTTAAGCTGTTTTTCAAGTTGCACTTGAAATTCTTCAGTTTTTCTTAGATATACAACAATTGCATCTGGATCAAAATTCACGTTAGTCAACGTTACAAAGAGAGCCTCAGCAGTGAAAAAGTCAGCTTTTTCATTTTTGATACCTATTTCACGAGCTTGAAGAACCAACTGACTAAATTCTCTGAGTTTATAGACAAGTAAATCTTGAAGTGCAGCAACTTGCAAGTCTTTTCCACAGACGCCTATTACAGTACACCCTTGCCCCTTGGCAGTTTGTTCACACTGATAACAAAACATTTGATTTTGACTCATCATCATTCACTGAACATATTGTAGCCCAAATCACAGATAGATATTACCCCTAACAAATAAGGGATTCTCACCCCTAGTCTAACCCAACTATAAATAAACCACACACCAATTCAAAAATGAACTACTCACCCCCTAACAGACCACATCAAAACTACAATTCTAGTCTAAACAGACCTAACAATTTCAATTATAAAAATTGTAGAAACTAAAGTTATAGAATATTATGTTACTGGAAGACACAGAAATCACGATATTGTTTTCGGAGACATTAGACAACTGTACCACAGAAAAATCCGATGCTGGGGGTGGGATTGACCTGTTTGCGTCTGGAGCCTTTCCTCAAAATCACTTAGATTTTGAGACTTCATATTAAACACTAAAGCAAAGTAAGGTTGCTATCTCTAATAAACTTTATTTGGCGTAATATTGAACAGGCTTACATGCATCCGGTTTATTAAAAATTTTATGGTAATAATGCAATAGTGTTATAATATTTTGTTCTTTGAAATACTTTCACATAGAATGCGCATGGTTAACTCGTATAATGTCTGACCTGATATAGCAAATATTTATGAGGGTGTTAACTAAGTAACGTTTTTATGTTGTGATGTGTTGTATGTATTGGTTTGGTTATGTCGTGCACAAAATGCGGAAGTACAAAC
>WRJX01000031.1 GCA_009778385.1 Candidatus Bathycorpusculum sp. | reverse complement strand
GGACTGGTTGGTGGGTTAGTTGGTTCTGGACTGGTTGGTGGGTTAGTTGGTTCTGGACTGGTTGGTGGGTTAGTTGGTTCTGGACTGGTAATTGGTGTGCCATTTGTGTAGCTTATGTCATAATTGTTATAGCCCTGAGTAAATGGTGTTGTCCAAACAACATTGTTGCCTATATGTGAATTATACAAACTGTCATGTGCAGAATTTCGAGTGTACGCCGCAGACGCACTATTGCCTGAAAACACCACTTCATTGCCAACAAAAACTTTCTCAAGATCTGCAAATTCATAAACTCCAATTCCGCCACCATTTCGGGATGCCGTATTGTTAGAAATCATACCCTTAACCAGTTCAAGAAGACCATATTGGTTGTACACGCCACCCCCAATTTCAGCTTTGTTATTAGAAATTGTGCCGCCAAACATGCTAAAGTTGCCATTGTAGCCGCCGTTATACACGCCACCACCGTAGGTCGCAGTATTGTTAGAAATTGTGCCGCCAAACATGCTAAAGTTACCATAGTTACACACACCAGTGACTGTGTGGTTAGAGATCACACCGCCAGTCATATTAAAGATGCCGCGACCCACGTACACACAACCTGCAAGGGCGCTATTGTTGGAGATTTCACCACCCGCTAACGTAAAGCTACCGCCATCAATGAATACTCCACCACCATAAACTCCTGCTGCGTTACCCGAAATCACACCACCCAGCATACTAAAGTTACCATTATCATTGTATACACCACTGCCCGAGTTGTTAGAAATTTTGCCGCCAAGCATACTAAAGTTACCACGATTATACACGCTGCCACTACCACTTAAATTGTCAGAAATTGCGCCGCCAGACAGAATACAAGTACCGCCAGAATTAACCAATACCCCAATACCACTTGCACCTCTTGGATGAGTTACAATAATGCCCTCAAGCCTCAATATTCCGCTATCAACCGTAATGGTATTCTGACTATTTGCACCGATTAACTTGAAAAATTCGGAAGAACTATCACTTATCAACGTAATATCTTTATTAGCAGAAATAATAAGTGGCCCTGTAAGTGTAATATCATTACCAAGAGCAACAACTATTGGACCTACAGCACTGCTTATAGAATTACGCAGTTCAGTCTCATTACTAACCACCTTATCAGGAGCCCCAGACACAAAAGAAGACACACCACTAAACACAGAAACAAAACAAGACGAAACTAAAACTATCATGAATAGTAAAGAAACAAAAACCAAAACCTTTCTACTACAAATATGACGTAAATTAAACTTGAATTTAACATTCATACCCATGCAAGTAACCTCTAAATATGCATCTAATTGGCACATTAAAAAAGTTATCCATATACCCAATACATAAAGTCAACCAAAACTTACTTCCTATGCTGTATTTTGCAGTTTAAGGTTTCAAAGCTTAGTGTTTCTGTGGTTGAGGCTCTTGAAGTGTTGAAACCTATGTATCGAGTAGAGTTAAAGGACCAAGCTAGTGGTTTTGAATGGGAAACAATAGTTGAATTGAAAAAAATCCAAGAAAACATAAGAAATGTAGTGTATAGTGTTTGACAGTTAGAGCGACAAATTAATTTTTTTTCATGTCACAAAAAACTGCAATGTTTGAGGCTTTTGGATTTAAAGCCACAATCCACGAGTCCATATATTCACAAACTCCGATATTGTTACGAAAAAAGAATTTAGGACATTTTTAGCTATATTTCTGTTTTCCACGTTTAAAAATCACGACACGCAGTAGCCAGAATCCAAAATTGACACTATACCTGACTGAACAGTTACAAAACATCAACAATATTTATCTTGTTTTATCCATTCTTTTAATTTCCAAAAAGCATAAAGAGGTATACTCCTTTTTGTCATTTCATCAAGCGAAGTTAAAACGGACTTTTCGGGATTGAATTTCTGGCAGTATTGCGTTATTGACCGAGCATGTTTTGCCGTGCCTGATTTAACTTCGATAGGGATGATGTATTTTTCGTCATCTTGCACGATAAAGTCAACCTCTGCGTTTGCAGAACCCTCTGCTGTCCAATAATACAAATCTTTGTCCTTAATTTTACCATACATCTTCTTAAGCTCACAAGCAACAAAGTTTTCTGCCATTGCACCCTTAAACTCTTTGTATGCCGGTGTATCATCAAATACAATAGCAGAAGGTAAATCCGCGTGTCGTCTTAACAAGCCAATATCGGACATATATAGCTTAAAAAAGGTGTGATCCGCATAAGAAGAAATAGGATAATTGGGTTTTTCGATGCATTCCACCTTATAAACAAGCCCTGCTCTGATAAGCCACATTAATGCATCCTCTAGATCTTTTGCCCTCCAACCTTTTTTAACTTGACTAAATATAAACTTGCGATTTTCTTTACCAAGCTGACTGGGTATAGATTGCCAAACAGCTGAAATTTTAGGATAATCTTTTGTATCTGCATACTTAACAAAGTCTTTTTGATAACCGAGAAGTATTTCATCTAGCTTTTTTTGAACTTCTTCAATACTTTTGGTATCAAGCCAAACCTGCACAACCTCTGGCATACCACCAACAACATGGAAATCTCGATACTTTTCCAACAGTTCGTTTCTAAAAGTTTTCCAAACACTATCACTAAAAGAACTTTTTTGTAGCTCCTTTGCAAGCATTTCATTTTGAGCAAGTAAAAACTCATAGAAATTCATAGGATAAAGAGTTAAAAACTCCACCTTGCCAACAGGAAAAGAAGTTCCCTTTTTCATAGCAACACCAAGCAAAGAACCTGCTGAAACAATATGGTATTGCGGGGCATCTTCATAGAAATACTTTAACGAAGTAACAGCATTGCCGCATTCTTGAATTTCATCAAAAATGATAAGCGTTTCGTGCGGTTTAATCATTTTTCCACGAGCAAGTCCTAAATCTTTAATAATTCTTTGAGGGTCTAAATCTTGTTCAAAGAACTCTTTGATTTTAGCGTCCTTGTCAAAACGATAATAAACAACATCGGTATAGTGCCGTTTTGCAAAATCTTCTATCAAAAACGTCTTTCCACATTGCCTCACCCCTTGCACGACAAGAGGTTTCTTATTAGGATTGTTTTTCCACGATACCAAATCTTGCATCAGCGTTCGTTCCATAGTGTATTTCCCCTTTGACTATTAATATAACGATAATAAAAACTTTCAATAATATTTAGCAAAATTACACCATAATTTTTGAGTAAATCCTGCAAAATTACACTTTATCTCTATTCTGAACCCAAAAACATCTATTACAGGTGATGTCACTATTATTAAGTCTAAAATTTGTTTAGTTTAAGCCCAGTAAACGGATTAATAAGTTTACGCGGGATTGCAGAAAGTGATTGCAATATGTGAAATGTGAGAATTTTTCAAAAGTAATTGATAGAGCTATGCTTGCCTGCAAGAACAGCGGATTTACTCTTGGTGATCATTTTCTTGACATCAGGAAAACGATACAGATCAAATACCTGATATTATTATATATGCTTCATTATATGTTTTAGATAAAAAAATCAATTACAAACTACGAAAGGAAGAAAAACAAATGAAAGTATCACCTTATTTAATTTTCAACGGAAATTGTGTAGAGGCAATTAAACTCTATGAGAGAGCATTTAACACAAAGGCTAACTATTGCCAATACAAAGACGCCCCGTCATCGAAAGATTATCCAATACAACCCGGAACAGAAGAATTAATTATGCACTGCACACTCCCAATCGGTAATAGCACAATTTATCTTTGCGATACGACCCCTAATCAACCTGTCACTTTTGGCAATGGTTCTTTTGCTTGTGTAGAACTTCAAACAGCAGAAAATGTAAAGTCAGCGTTTGAAATTCTAAAAGAGGGCGGGAAAGTATTCTGTGAAGCGCAAGAAACATTTTGGAATAAATGCTATGCAGAGCTTGAAGACAAATTTGGTCTTAAATGGGCCATCATGATTGAGGAATGCACTTGCAGTGGGGAATGTGCTAGCGGCTATAATCCAAATTGCACTTGCACTTCTAATGAATGCCATTGCAGAGAAATGCCCAAGTCTTAATTATTTTAGGTTATACCTAAGGATGCTGGTTTTACGTGGAGGCTAAAGTATTTTTGAGGGAAAGTCTCAGAAAATAATTAAACGATACCTCACAACGGTTATTGATAACCTTATGGAGTCTTTGATGAAATAGCTAAGACACATGACCTAGACTTTAAATGTTTAAATGATGCCTGAGACTGTGTAGAGGATTGGATAAAATTTGTCGTATTTTCTTGTTTATAGCCTCTAATTGGGCTCTGTCTTTTTTTAAAAGTTTGTTTGTGAAAGGTTTTAGAAACTTGCTCTTCAATCTAAGGCTATGCAAGCAGCTGTCACTTTAGTCCATATTCTTCTTCGAAATTTTTAACCTTAACAAACTTGCCTCGCTTTATGGTCTCTTCGATTTCTGCTACAAACTCAGGTCTTAGCTGGGGTTCAAGCTCTGATTCTTCATAACGTTTGATGATAACGCTTAAGGCTTGGCTCTTATCCTTAAACCCATACTTTGCCTTAACTATATTAATTACCCTGTTTTCCTCTTCACCTAATTCTATGATGTTTTTTACCATTGAAACATCCTTCCAATTACAAGCCACAATACCATATAACACAAGATTATTTACTAATCCACACAATTGCGATCAATCCACATGACATAATGAAAAATAATGTAAAATGAGATTTATGGGTGATATCACTTGCCGACTTAATTCCAAGACCTGTTTAGTTTACACCCAATAAACGGGTCAATGTTTACGTTATACACAATATTCTAAATCTACAATAACCTTGAATGGCCGAATAGTTCCACCAATCTGTAGACACATTATTTGCAGCAATTTCGTTATTTTACTTCAATAATGATGTCGCCAAGGTCACCATAAAGTTCATTGTTATTAACCGTCATATTATACCGTACCCGTAAGACATATGTGCCTGGCTCAACAACTTCCCAATCAAAAGCACGTGATATTTTACTATTAGCTGTTAGAATTTGATGGACCGCAACTGTTGTTTCAGTATAGTTACTCATATCATTGATGTCACGAAAAACTACACTTGGCTGCCACCCATTGGTAATGATATTAACAACTTTATAACTTTTATTAGTTATAGTTGCATTAAAAGATATTTTATCTCCTACATTAAAGACAGTATTAACCAAATCTATCTCCAAAGGAAAATCTGCTTCGCTAACATTGTCCCTTTCAATAATAACCGCCATGGTAAAAATAAGAAACAAACAAATAGCCGCAACACTTGCTAAGATTTTATTTTTCAACATTTATCATACACCATAAAGATTAAGCCATTTTCTATAAGGTTGTATGTTCAATTTTTTCTCTATTGAGTTTACCTCTTCTCTGAAAATACAAAAATACCCCTGCAAAAACAAGCACAACCACTAAAACTAATGCAGTTACAACAAAACCAGTTAAGAAAGGCCCAGATGTTTTAGGCGGCTCGGGCTCAGAAGAAGCAAAAGTATCAGAAGGATTAGGCGTAACAGGAGGCGATGTAGTGGGGTTAGAAGGTTCAGGGGTATGAATAGTGCCATCATAACCAATTGGCACATACTGTTCAACTATAGAGCAAGCATTTTCAAAATCATATCCTCCGATTGCATACAAAAGATCGTCAAGTACTACTACTCCAAACTTCCATCGAGGTATGGACATTACTTTACCAGACGACATATCACCACTTAAAGGGTCATAAACATTGTTTACTATGCTAAATCTTACATAATCATACCATCCCCATATAGCGTAAAGTTTTTGAGGCGCATAAACGCCAGTTGTCACCCCAGTAACACCGTTAAAGTTTTGATATTTTGTTGTTTCTTCATACCACACATCTGTTTTTGGATCATAAATCATAACTTTCTTATTGTCACTAACTACTACTTTGTTATCTACAACAAAAGAATTATAGGTATTTTGCAATGAATGTTCAGGCATACTGGTTTTGTTAGCCCATACATCAGTAGCTGGATCATACATAAACACGTTACTTGTTACTACAACAAAGAGTTGCTCATTCACAACAACTGTTGATCCAGTTATAAATGGCGCATGGGCTTTAGTGCTCCAACTATCGGTAGCTATATCATAAACCTCAGTTGGACCATTACCCATACAGTAAATTTTGCCTTGACAAGCAGCTATAGCAAAACGTGATCTTGGCGTAGGCATAGACGCCAAAGTAGTCCAAGTATCAGTTACTGGATCATATCGTTCATTTGCACCTACAAAAGTAAGGCCCGACAAATATGCTGTGGAGCCACCGATAGCATAAATTTGGCCATCCACCGCAACAACTCCCAAAAAACCTCTTGCATAGTTCATTGAAGCTTTTGTATTCCAAGAATCCTCAACTAATTCTGAAGCGGAAACAGGATTAAACGCTACTACAAACGTTCCGCTTGTGAAAAAGAAAAG
>WRJX01000030.1 GCA_009778385.1 Candidatus Bathycorpusculum sp. | reverse complement strand
CAACACCATCTTCAAGAACAACACCATCTTCAAGAACAACACCATCTTCAAGAACAACACCATCTTCAAGAACAACACCATCTTCAAGATAAAACAATTTTTTCTAGTAACGCTCAAGTAGTTCTTGGTAAAGAAGACGGCTGTTTTGAAAAGCATTATCTGCTTGATACAATCTCAACTAAACAATTTTGTAATACACAGGTTAACGATGATTTGTATAGGGTAATTCATAAATTGTTTGAAAAAACCTACCTTGGAAACCAAACGTTTCAGCCATTAAATAACAAACTCATGGAATTAAGAAATCTGCTAAAAATAAAAACAAAGTTCAAACAGATAAATTCTCGTGGTACTGTAAAAATCAAGTATGCTATAGAGAAGAAGGCTATTGTGGTTTCGGCTGATTTTTCAGGTTTAATTCTTAAAAATCCTCTTGAATTTTTATTGTTAAATGAGCAAGGCGCGTCTAGTTTTGGATACTATAAGGATACTAGTGGATTACGATTAATGAATGGTAAAATAGGTGCTTGGGATATGGTTTTAGCAAAAAGAGCTACTTTAACTAATACAGTTGGTACCTTAGCATTTTCTTTAGAGCCTAAAGCTTCTGCTAAACTTTTTAGAGGTTGGGAAAAAACGAAAAACCGTTTTTCTTGGGCTGGATTAAGCTACTCGTTACCACCATCACAAACAAACTTTAACTACATAATACATTTAGACTAAACTTCTCGCAAACTTTCATTAGAACGGGTGATTTTAGGCATAAATTTAAAAGTAAACCTGCCACCAATTAAGGGTAGGTGTTAAATTGAATAACAGATTGCTTGCAGTAGGCATAATTTTGTGCATTGTATCTTTAGCATTCATTGGAACCGTTCAGGCTCAAACAATCACTCCGGGAGTTAGGCCAGGTATGGTTTTTGATTATCATCTTTCCAGTAACTGGTCATCATCTGACCCTTATGATTCAGTTCCACAGGATCTTGTTATAGTTAATCAGACCTCACATGTTGAAATTAGAATCAGCGAGGTAAACTCTACGCACGTTACAACAGCTAACATTTGCTACTTTCATGATGGAACAAGCACTCTTGATCGAGGAGCTATTAATCTCTACACAGGTGAAGTAACTAATCTCCAAGCGAGTGGAAGTTACGGGTTTGCAGCCATAATAGGTGCTAATCTTAACGTAGGTGCTAGAATCCATCCTAATGGAGACGATACCTTAACAATATTAGACACAGCGACAAGAAACTATGAAAGCGGCGCTAGAACAACAAATCACGTTCGTATAACTGACAACAACCAAGAGAGCGGCTATATTGGAACAAGAGATCTATACTTTGATAAAGAAACAGGCATCCTTGTGGAACAAGTTGACAAAACTGAAACTACTACAACACCCTCCAGTGTAGTCAAAATTACTTGGAAACTTGACTCTGTCATTGGCGCTGACAATTGGGTAGTTCCAGAATTTCCTGTGTTAACTGTTGTCCCATTGTTACTTGCAGCCATAGCGTTTGCAACAATAGTCTACAAGAAAAAATCAAAATAAATTAACCTCTTTTTCATTTTTTATATCATTAGAATTTTATATCTTATTAGAAGAAGCATTTTTACCCCTATGCTATTACGACAGACTGCCGCAAGAATTTGTTTAGTCTTCGTATAAAGCGCATAAACCATTGGTTCTTACAGTGCACGCTTAACTAAATTGTTGGTAAACTCAAGATTCAACATTACCAGTGTGCATAGCATTGCTAACCTTTTGGATAAAGCGTTTTAACCGCCCAGCTCTCATATGCTTATCTAACCAGATCTTTTTGTGTATCCAAAGAAGGATTGCTAACAAATGCGGTTATCAAATCAAAATTATTAAACCTTAAAGAAAACATGTTTTTTCAGTAAGATATATACTGTAAGTAATTGCTAATGGGGTAGTTAATCGTAGAAAATCGATCAACACACAAAACTGCTCAGGTGACATTATACTGCAAAATCAGAAAATAAATAACATCCAAACTCAACTGCCAAAACTAACCCTCGACGAAACCGACAAAAAACTACTCCAAATACTCCAAGACGATTTTCCCATAGTTATCCAGCCATGGAAAGAATTAAGTCGTCACCTAAGCATTCCCGAGCAAGAAGTCATTGCACGTATAGACCGTCTTAAAGAGGCTGGAGTTGTGTTAAGAATCGGACCAATTTTTGACTCAGCTAAAATCGGCTTAAAGGCAAGCACTTTAGTGGCTCTACGTGTAGATGCTAAAAGAATTGACGAAATAGCTCAAATCATCAACCAATATGAAAACGTCTCTCATAACTACCAACGTGATAACGAATACAATGTATGGTTCACCCTCACAGCACAAAATGACAAAGAGCTAAATGAGGTGCTCGAACAGATTCGCCAAAAACTAAACGTACCCAAACAAGATTTATTAAATCTGCCAACTCGGCACCTTTTCAAAATCAACGTTATTTTCCAATTAACTACTAAGACCTAAGTGAATGTTTATGGATGAAATTGACTTTAAACTCTTAGTGGGCCTTAAAAAAGGCATACCTCTATCATCCTCACCCTTCAACGATATAGCGGCGGAATTAAAAATTCCCGTAGAAGAAGTCATAAAACGGCTAAATCAGCTTAAAACAGACAAGGTGATCAGACGCTTTGGGGCTTCTATAAAACCCAATAGTATAGGTTTATCTGCCAATGTCTTAGTAGCTTGGAGAGTACCCCAACATAGCGTTCAAGAAGTCGGTAAAGCTCTCTCAGAAATTAAAGAAATTTCCCATTGCTATGAACGCACAACAGATAACTCAAACTGGACCTATAACCTCTACACGGTACTGCATGCTCAAACTCGCACGGTAATAGAGGATATGGTCAGTGAATTATCGTCTAAGTGGGGTTTAGAGTACAAAATGCTTTATAGTACAAGAGATCTCAAACACTCACTAAAACCTAAGGAGCACCTTTAATGTTAAACGTTACTAAACTTTGGTGTAACATCCCTGGATCTATGGATCATATACGATATGGTCCAACGACACACCAAAAACCCATAGTGGTATGGAACGCAACTAGGCGTTGCAACCTAAGATGTGTTCACTGTTACTCAAAATCTGAAGATAAACCATACCAAAATGAGTTGACTACTCAGGAAGCTAAAACCTTTGTAGAGGACTTAGCCAGCTTTAAAGTACCTGTGTTGCTATTTTCCGGTGGTGAACCCCTTTTACGCCCTGACCTCTTTGAAATTGCCACTTACGCCTCAAATTTAGGCATAAGAACTGTTTTATCAACAAACGGCACCCTAATTACACCGGAAACAGCGCAAAAACTCAAAACATCAGGATTTTCTTACATAGGTGTTAGTCTAGACGGTGCAGAAGAAACAAACAATAAATTCCGTGGCAGCCCCGAGGCGTTCAAGCAAGCAATCACGGGTATAAGAAATTGTCTTAAAGCAGGTATAAAACCAGGTTTACGCTTCACCGTTACCAACTATAACATACAGGATATCGATAAAATTTTTGATTTAATAGACACCGAAAACATTCCCCGTGCCTGCTTCTATCACTTAGCGTATGTCGGTAGAGGAACCTCTATAGTAAACGATGACTTAACCCCTCAACAAACACGAAGTTTTATGGATTATCTTCTCTCAAAGGTTGAAGCAATCCATAAGAAAGCGCAGAATACAGAAATTCTAACTGTAGACAACCATGCCGATGCGGCATATCTCTATTTAAAACTCAGCAAAAAAGATCCTAAACAAGCCCAAGAAGTACTAAATCTCTTAAAAATAAACGGTGGCAACAGCAGTGGCAAGGGCATAGCCTGCGTAGACTCTAACGGATATGTGCATCCGGATCAATTCTGGCAACATCATAGTATAGGAAATATCCGAGAACAAAAGTTCAGCACAATCTGGACCGATACCCAAGACCCTCTGCTCTTAGCACTTAGAAACCGTACTGCGCATCTGAGAGGAAAATGTGCCCAATGCCAATTCCTCAATATTTGTAATGGAAATCTTAGGGTAAGAGCTGAGGCAGTGCATGGCGATGTTTGGGCTCCTGACCCAGCATGTTATCTAACAGCTGAAGAAATAACGGTTAAGTAGGCAAACTAAAAAATGGCAACAAAAACCTCCGTTAACATCGCACCCAGAGTAGTAGCTTGGGAATCAACTCGCGCGTGTAACTATGCCTGTTCACACTGCCGTGCAACAGCTCAAAAACAACCCGACCCTAACCAACTTACAACTCAAGAAGCACTCCATATGGTTGATCAAATTGCCGCAATCTGTAAACCGGTCTTTATAATAAGCGGCGGAGACCCTCTGCAGCGGAAAGATGTTTTTGAGGTTGCCTCTTATGCATCTAAACTTGGTTTTCGTGTAGTTATGTCACCCAGTGGCAGTGACCTAACACAAAAGACCATAGACCAAATGAAACAGGCCGGCATATGCATGATTTCTCTTAGCCTCGACGGAGCAACCGCCGTAATACATGACAACTTTAGAAATGTACCCGGCGCATTTGATTTAGTACTAAAAAATATCTCACTGGCAAACGCAAACAACTTTTCCTTTAGAATTAACACAACGATAACCCAGCATAACTATAAAACCATAATTCCCATCCATAAGACAGCTGTAGAGGCAGGTGCTGTGGAATGGGATGTTTTTATGTTGGTACCTACTGGCCGAGGAAAAATCGACATGGAGATAACTCCTCAACAATACGAAGAAACACTGCAAGCTATCTACCAGATCAGTATAGCCTCACCGATTCCAGTTAAAGTGACCTGTGCACCCCAATATAGCCGCATAGTAGCTCAACAAACCAAAGAAAAACCGGCAATGGGTGGAAGAGGCTGTATGGCAGGTAACGGCTTTTGCTTTATCTCACACACTGGCGACGTTTTTGGTTGCGGTTTTCTCCCGTTGCGCGCTGGCTCAATTAGACAGCAGACCCTCAAAGAAATTTACCAACAATCACCACTCTTTATTGAACTAAGAAACCACCATCTACTAAAAGGAAAATGCGGTAAATGCCCCTACAGTATAACGTGTGGCGGTTGCCGAGCCAGAGCATTTTCAACAAAAAACGATTATCTCGAAGACGAACCTTACTGCATTTTTTAAATGACCTCCCATTGGGTTGGTTTCGGGTTTTGTTTCTCAGACAAGCTAAAAAAGAGCAGGGTCGGCATGCTATTTTGATGCGTTGTTTGAATTTGTGGTATGCCAAGACCTCTAATGTGGCCTTTGTCAGAAATTTATCGCCTGAATAATAGTTCTGGGTTAATAGGACAATATATGGTTTAGGCAGGTACTGAGAAAAACAGTGATAATTTCGGGAAAAACTGCAACAAATTTATAAACAAATTGCTAACTAACTACGTATTTTATGGAGAATAAAATAAAGTGAATAAAAAAATATTTTCAGCAATAGCAATACTAATGATACTGTCATTTACTGTCGCTATTTTTGCATCGACAGACATTATAAATGCACAAACAACAAGTGATGTCGTTACTTGGCCATTTGTAGACGCAATTCCAAGAACTGCAGGTGTTGGTCAGCCCGTATTAATCAATTGGGGTTTACTAAACTACTTAAATACTTATGCTGACGGCTGGAACGTAACACTACAAATAACTCATCCCGATGGCGTAATTGAAAAGCACGCAGGAAAAACATGGTCTACTGGAACTGTCGGTAAATACTTTGAATTTAAAGAACCAGGCGAATACAAACTAGAATGTATTTTCAACGGTGAACCATATAATAACAGAAATTATTTGGCAAGCAAAAGTGACGTTTTAACAATACAAATACTTGAAGACTACTGGAAAAATGACTATGAAGGGCATTCAATGCCAGCTGAGTACTGGACAAGACCCATAGATTCCCAACTGCGCGAATGGTGGAGTATAGCGGGAAGCTGGGTAGCTACACCTGCAAACTTTTACGCTCCTTATAATCAAGGACCTGAAAGTGCACACATTTTGTGGAGCATGCCAATTGGCGATACCATGGGTGGTTTATCAGGCGGAGACACCGGAGAAATTGGTTACCAACATGGAGACGCATATGAAGGTAAATTCGCAGGCTCAGTTATCATTTCAGGTGTTCTATACTATAACAGATATGTTAGTAACTCACCAAGGCAAACAGTAGTAGCAGTTGATTTACACACAGGTAAAACACTCTGGGAAAAAGACTTTAATTTCGGCGCCTCAGCAGCTATAGCAGTTTAACTTTTTGTTGACTGTATGGGTAGTGTGTAGTTGCAGTGTTTGAACCAGCTAGCAACAAGCTCAGGTGACACAC
>WRJX01000029.1 GCA_009778385.1 Candidatus Bathycorpusculum sp. | reverse complement strand
TTCACTTAAGTGCTAGCAACAATAAGCATCCTCAGTTAAGCACTAAAACTGGGGCACTTCAGTAGAAGCCTACTTATTTTTCTAACCAAGCAATAAACAGATCCAAATTTTAATTCCACTAATTAATTAATTCCTTAGAAACAAGCTCTGTGCGCCCCCGCAGAAAAAAACCATACGATAATCAAACCAACAGCCCCAAAGAGAGCACAATACGTACGCTTATGTCACTATTTCTTTCACTATTTTCATCAAGAAACAGAAACCCGGAAGGCTAACTGATAAGAGATGTTTCGAGTGGTGCTCGACACTAATGTTTTGGTTAGTGCCATAATATCTGAGGGTAAGTTAAGAGAATTCTTAAAGAAAGGCCTCTGCAGAGTTCACGTTAGTTATCTCTGAGATGATTCTAAAGATTTGATCTTGTTTTGTGAAGACCAAAATTTAAAACTGACGAAGAGGAACTTAGGATTATTTTTGCTTGAGAGTGTTTTAGCAAAATAAAGTATTTTATGTTGAGGTAGGGTGTAAGTGTGGGTATTGTCATGTTTTGTACGGCGTGCGGATGTAAAAGTGTCTATAAGTCTGGTTTTGTTAAGGGTGAGCAGCGCTATAAATGTAAAGTCTGCGGTAGACAATTCGTACCTACAAGATCTAATGAAGACAAAAATTCATCCGAAGGCAATGAGACGCATAAAAGTTTTTATGATTATTTTGCAGCGGAAAATAAAGCTGATGCTGTAGAAACTATGGTGCAGTATTTGGGCATGCTTGCAAATGACACTTTAAAGTATATAGATAAAGATAGAGCTATGTTAAGGGGTGAAATTGAACCCTACAAAAAGTTTTTGGATTCCGAGAGCCTGCCGGTTAATTCAGAATGCCCCAAAGAAGTAATAAGGCAATTGTCAAAGTATTTTCAGAGGACTGTTCAATGGGAAAAAGCAGAAACAATGATAAACATTACGCCACCAGCTAATTTAGTAAGTATAGCTAGTTCTGCATATGCGAGTTTGTTTAACCCCAATTTTGCACAAGATGAACCCTCAGGTTATCTGTTAGCTACTGAATTAGTGGTTACAAAGTTTTTAGCAGAGTTAGTAGGCTGGGATACTAAAAAGGCAGGCGGAGTGTTTACGTTTGGAGGCAAAGGTATAAGCCTATACGCGGGTAAAATTGGACTTGTAAAAGCAATTCCCAACGTTAGACAAACAGGAGTTAGCAATAGCCAAGCAGTAATTATTACCAGTGAAAAGGCGCATCCATGCCATTTTGAAATATGTGATTGGCTAGGCATAGGTAGCGATGCCTGTCTAAGTTTACCCACTACTGCAAACGGTCAAATAGATTTAAAAATACTAGAAGACACCCTAAGAGAAAAATTGAGAAATGGATCAAAAATTGGTTGTATAATTATTAACGGTGGAACAACCAATGAAGTTATAATAGACCCTATCAAAAAAATAGTTGAAATAAAAGACAAACTTGTAAAAGAACTCAAACTAGACTATACCCCCCATATCCATGTTGACTCCGTAATTGGCTGGGTATGGTTAGTTTATAAGCACTATGATTTTAAAAAAAATAGATTAAATATGTCACAAGCAGAAATTGCAAAAGTGTCTGCTATGAGGGATAAGATTTCTGAGTTAAAATATGCAGATTCTTTTGGTGTTGATTTTCACAAAACAGGGTTTTGCCCCTATATCTCAAGTTGTATAATGGTAAATAATAAAACTGATCTACAAGCATTAGGCGGAAAATCAGCATACAATATTGACTCATTAAAACACGGCGAATACTCACCATTCGAATGGACCCTAGAACTATCCAGAGGATCCAGCGGCCCAATTTCTGCATATACAGCATTTAAATTATTTGGTGTAAATGGTTTTCAAGAACTAATACACAACATGTTCTCCAACGGAGAATACATACGCAGCTTACTAAAAGCAAAAAGTGACTTCGACATAATCAACAACGAAACAGAAGGATTCGCTACCTTATTTGCAATCCTTCCACAAACAAAAACATTACGTTATAATGACTATATAAAATTAGACGAGACAAAAATAAAGACGTTATTAGACTACAATCAACAATTCGCCCTATTTTTATTGAAAAAATACGAGTCAGGTGAGATTGGCTTTAGGATAACATTCTCTAAAAATTATAAACCACAGGGCACCAAAATTAAAACGGGTTGCCTAAAAATCTATCAATCATCCCCCATAACAACCAAAGAAAAAATTTATAAAATAATTAATCAGATAATCAAACTAAAAAAAGAGTACGATAACAGCAATAAAATATTTGAAGAACAAATAAACAGACCAACTGACTTTGTTTACAGAACATAACTACTCAACCCGCAACTATAACGGTAGTCTAAAATTCAAACCACTACATGTTGCGTTTTTTGAGCGTAGAAAAACAAAAATTTGGCAACTTCAGGTGCAAGAGGCTTAACACAAACAAGTACCCACTCACACAAACCATAAAGCTCACAAATAAACCCCAGCAACAGCATACCCCGACAACTGATAAACAACAAAGGTTCTTTCAAGTTTGTCGTTTTCAAGTTTTATCGAAAAGGAGCAGTTATGTGACCAGCTCAAAAGTGCAGACACCATGTACACTTTTTCTTTATCATCGACAAATTCAACAAATCTTCACATATATTTGAAGTTGCGAACAGAACAGCCTTTTGCGACTGGGAGATCCAATGTTATATCATGACATTTTAACGTATTATTTTTCCCAAACGTTTTGACGTTATTACCTTTGGCGGTGAGCAGGCCTTAGAATTCTTGGTTGGAGAGGATTTGGTAGAGGTCGGGTAGTTTGGCGTTTTCTTTTTCCATAAGTAGGTATAGAGTATTTAGCAGGATCATATCAAGACAAAGCCCCCCCACCACCAACGCTCGTAAAGCTTCCCCAAAGTATCCATAAACAGCCTAGCAATCACATCCCGCTCGTATGGATCATGGTGTTCTAAGAAATTAATTTGTAAGACATGATTGTCATATTTGTCTTCGAAAGCCGACCAAGGATTAATGTAGATAACCCTGTCCCATTGCTCAGGGGGAATATGTGAGAGAACAAGTTGCGTTAGATCGCTATGAGAATCCAACACCATAAAACCCTCCCCACAATCAATATGTTGCTTAATCATGGAGAGTAAAAAGCGTGTTTTACCACACCCCGGAAAACCCATAACCAGCGAGTGAATACGATCAGACGCATAAATCCCCCGCTTCAACTTTTTACCAACCGCAGGATCTATCTCTGCATCAATACCTAACACATGAAGCCTGTTTGTAGTTTCTTTTGGGTTTATGTTTTGACTACTCATCTTATGAACCTCGTTTGCAAAAACATGTTTCCAGTTTTAAAAAAGCAGAAACATCAAACAGTGAACACGTGAGTTTGATGATGGAACAATGCAAAAACCCCCTAAAACCAGAATGCCAAAACAAAGACATAGTTGTCTACCTGCAAGTTAATCAAGAGAAATTACCAATATGTCAACAATGCTGGATTCAACTTGCCGAAACCACAACAGAATAGAACAAAGAGACACTAAGAGACGAAAAACAAATTGGACAAAGAATTAACTTCAGAAAGGTTACTGCAAGGTTAGTTAATAAAACATATATGTTATTTAACAATATTTCTCAGTGTATTTCAGATCAAATTGGGGTTAGATAGATAGCCAAAGCGTTATCTGTCTCAGATGAGAGGAGAGGGAATAACGTGAAGTTGCCAACAACAAAGAGGAACATTACCAAAAAGACGAAAGAGAAAATATTTGTTGGATCCAAATTTGCTATCCAAGTGATTGTCGCGGCTATTCTAAATCCATCGACATTGGGACTTAATTTGATTGTGCCATCGTCTGATTTGATTATTAATAACTTGCGATTGAGAGGGGTTTTTGAACCTGATCTTCTCGAAAGAAAAGAAAAAGAATTTCAAAAAATTATTAACGCCTCCCTTGAAAAAGTTAAGGAACAACTCACAGAACAACAAAAGGCTTTTATTGAAAAAGCTTTGAAATCTGCATTTTCCATGGAGGATCTGGCAGAGAATTTGGCATCACCCCAAATTAACGATAAAATCGAAAGTCTCCTAGAGCAACATGTAAAGAATAATCCTGGCGTTCTCTCCAAAGATGATCTGAGTAAATTATCGGCTGTATTTCTAGAAAATATAGTGGAAAAAGTGGTAGACTCACAACTATTTTCAGGTCAATACAATGACTTGCGCATAACTATGATACAAGATCAAATTAAACAGCTCGATTCATCACATCAAGATTTGGTTCAATGGGTAAAAGATTTTGTTCAACTAATAATGGTGTCTGATTATCACCCTGAACTATATAGGGATAATTCAAAAGTTCAACTAACCAAATGGAAAACAGATACTGGAAAATTGTATAATGTTTTGCATGAAGATGACAAATATATCCCCATGAAAATAAAAGACAACAGCAATGAATATACTGTTGAGGATGTTTTAACTAAACTCAAAGATAACAGCTGTTGTCATGCAATTCTCATAGGTGAGGGGGGAATGGGCAAAACAACAACCTGTATACGATTATGGGATATTTGTTTGAAGTCAAACATTCAGGTTTTTTATGTGCCTCTATGCGATTATAATGCTACAAACACCATTCATAGACGCATAGTAGACGTTTATGGAGTTGAAGAGAATAATTACAATCGTTTAATGGATGAAGAGACTGTTGTTCTTCTACTTGATGGCCTCAATGAAATGAAAACCGAACCTGAATATAATCAAGCTTTCTTAGAAGAGTTAAAAAAGTTAGCAACAAAAAAGAATATACAGATATTGATTACTTCTCGAAACGATGTTATACCCTCTAAAACTAGCGGCTTTACAAGACTGGCCTTTAAACCTATTGACAAAGAAGCTGTTGATGACTGGTTAAAAAAACATGCCCCAACTGATAAAAAAATAGTGCGTACACCTGAGTTGTATACTGTTTTAAGTTAATCCCATGTTGTTAAAAATATATACACTTACACTTGGGATTAAAGAACCAGAATCGATCGACAACTTACATAAAACAAACTTTCTTAAAGATCCTATTACAGCAGGCGAAATCGTCTGGAATTTTTTAGAGCATGAAATTATCAAAGCAGATTCGCGTGAAGAATTTGAACTTGAAGGATTTGCAAAAATTTTGTTCCGGTGGTTGTTGCCATACATAGCGTATACAGTAGAAAAGCAGGAAAAATTCCATTTTACCATCGGAGACTTAGAAGAACATATTGGTAAATTTGTTACACATGTTAAAGGTATTGATAAAAAACCTGATGATTTAAATTTTTATGAACCTACACTATATGCACTAGATAACAAAACAGGTAAAACACGGTTTTTATTAGAAAAATGTGTTAATAACTTTAGCATAATAAAACTCAAACCCGTTGAAGGAGTTAAAGAAAATACTTACAGCTTTATCCACCAATATTTCCGAGATATTTTCTCAGCAACACACATAAAAAATCAAATGAATTTACAGGATAAATCGGTATTTACTGATAGAATTTTGCCTTTTTATATTTCTCAGATGCTTTTAGAAATTTTACAGGAACATAAATCAGCGAAACCATTAAAATTAAAGGAGCAAACACTGTTAAATGAACCATCATCATTAAGGGAATATTTAAAAAATTTTAAAAACGAAGCGGGAAATAAAGCACAAATTGGAGTTTTTAACGCTTTACAAATAATTAACTATTCCTGCAAAGGTAATCTGTCAAACGAAGATTTTTCAGAGTTAGATTTGAGAATGTGTTCATTAGTAGAAAAAGACATCAGAGGCAGTAAATTTGTAGGATCTCACATAAACAGGAAAACATTTTTTTCTAATGGACATACAAGTTCTGTGAACAACGTGACATATAGTCCTGATGGTGTGTTTCTTGCTTCAGCATCACACGATAGAACAATAAAGATATGGAAAAGAAACAAAGCCGATAATAAATTTGTTTTAGTTGACACTCTTAAAGGACTTGAAGGTCACACCGCGGGTGTGAATTGTGTGTGTTATAGTCCTGATGGGTTGTATCTTGCGTCTGCATCGCACGATAGAACGGTAAGGGTGTGGGAAAGAAACAAAGCCAATGATAAATTTGTTTTAGTTGATGCCCTTGAAGGCCACACAGCTTGTGTGCGTAGTGGGATATACAGCCCTGATCGTGATGGTGTGTTTCTTGCTTCAGCATCACACGATAGAACGGTAAGGATCTGGGAAAG
>WRJX01000028.1 GCA_009778385.1 Candidatus Bathycorpusculum sp. | reverse complement strand
GTGACTTTTCCTATAAAACAGTTTTTATTAATATTGGTTGTGAGGCAAAAAACTGGTTAGAGCTGTTTTCTTGGTTTACCCTTTTGAGCATATGCTTAGATGGGTACTCGATTTTAGTGTGTAATTTCCGCCTCCAAACGGGGTGTTTTTGCCTATTTTTACTATTTCAGAGGCTTCATCCAACACAGTTTTTCGCAAATTATCATTTAACTGTTCCTAAGTGTTCGTGGGATTGTTTTTTAGAGTATTTCATGTTTAGATAGATGACGTCATTTTCTCATACTTTATCGGTTTCATTTTTTCCTCTGATGGATGTTCTGCGTATTTTACTGATTTTTGTCGAGAAAGGGTTGATAAAAACCCTTGTGGCAAGTTCTTTATCAAGAACCAAAAGTGCCTCTTTGTTATCACCAATCAACCGTAGCTTATCCAAAATCTCTATGTACTTTTTTGAGTAGTTCTTTTGCTTTTTCTGTGTATGGGTTTAGAAATGCTTCATTTACTACTTTGTTTCCATCGTTAAAGAAGTCGTCTATTCCTTTGCCCATCGCTTTGCCCCGTGCAGTATGTTTATCAAGTGCGAAATCAGGAATTGGTAAAAACTTGCCGTTCTCTCTTTCTATGTAAACTATAGTTTGTAAATCATCGGTTATTCTGCTTTTTTGACTACGGCATAAACATACAACTGCATTAATTAGGTAGAGTTTGTATGTGGATTCGGCGAGTTTGGATTTTTCAGTCTGGTACTGCCTTTGTAGATAATCAATGAGTAGCGGCATTAAGGGATTTGCTGGACCTATGTCTTCAGATGCGATGATTTTTAGACGGTTCCATAGCATTGTTGGATTAAACTCTTCTAATTCCGCCGCAAAATGTACTGCCTCATACTCCATACCTCTGCGTACACATTTCTGCAAGGCGCTAAGTAATTCATAATGATCATAACCGTTCTTAGTATTTGCCACTGCGTATACCCTTCTACACATGAAAAACGGTTTGATTAAGAAATAAACTTTCGGTTACACCAAAACAACAATGCTCTATATGTATACTTGACTTGCAACTATCAAAAATATTACCTTGAAATAAAATTAAGCACTTCAGTCTGCTGTAGATTTGTAACAATTACATCAGGTTTTTCTTGTTTTAGTTCATTTCTGTTGTAAGCACCTGTGGTAACTGCTATGCAGCTCATTTTAGCGGCTATAGCGGCTTTAACTCCAAAAAGTGAGTCTTCTATAACTACGCATCTTGAGGGTAACGTGTCTAACTGTTGGGCGCATTTAAGGAAAATTTCTGGGTGAGGTTTAGAATATTTAACTGCTTCAACAGTAACGATTGCCTGAAAGTATTTTTTTAACCCTTTGGCATTAACTATGGCCTCAATTACTGATTTGCTATTCATTGAGGCTAAGCCTATCTTGGTTTTGCCCTGTAAAGTCTCTAAGAGATCAATTGCACCTGGAAATAGTTGAATTTGATTTTTTAAGTTGATTTGTTTCTGACTTTTATTTTCAACCAGCTGTTTAACTAGTGATTCATCAACAGGCAGTTTTGCTTCTAGTAATATTTCACGAAAAGTTTCTGCAGCGCCAATGCCCATGCGTCGTTCAATGTATTTGTCTGGGGTGATTATGTTGATTTCTTTTAGGGTTTGTTGAAAAGAAGAAACTATGGCTTCTCGTGTATCTGCCAATGTTCCGTCCCAATCAAAAATTACCGCTTCAAACATGCAATAGTTTCTCAGGTTAGGTTGAGTTTTTCACGGATTTGTGCACTTTTCTTTGTAGCCTCTTCTATAGCGCGTATCATTGCGGGTCTAATTTGACTTTGCTCTATTTGGTAAATAGCTTCAATGGTTGTTCCACCGGGTGTAGTTGTCATATCTTTAATTTTTGTCGGGTCTTCATTTAAGTCAATAACAAGTTTGGCTGTACCTAGAATAGTTTGGGCTGCGCTTTTTAGAGCAATGTTTCTGGGTAAGCCAACTTTAAGACCTGCATACGTTAACGCTTCAATTATAATTGAAATATACCCCGGACCGCTTCCGCTAACTGCTGTGAGGGCGTCCATGTATTTTTCATCCACCTCATCGCAAACGCCCATCATGTTTAACAGTGTTTGAATTTTCTGTTTTTCCTCAACAGTAACGTTTGATCCACAACAATACGCAGTGTACGCAGCCTGTACCATAGCGCCCAAGTTAGGCATGATGCGCACAATTTTAGCCTCAGGCGCATGCTTACACAAAAACATAAGCGGCACCGTTGCAGCAACAGAAATTACCAGCTTACCTCTAGTTTCTTTATTTATTTCTCTAAGAACAGCCTCAACATCCCCCGGTTTAACTATAACAAAAACTATGTCAGCCTCCTCAGCGGCCTTACAGTTGTCTGAACCTGTTTTAACACCTATTTTTTCAAACTCGGCTAATTTCTGAATTTGAATATCAACCGCGGTAATTTGACCCTTATAACCGCCTTTAACAAGACTTTTAATTATAGCGCTTCCCATCATACCCGCGCCGATAACCGCAACTTTATCATTCATACTACTACTCACTCACGCACTAACTAACACTGTTTAGAAAGCAAGTTTGCTCTTTAAACTTTTGTTTACCTAACGCTCTTAAATTAAGGTGTTACTAATTTTTTGAGTGTTTCATGCATTACAGTGGCTGACGCGTTGGTTTTTATGCCTCGTGGATTAAAATGTGTCTGCACCACTTGATAACCACCGCTTTGTAATGCTACTACGACAGATTGTGTTGATGTTGCGGGTAAACTAAGCTTTTTGCATACTTTATCTAGCACATAATATGTTATAGGTGCCTCTGCTTCCGCTTTAAGGGTGGTTAAGAGTTTGCTAATTTTAGGACTGTTTCTAAACGGGTCTATCTGATTTTCAGTAAGAATTTGGTTAATGTACGCTTCATCGTTTATGTTGTCTATCCATAAGGGTCCCGCGTAATCCATTTTTGCGCCGCATTCAGGACATGTTAAACAGCTAAACAACTGTTGTGTGGTTTCTCTATGTAGGCAATTAAAACAGTGCAGAATATACCCCGTACTTTTTAGGCTATCATCTGCTCTTTGACAACCATAACCAATCTGGGCGTAAACTCGGATATAATGATCACTACTATGACTAAGGAGAATTTTAACTCCAATGTCATGCTTAGCTGCCATATGCGCCATACAACCCGCTAAAAGCCTAACAGCCAACTCATGACAATACTCTGTACGCATTGGCTTACCCCCGTATTTTCTAAAACACGCTTTTGCATGAACACCACAAAGCGGAGCCAAATCCGTAGCTGTTACCGCAATCAAACCTTTATTTTTAAGTGCCATAAACGCCGAATCTAAATAAGGCACTGGAGTCCCAAAGGGATCAATATCAATTATATCAAAACGCTTCTTAGGCGAAGCATTACAACTTAGCACACAATTAGCATCTTTATGCTTAAGACTAATTTTACCTTGTAAATTATTACGTTCTATATTATGCTGCGCAAGCTCATACGCATGATAATTAATATCACTAAGCAGCACACGAGTGACCCCATCAATTTCAGTAGCATAGCGAATTCCACGAATACCCTGACTAGTTAAAGGTTCACAGATACTAACTTCATGATTAACCAAATACTGATACGCTTTAAATGCTAAAACAGATAAATCCCTATTAAACTCCATAACAGGATTATAAAAAACAGGAGCCCTAGACGGAGCATAATCCGACGGCACAACACCATAAGCTGACAATTTAGGCACCAAAACCTCTATTTTACCCTCTCTAATTGTCTCACTTGGAAAATCCGCCCTGTACTCTTCAGCCATCACATGTCAATCCAAAAGCATATTGAAAAGATTTTATTTACCATATTAGATTATTGGTCTACTGAGGGGAATATTGGTATATTTTTTATGGTTAAGTTTGCTAAGAATGTTATTTGTGTTTTCTAAAAATTTTGTCGTCGTCATTGTATTCTCCTGTGACATATTCAAATCCAACTTTAATCAGCTTGCAAATATCTTCGATGATATGTGGGCTACTTTACTCAAAATTTTTGTTCTCTTTTCAAATGTACACGTTATTCTAACTGATAGGTTACCAAAAAGTTTTATTCTAAAATGCTTATTTGTTCTTATGGACTGTGAAGGGTTTGCCCTTTATTAGAAATCTTCAAGTCATGAAAAGAAAATATTAATTGGAACTCAGGTTATCGGCATGGGTATGAATGTTAAATCCCAAAATAGTTTGCATTGCATTCATGGTCGGAAGGCTTTGGTTTTTGCTTCTTTACTGTTTATGGTAACATTAGTTTCTTTTTGTTTTGTCTGGGTGTTTACTAATGTTTCTCCATTTGCATTAGGTGCACCTGATAAAATGGTTAGTGATGAGACAGAGCTTCAAAATGCTATAAACAGCGCCTCAAAACCAATAGTTATTGTTCTTGATAGTGATATCAAATTAACAGAATCTCTTATTATTCCATATGCTAAAGATATAACGCTAACAAGTGATAATAAAACTGGTTTTTTCAAGTTAATTGGTGCAAATGAGGTGAGTACTATTGTTGTTGATAAGGGTGGTGTATTAAGGCTTGATGGTGTTATTGTAACCCATATGGGTGAGGATGATGGTAATGGTGTATTTGTTAATTTTGGGGGTGTACTTTACCTATCGGGTGGTGTGATTTCTAACAATAATGCTGTTCTTGATGTGTCTAAAGGTTCAGACACTGGTGTCGGTGGTGGTGTGTTTAACTGTGGTAGTTTTAGTATGTCTGGTGGTGAAATTTTTAACAACACAGCTAGAGCGGGTGGTGGCGTGTTCAATACTGGTTATGAATTTAGTATGTCGGGTGGCAAAATTTCTAATAATACTGCTTATTTCAGCGGTGGTGGTGTGGACAACTATAATGGCAAAGTTAGTTTATATGACGGCATTATTTCTGGCAATAAAGCTGTACAGGGCGGTGGGGTATTTAACGTGTGGAATAGTTTTGATATGAGTGGTGGTATGATTTCTGATAATATTGCAGAGGATAAGGGTGGTGGAGTGTACAATTATTATGCCTTTAGTAATTTTAACTTGTATGATGGTGTGGTTTTTAATAATACAGCTCCCATTGGCGGTGGTGTGTGTACTGATGGTGACTTCAATATGAGTGGCGGTGTGATTTCAGGTAACACAGCCAAGTACAATGGTGGCGGAGTGTATGTAGGGAATGGTGTTTTTAGCAACACAGATGGTGTGATTTCGGATAACACAGCTCCAAATGGTAATGATGTATACAATTCTAATGGTAATGATGGCTCTGGGTCTGGCGGTACTGATGAATCAACTAATAATAGTGGTAGTGAATCATCTATGAGTGGTTATAGTTTAATGGATATTGTGATTGTTGTGGTTATATCTGTTGGAGTTGTCGCTGGCGCTTTGTTTTTTTACTTTAAAAAGAAAATAGCACAGATAGAGGCAAAATTGAATAACCCTGTTAATAACTAGATTTATGGTGTTAACTTACAATATCTTGATGTGACAACGCTGATTAACTCTGTTGATTCTTTGCCTGACGAAATTGAAAGAGCATTCAAAACAAAGTATGTAATGCCTAGATATTTTACAGGGAGCAGACTTCTAAAAAACTCAACATAAAGAAATTAAAAGACTTACGCTCAAAAGGGTAAACCAAGAAAACAGCTCTAACCAGTTTTTTGCCTCACAACCAATATTAATAAAAACTGTTTTATAGGAAAAGTCAC
>WRJX01000027.1 GCA_009778385.1 Candidatus Bathycorpusculum sp. | reverse complement strand
AAAAACACAAAACAAAACACACAAAAGAACTTAACGACGATTCATCTGCAGCCTAACGGCTGCAGTATTCTCGTCAAATTTTAATAAAAACTTACGACAGAGGAGTTCATAGAAACACATTTAGCATTCTCTTTACCATTGAGTATTTGTGTGCGGTGAGTAATATGAGCATGAATGTTGAGACAAAGTTCAAGGTTCATAACCAGCGTAAAACTGTGATAATAGTTGTTCTGTTAACTGTGCTGTTAATTTCTTCATTGATAGTTATTGGTGTATTTATGATGAGTTCTGATGACACTTCCCCTAATGGTGTAATACATGTTAAGAGTGAAAAAGAACTTGGAGAGGCAATTAATAAAGCCGTAGAAACCCCAGTTATTAAACTTGATAACGATATTACACTTACTAAACCCCTTGTTATTTCCGCCAACAAAGAGATTACCTTAACAAGCAATACGGGCGATAATAGTTTTTTCAAACTAACTGGAGCAAAAGACCAAACCACTATCACTATTGATGACGGCGGAGTGTTACAACTTGAGGGTATTATCGTAACTCATGAGGTGGAGACTAATGGAAGGGGTGTAACTGTTAATTCTGGGGGTAAACTTTTCATGGTTGATGGCGAGATTTCTGGTAACAACATTGGTGATGAGGGTTGTGGTGTGATCGTGTATAGTGGAGGGTCTTTTGAAATGTCTGGGGGCATGATTTCAGGCAATGGAGGCGCACGATATGGTGGTGGCGTATTTGTGAAGGGCTTTTTTAGCATGTCAGGTGATGCAGTGATTACTAACAACTTTGCAACTCATTATGGTGGGGGTGTGGCAGTATATTTTGAGGGTTCTTTTAATATGATGGATAATGCAGTTATTGCTAACAACGCCGCTTCTACAGGAAACGGCGGTGGAGTGTACTTAGAATCTGGGTCTTCTTTTAATATGGCAGGTGAAGCAAGAATCGTTAACAACACATCGGGTAACGGCGGAGGCGTATTCATCATGCCGGAGGGCACTTTTATAATGTCAAACGGCGAGATTTCGGACAACAACGCTTACTTTGGTGGCGGCGTATACAGCAGTAACGGCACATTTACTATATCGGGTGGCAAAATTTCCAACAACAAAGCGGGCGATAATGGCGGAGGCGTGTACAACCTTGGCACTTTTAACAGATTAGGCGGAATAATTTCGGGCAACAAAGCAGAAACCCATAGTGAAGGCAGTAATGTGTACAACGGAGCATATTAACGAACACTACAACTAACCCTTTAGCTGTTTAGCGGGGTCTTCGAGTAAACACCTTCAGAATAAAAATTAGATGATACGTTAGCTAAAGAACCGTGCCTAACAGGTACTTTCAGAAACTGACCACTACCTTAAAGTGTATAGCAAATCATTCTTTATTGAGATAAACTCTTGGACGACCCTTTTATGGATCTTGAAGAAATTTACTCCTCCAAAATCAGACAAAGAATCATAGAAGCGCTAACACAATCTAGTTGTCTGTCTGTAACAAAACTCAACCGCATAACAGGCGGCTCATTTTCAGGTCTAAATCCACATTTACTACTCTTAGAAAAAGAGGGAATAATTAAAAGTGAATACCAAAAACTTCCAAAACAACCCAAAACAAGAATGATACGACTACTAAAAAATAACCAAAGAACACAAAAACTCATTAAAGCACAAAAAAGTCTCGATGAAGAAAAATTACTTTGCTAAAAACACCAAAAAACAAAAACACACATAAAAGACCACCGCGTATCTCGACCTGCTTAGTAGTGTATTATTCAGTCCATTTCGACATCAACCACTCTGTTTTTCACTTTTCAATAACATAAACCACATACATCGTATCACATATGGCGTGTAAACACTTTGCGCTAAAATTTTTTATCGATAGGTCACTTTCCCTTTACCCACACCATACCGCTACTCAGTAAACACCTAAAAACCATCAAACAATAACAAAGGCTTAAAACAAAAGATGGCGCTAATCAACACTTCTGCACGATATAACTCACCACATCATCCACCCATATCGAGCACTTTCAGAAACAATTCATCTGCTTTAAGAATTAAAACCATATTTTCTTTTTTGTGGTGTCTACTTGAAACTAGTACTCCCAAAAATTAAATTATCAATCAAAAAACATCAACTTACTGATAACCCAAAATTAACAACAACCTACGAATACGCATATTCAATCAATAATTTCTCGGAGAAAGCACAACTCTATGACAATCGTTTGAACATATTGCCAACACAATTTTTTACGACTTTTAATTTTCACACGGAGAAATAAAAATGTCCACACCTGATTTAATATGCCCCATTTGTAAAAATCCTGTTGCACAAAGCGCATGTCCGCCTTGTCGAAAAAAAATTCACTACTACAAATGCCTAAAATGCAGAAGCATGGTTCCCAACCCAGAATACGGTCAAGCACATTAAACATATTCTGATCGACCCAGAAACTTCAACAACGATTACACACCAAATACTACTACCTTGCTTTGTAAACACTTTTATGCAACAATCAAAAGACAGCGACAGACAAAGCAGTAAACTGTCAAAAAATTAAAAAATGGAGAATAAAGCGAGTAGTGGCGATTTATAAAAGCGAACCCGTTAAACAAGAGCCATAAGAAACCAGGGAAGTTTTTATGAAAAGTTAAAGTCAGACAATATTTGAGGAGCATTTTCTATTTTTTATAAAAATTCAGCGTATTTTCATCAAACAAGCGGTAAGCGGGTTGTTTCTGAAACTATCCATCTGATTTAAGGATGCTTACTTACGTATCTTGGTTAGTGTCTAACGACACAAGGGCTGTTTTAAATGGATCTCAAAATATTACTGGCTTCAAGAGTCAGGCAAAGGATCCTAAACGAACTATCAGAACCAAAAGAACTACACATGATGGAACTTGTAAACAAAGTAGGCGCTAAATACAATGAAGTCAACCGAAACATCAAACTATTGGAAACAGAAGGCATCCTAACCAGTGAGCACCACAACAAACCTAAACATCCTAGAACTCGAATTATAAAGCTACAGGACAACTATCGAACACAAAAATTACTTATGGCATTAAACAATCTCAAAGAAGACAAAAACATCGAGTAAATTCTGCAAGTTCGATTAGAATCAGGTTACTGACAAAAAAATAAGCGATGCGCTATCTCGAGTCAAATTCACAGTATTGACGCTACAACCTAAGAAACCCAATCTGCATCTTTCTTGCGAAAAAACATGAAAGGCTGTATTTGTACAAAAACCAACTCTACCAATTTGAGACACAATGAACAAACTGACCCTAAGACCAACCACACTTTAAACCTAAATGAAAAATTTACTCCCTTCAGATAGAGTTTGTGAACGCATCTGGCTCTTTTTAAAAAACTGAACTATCACTTGTGGATGTATAAAAATTGACAGATGAACAATGCAAAAACCCCCTAAACCCAAAATGTCCCAACAGAGATATAGTTATGTATTTACAGGTTGGTCAAGATAGATACGCTATATGTCACCAATGCTGGGCTGACATAGCAGAATCTGATATTGAATGGAACGAAGAAGAGGGCTTAAAAACTAAAAAAGAAAACAATGCCCAACCACCAGCTAACACAACATACAGCTAATGTGATTGTTTATGCAAGTAAATTTTCAAAACTTAAACTATGGAGAATTAGGGGTTTTTCTCAGTTTTTAGTTTGGTTATTGTTTTGGGGCTTATGTAACTTGTAGCATAACTCTGCTCAATAGCCTCAGTTCCCGACTTACTAAATCGCAGCTTTTGGTCTTTAGCGTTTGCCCAACCATGATAATACGTCCACGAAGGGTTAAGCTCATTTTTCTTAGCAAACACTCTAATTTCCTGCATAAGCGTAGAGAGCTTGCTCAAATTACAAGTACAAACCCGCTCCAAATAATCAACTTTACCGTTACGCCATTTTTCATAATTCGCCTTTGACAAAACACCAACCTTCTGCATAACATCCACAGGAGTAACTACACCCAGTGAGGTCATCAACTCATACATAACTTGATTTACCCTATGCTTCAACTCGCCATCATTCATACCAACACCATCTACACGTTACGTTTACCATAAAACAAAGCAACATTGCGTAATTAATTGGTTTAGTAACTGATTTAAATATGGCTGAATAATCGGTAGCTGTAGACGAGGCTATGTCATGAAAGAGTCTGAGGATCGAATTGTTATATTCAAAACAGATGATGAGAAAATATCTGTTGATGTACGGTTTGATGAGGAAACTGTTTGGTTAACACTTGATCAAATGGCAATGCTGTTTGAACGGGATAAGTCCACTATATCACGTCACATCAAAAACGTGTTTGAGGAGGGAGAATTAGATGAAAAGTCAGTTGTTGCAAATTATGCAACAACTGCAACGGACGGTAAAATCTATCAAGTGAATTATTTCAATCTTGACGTGATTATCTCTGTTGGTTATCGTGTTAAATCGTTGCGGGGTACTCAATTTCGTCAGTGGGCGACAAAGCGGTTAAATGAGTATATTCGTAAGGGGTTTGTTCTTGATGATGAGCGTCTAAAAAGTGGGGGTGGACGTTATTTTCGGGAATTGTTGCAGCGTATTCGTGATATTCGCAGTAGTGAACGGAATTTGTATCAACAGGTTACTGACATTTATGCAACATCAATTGACTATGACTCCCAAACGGAGGTTACAAAAGAGTTTTTTGCGACCGTACAAAACAAGCTACATTATGCTGTACATAAACATACGGCGGCGGAGGTTATTTATGAACGAGTAGATAACAAAAAACCGTTGGTTGGCATGACTAATTTTAAGGGAAACTATATCACTAAAGAGGATGTACGTGTTGCTAAAAATTATTTAAGTGAGAAAGAGTTGCAGGTGTTGAATTTGTTGGTGTCGCAATTTCTTGATTATGCAGAACTGCAAGCCTTAGAAGAACATACCATGACCATGACGGATTGGATTTTAGAACTTGATAAACAAATGCTTGCCAACAGAAGAGAGCTACTGGAGGGCAAGGGGCGTATTTCTCATAAAGCGGCAATGGAGAAAGCGGAAAAAGAATTTAACATCTACAGAACACAAGAAATGAAACAACTTGAAAGCGATTTTGACCGAGCCATAAAACACCTAACAAAAACAGACAAAACAAACAAGACCTCATCTACAGCATAACAATATGTGCAGGTGCATATTATCGAAACAAGAAGTACGCGACATCCTTACTCTAATTTGGGAAAAACTCGATGAGTCCAAAGAAATTCTTGCAAAGATTACAGAAAACAACAAGAATATGTATGCATTTGAGAGCACACTTAAAGAAGAGAAGAAGAAGAGTTTTTAAAGTATATACTCATAAGGCGTAACTCCGTTATTAGAGAGCTAAAGTTTCTTTAACGCGCTAATAACATTTT
>WRJX01000026.1 GCA_009778385.1 Candidatus Bathycorpusculum sp. | reverse complement strand
TACAACAAACAACAACAACGACGACCAACAACAACACAACCCCAACAACAACACAACCCCAACAACAACACAACCCCATACCAAACAACAAACAAACAACAAACAAACAACAACACAAAAACACAAACAACAACAAATTGCTAAACAACCAAAGTAATAAACAACTAAAGTCACACAATACCTCTTTCTATTTTTTTTCTTTGCAATTTTTACTTTAAAAGTTTTGATGTTTGTTTGTTATTATTTTATGTTTAGCCTGAATTTTTGAAGATGTGCTGTGTAACTATGTCTTGATAAACCTGTGGGAACACGAAACTTTGTATTTATACTTTAATGAAATATGTGTTCTGTCACTAGACGCTAATTAACACAAGGTTTAATGTTGTTATAATTTGTCAAAGGGTGTTTCGTAAATAATTCGTCTTCTTTTAGAGCAACAAAGTGAGAGTGTGCTAAGGTATAGTTTAATGAAACGTTCATTATTACATTATGTTGCATGTCAGGCTGACAGTCATTATCCGATGGATCTATATGTTTTTAGAGAGAAAACTCAAGTGTTGTCAGGTGTTCTTTTTTGTTCAAAATGTTTTCGTTGGTATCCGATTAAGAATGGGTTGCCTGAAATACTTCCTGACTGTTTAAGGGATTTGGCAGTTGAAAGGTCTTTTTTGAGGAACTGGAACATGTTGTTACCTAAAAAGGTGCTTTATTTAGGTAAGCCGTTTAATCTTGAAAAGGAGCGTTAGGTGGTCTTGTTTGAATTTGCTAGAGATAATTGTTTAACCAAGGGCTTGTGTAAGTGTTAAATGTTTGTTTTTTACAGAATTTTTGTTAAAAAGGGTTTTTATCTTCTGTTGTATTTTCATTATTTGGTACTCTTTATGGTTAAATTTCAAGAATATTTTGTGATAAAACGTTCAAAATTTGAAAGAAGACCTTATAAGTATAGAGGTATACTCTTAAGGGTTCCAAAAAAGTTTCACAACAAAATAGCGCCTTTTATAGGGGTTGATTTAACCGTTAAAGACCTTATCGTTTCTGAATTTAATGGAGGTCACACAATCACAATTATGCTATCCACAGTAATAATGCCCCAGAAAAGCGGTCGAGAGTTAATTAACCAGCTAAGCGCTAAAATGAACTAACTCATTTGAAAACCCCTCATTCATTCATCCACCATCATAGTCATTCATTCAGATGTATAGGACGCATATGCTTCAAAAGATGTGCTGTGGTAGGCAGGAGCTATGCCAGAGTTTGATAAGTTGACCTGAAAAATATGAAAGAAAATAGTAGCTATTTAGTCACAGAAACATTCTGAAATAGAGGCGTCCATGATCTGTGATAATTCCGGAAACAGTATTGAAGACTGATGTTTTTTGTTTAAGGCTAGTACGATATGCGATAAAATATTCTGAAATTTTGCGTTGTCATCTGAGCAAAACAGCCAAACAATTTCTATTTCACTCTGTATTTTGTATCTCTGTTATACTTGATTATTATCAAAGGTGCGCCAGAATAATCCGTAAAACGACAAATTTCCGCAAAATAGATACATGAAAACTAAAGCAAATTGGAAAATGTTTGAACTGCTTTTTGACTTGCCCTTTAAATGAATCGACAGTAGGTTCTTATCGTGGTACCATAGTTAAATTTGGTTTGTTGTTTGTTTTTTCTGTTTTGGTGCTTAGCCAAAAGAGTATGATTGTGGTGATGATTTGTATGGGTAGAGAGTACGTTAGGTTGTTTGAGTTGGTTAGGCGTTGGCCGGTGAATTGGGGGTAGAATTCTAGTATGAATGTAGATAGTGAGGTTGAGGATAGGCCTGTGGTGAGTGCGTCAAGTATTTGTCCAATTTTTATTTTTTTAGTCTGTTTATAAATTGTAAATATGGTGCAAAAAGTTACGAGCCATAGCCCAATTAAAACACAGTAATCAGACAATGTTTTGGTGTGGTAGATGCGTGTTGTTGGTTGATAGGTTAAGTAAGATAAAATTAAAGCCGACGTAAAGGTGATGATGAAAAGATACTTTAAAGCTTGTTTTTTCTCCATAGGTTCTTGCTTCCTGTGCTACTTTTTAAATTTTGTTTTTTGATGGCATTTTATACCTCAGTTAATTGAGCAGTTCTATGTCATAATTTACGTGGGTCATTTGGTTATTCAATTGAATTTTTCTAAAGTCAATAGTTTCTTGTATGTAACCTCTAACCTTATGGAAATAGCCTTGATTTACCTGAATCATTTATTTCACCTATAGGGAAAGATGGGTTGCTTTTTTCTTAAGTAAACGGTATCTTTCCTAAATACTCTTGAATTTTAACTAAAATAATTGTGTAAGAAGAAAAATATGAATTCATTATATGGTCTGTTAAAAGGTACTAGTTACTATTTAGTCACAAATATAGTGGCTACGTAAGATTTTAAAACACTATGGTAGTTTTTGAGTGTAGAAAACAAAAATATGAAGATATCCAAATGTCAAAACTTATGACTACAACAATTTCACATAATATGGTTTGAAATTAAAAATTACCCTGATTGGGATTTTTTGTGACTGAATAATTATTAAAAGCAAACACAATATTTATAAAAAGTCATCTGTGTTGGCAAGTGTTATTATTTTGTAATTAATTTGAATATTTGGGGTAAGAATAGTCTAAAAAGCGCCAAAATTTGAGGGGGGTATTGTAAAGTGTTGTAGTTCATGTGTTTATCGTGTTTTTATTCTTTAATTGCAAGCAGCATCGTGTAGATGTCTTCAGCTGACATTGGAAAAACGCTTTCTTTTCCATCTTTTACTAAAGTTCTTTTTTTATTTTCTGTAAATTCACCAATAAAGTAGGCGCAAAGTCCCTGTTGTTTTAGAATTTGGACAGCTTTATGCTTTGCCGATGGTGGAACTGCTGCCAAAATTGTACCCGTTGATGATAACGCTAACACCTGTTCATCACTAAGACTAAACTGTTTCTTTAACATCATAGCTTCTTTTGGGATTGGTATGTTTTCCCAGTTTACTTTGATGCCAACTTTGGAGGCTTCTGAAAGTTCATTAAGTGCAGTTACTAATCCTCCTTCAGTTGCGTCATGCATTGCGTTAACACAGCCTGCTTGAGCAAGTTGTTGTGCTTCCTTTACGCAGCTCTGCATCTTTACCATGTCTGCAAATTCTTGAACTTTACTAGATCCAAAAAACTCTGTTGCTGTTTTTGGGTGTGTTAATGCAAAATTGGTTAGGGTTTCAATGCCGACGGGTTTAGTACACATTATCAAATCGCCGGGTTTAGCGTTTCCCGGAGTTACAAGCTTGTCTGATTTAACAGTTCCATAAACAGTGCAAACTCCTAGCAGATCTTTGAGGCTATCATACATGCCTGTGTGACCCCTAACAATAGCTATGTTTTGCTCGTCAGCGGCTGCACATGTTTGTTTCATGATTTCTTGAAAAATGGCAGGGTCAGTTGATTTTGGTCCAAGCAGATTTATGGTACAGAATTGAGGTTTAGCACCAAAAAGAGAAAGATCCGACGCGGCATAGTTGATTAAAAACCATCCAAACCACTCCTGTGGAACACCTGTACATGGATCCGTTGAAACAACCAACATTTGATCACCCAGACGATGAACACCGGCATCATAACCAATCATAGGCGGCACAACTACCTCATCGCTAACCCTAATACACTTGAGGAGTTTCTGTAATTGTTGATTATTCAATTTTCCCATTTTACTTTAGCTCCTACAGATACACTTTTAATACCCTGCTTTTCTGCAGCATATACAACATTATGCCACTTATTACAAGTTCAGGCAACAAGTAGCTACCGTTGTAAATTGATGAATACGCAATTGGGTTAATGCTTGGCGCAAATATGGGTGCCCACCAAATTGCCCCTGAAGTAAAATGCATCAAAAATCTACCTGTAATAGCTACTGTTGCGCCAAGAATCGGTTTATTTGGGAAAAATGCTGCCAAACCCAAAGCCGCAAAAGCTAAGGGATAATCAAAGAGCACCTGAAGCGGATCAATAGCATATGGTAAAAGCATGAATTGTATTATCCCATAAATTACGCCGGTAGCTATACCAACTTTTGGACCACGCCTCAATGCTAACCAAATAATTGGTACCATTGAGGCAAGTGTAATTGAGCCACCCTGTGGCATAACATAAATTACAATTTGACTTAACGCTGTAGCAAGCGCAATAAATATGGCCGCTTCAGCTAAAATTTTGGGGTTCTTATATTTAGTTCTAATTTGATTTGTTGTAGTGTTCACTTGTTTGTTTCCCTCCGCCAGTATTACCTGGGTCAGGTTCAAAGGGTCGACAACCATTAAGTTGTCCTCTCAGCTGAGTCATTACCTCAGCTCCCCAGAGCCTATATCAAATAAACAACACTTAACATAATATTTTAGGCTTTTTACTTCTGCTTCTTTTTAATCTGCACACACAGCTTAGATTGCTGACTTACTGTACAATAATTATTGTTTTATGGCTCGTTTTACTTTGCAACATTAGTTTTTCGTTCTGTTGAGGGGAGGAGAATTTTGGCAAAATCGTCTCATCATCGAATGGTCATCAAACAAAAAAGATTCACCTACAATCCATCTCAGGTATCATCGTAGGAACAGTAACCACCCTATTCAGAATTACTCACTGGCTGAATAGTTAAGTTTTGTTTTGTGTTTGCGTGTAAGTGAGTATTGCTGTATGTGTTAATTTGGTATTAATGTGGGGGTGATGTGGATTTAATGTGGAAATATGGCTATATTGTATTTTTTGTATTTGTGATAATTGTAAAAATAAATGTTGAAACTTAAAGGAGCGATTAAAAATGAAAAAAATTTTTGGATTGGCAATGACTATGGTTATTGGATTGGTAATGGCAACAGTTCTATTGCTTAGTGTAACAGTGTCTGCCAACGGATCTTTTTCTGTGTTTGAAAAAACAGATCGGTTCAATGTTATACAAACAGAAAATGGACTAATCCTAATCAGTCAAGACGGCAAACTTGTTATCAACGTAGACGATAACACTGAAATCATCTTTGAGGACGGAACCAATGCAAGGGAATATTTAATGAACGGTCAGACTCTTGCAGAGCTGCTTGATAACCGAAACCTTATCATAAGTTACAGCATCACTACTCGCAGTCTTCCAGCACAGACTACTCCTGAGAAAATTGTAATACTCTATGAAATCGCAGTTACACTTCCAGCAGATGTTAATGTTGCTGCTCCGGTGGGTATTGTTCCCCCAATTTATGAATTTAGCCCTGAAGAAATAGAAACTCTGTTCCCCCTTCCAGCAGATGTTGATGTCG
>WRJX01000025.1 GCA_009778385.1 Candidatus Bathycorpusculum sp. | reverse complement strand
TTCTGAAACTGGACCCTTACAACGAACAATAATAGACGCCTTTAACATCCCTCAAAAAACATAGTTACACACACGGGATTTTAGGTTGATAAACAAATTCGCTTAGCATTATTACCATCTAACTTTTTTAACTGCTCAATACCAACCGCCCCCTGCGCATCGGTCATACGAAAGTTATAACCAATATCGTCAAACATTAGCTTCCAGTAACTCTTGCCCATTGGATATTTTTCATCTATAGGAAGATATTTATCACTTTTACCATAGTTACGGCAGCAAAGCGAACGGAAAGAAAAAACGCGCTCATAAAAAGTACAATCGTTAGTTGTAACCATACCACCCTCACCAAGGGTACACATATTCTTCTGCTGATGAAAACTAAACACACCAATATTGCCCAAAGCACCTGACTTAATGCCCTTATATGAGCCGCCCGGATTGTGCGCACAATCCTCAATAACCGGCACACCATGCCTTTGTGCAATCGCCATAATCTTGTCCATTTCACAGCACTGACCATACAAATGTACAGGCACAATCGCCTTGGTTTTTTTAGTAATTAACGCCTCAAGCTTTGAGGGATCTAAACATAATGTATATGGGTCAACATCACAGAATACAATTTTTGCACCCAACTGCGAGAATACAAACGCCGTTGCAACCCAGCTAATCGGCGTTGTGATAACCTCATCACCTTTGTCCACACCAACTGCTATACCAGCTAGCGTCAGGCCCGTGGTTGCGGAGGTGACGGCACTGGCATATTTAGTGCCACAATATGCGGCAAATTTGCTTTCAAACTCAAGAACCTTTTTCCCGTGGGATGGCGCCATATTACATAGGCATTCTTTAAGTGCCGCAAGCTCTTCAGGGCCATAACTTGAGCCATGACCTATATCTAACCCAAACTTAATTTCAGGTGCAATCATAATTTTCTCCCTAAGACAACTCATACGCGTCTGGTTGCTTACCAACACAGCGGTTTATAGTCTGATGTCAACGGTATCATGTAAGGGCACAAACACCAGTATTTGACATTTACGCTATTACAACCAATCTGACCACAGCTACACAGTTAGCAGTTTCATTTTTACAAAATACCATAACCCCATTTTTCAGGAGGTCATATAGTCTATTAATGAGACTTCATCAACCCTGGTCATTTGATCATTTCTTTAAAATTATGAGCGCTACTAACAACTTTTTGGTTTATTATTGTAAATACATGAAGAGTAGAAAGATAAAAAGAGCCTGTAACCCTAACAGACAAAAGAGCAAAACAATACGGTTATACTTGATTCAACTTATAAGATAAAAAAATTCAGTACAACACCCTGAAACCCTAAAAATAACCCTCAAACATCAATTTTGACCTCAACAGAATCGAAACCCTAAAAAACCCCCACCCGATTTCTATCAGCCTCAACAAATAATGAGCGGGTCCGTAGCTCAGTCAGGCTAGAGCACCGGACTTTTAATCCGGGGGTCGCGGGTTCAATTCCCGTCGGACCCGCCAGTCAAAATAAACTTTTATACTGTTTTTTCTATCTATTTTACCCCTCTTTGTTTAACCTTAACTATTATTCTGTACCCCCAACATGTGGGAACTGTAACATTTGTAACACCTGTAACACTTTTCAGTAGAACTAAAAAATATTTTTTTGTAAGGACGAATTCTATGAGCACATTTTTAAACTATTCTTTAAACTCTGTTTCAAGAAGAGGTAACTTTCATTTTTTGACGTATTCGGTATTGCGCTGTTCTTTTTCTATTTTTTCTCTGCATGTGTAGCAATATTTTCTTTTTTGATTAGTTGGGGTTATAAACAGTTTTTCACATTTTGCACATACGTATATGTTAGGGTTGATTACTTCTTGTTTTATAATAACAGCGAGTTTTTTTGTTGGGTTTATTGTGCATCCATAACATTGCGTTCTTTGTTCATGTGCAGGTATCTTTATAGTTTTTCCGCATGTGGTGCAGGTTACTATTTTTTCTTTCATTGTTGGATGCACTTTTACCGCTATTGTTACTGCTCAAGCAATAACATAAAACACATCTACACCAATAAACAAATACGTCACACAAATAACATCCTTAACACAACAGACTTAACCATCAACGGGTCTTTTAATTTTTCCGCTCCTTCTAAAATAGAGAAATACCCCTACCAAAACAAGCCCAGCCACTAAAACTAAGACTGCACCAACAAAATCAGTTAAGAAAGACCTAGATGTTTCAGAAGGTTCAGGTTCAGAAGAAACAAAAACATCAGAAGACTCAGAGGGGGTAGGTGGAGAAGTAACAGGAGGTAGAGTGTCATGATAACCTATAGGTATGTATTGCTCATTAATAGCTAAGGCAGTAACTAAATCATAATCAAGTCCTCCTATTACATACAAGACATCATCAATAACCGCCACACCAAAATGTGATCTATTTGAAGGCATAGCGTTGGCTGTTGACCAAGTATCAAGTGCAGGATCATAAATCAGATTGTTGTTTGACCCCGAGAAAACATAGATTTTTTGAGGCGCATGAACACCTGTTGTCGCCCCAGCATTATCATTAGCACATGAAAGAGTGGTCTCGGTTTTTCCTTCACGCCACTCATCAGTTTCTACGTTATATATCACAGCCTTCGGTGCGTATTGTACTGTTGGATATGTTGGATACGTTGCAATGATAAATCCTCCGGTAAGTATTATCTCGTCATCTACAACAACGGAAGCGAGATAAAAGAAATATATAGGTACATCAGGTTTGCGGGTCCATTCATCAGTAACTGGATCATACATAAAAAAGGCGTTGCCGTTTATGACGAAAATTTTCCCATTCACAACATGACCATGCAGGCCACCTGCTCTAAAAGGCATATTAGACTTAGTGCTCCAACTGTCAGTAGCTATATCATAAACCTCAACTATATCATATCGGGGTTTCATGTCAGCTTCAACATAGGGTGTGCCACCCATACAGTAAATTTTACCTTGGTAAGCAGCTATAGCAAAACCATATCTTGGCGTAGGCATAGCCACCAAAGTAGTCCAAGTATTAGTCACAGGGTCATAACGCTCATTTGTACCCACAACACCACTGTTGTAGCCATCATTTACTGTAGAGCCTCCGATAGCATAAATTTTGCCATCCACCGCAACAACTCCTAAAGACCATCTTGCCTGACTCATTGATGCCTTCACATTCCAAGAATCCGCTACTAAATCTGAGGCTAAAACAACATTAAATGCAGCCATAAACGATACAAGTATAAGAAAGGACAACAATATGGGAGTAAAAAATTTACGCATAATTGTTTACCGTTGTTTTCTTTATTTAAAGATTATGGAAATTCATCAAAAACACCGCTCCAAAATTTAACAGCAACCACTCAACAACTCTTTACAGCCTATTCACATTACTATAGTAATACGGCACTCCAAATCTTGTTGTTACACTCTCTTTCAAAAAGCAAACAAGAAATAAAACACAAAACCATCTCACTACACAATCCCATTACCACAATACAACATATGACTCCTCAACGTCAACCATAACTATTTTTCAGAAAAAAGAAAAAACAAAACATCATATACCCATAATTACCACAAAAACCAGACAACCAAGATATAAAAAAAAGAAAAACACAAATAAAAAAATTAAGAGACTACATTTGCATATGTATTCACCTTGTCTAACTTAATGGTTGTATGCTGCATTGGAATCTTGCTGTTTGTTGGATTGGTCTTTGTGTCGAAACACAAACGCCAGCCCTACAATTACAAGCCCAAACACAATGGCATTAAATATTGTCCACTTATCCAACAGTCTCATTGGTAAGCTAAGGTCTTCGGTAAGCAAGAATATGACTACGCCTGCAATAGCCATAGCAACCGCCACGATTAGCCACTTGCTGTTACGCCGCTTCTGCTTCTCAACACCACTACACTGACTAGCCTCACCCTGCTTTTGCCTGTCATCATTACCAGTACCAGTGTCATTGGCCTGTTTTTGTTTCCGCTTATCTTGCAACAATATGTAAACAACTGCAATAATTACCAATATAACGCCCGCTATACTTAGAGCAAGATTCACAAACGCCCAAGACGCAACAACAACATCGCGCTCATTACCGCCATTATTGTTGTTTCCGCCGTTGTTGGTTGGTGGTGTAGTTGGTGGGGTTGTGGTTGTGGACGGTGGTGTTGTACTTGGCGTGGGTGTATTTGATGCTCCAGAGTCATCTTTTGTGTATAGTGCGGTAACGGTTATATCTTCCACCACATTGGTGAAGCTACGGTCCCAGCCTTTGAAGGTGTAGCCTGTTCTTGAGGGGTTTTGTGGTGCAGTTGCATCACCGCCATAGGACACGCTTTGAGACTTTAGAAGAGTCCCATCCCAGTCTACAAAACGCACCACAAGAAGTAGCGGTTGGTCTTGTTCCCACTGTGCTATGTAAATGGCGTTGCCTGTTACTATTGCACTTGGTGTAGGCGACCAGCCAATAAACTTCCAACCCGCCTGCCCCATCACGTTAGGTGCAACAGGTGTTAGATCACCATAGAGAAGTCCACTTGTAGTTTGCTCTTCAAATGTACCATGTAACCCAGGACGATAGGTTACACTATATTGAGGTGGAGGTGTGTTTTGTTTCCATACTGCAAATAATGTTACATCATCTGTTATGGTGAAAGTGGAGCCTACGGTATATGTTGCAGTGTCGGCGTTAGGGTTTGTTGACCAACCAAGGAAAGTGTAGCCCTCTTTGGCTATGGTACCTTGACCTAATACCAAGACCAGACTTTCATATTCATAGGGGTTTTTGGTATCTATGGGCCCGGTACCACTTGTATGACCATTACCAACATATGTCACGGTATAGTATTCTGTTTCTCCAGTATCTATTTCTGTCCAATGAGCAGTTAATATTATGTCACCTGTTGTACCTTCGGGGATTGTGTATTGCTTTGTTGGTGTAGTTACACTGTCGCCGTTAGCATATTGCACAGTCCAACCTAAGAAATCATAACCAGCTTTAGTTGGGGCTTTGATTAGGAGGGGTAGGCGATTTGGGTCATATGTGTTTGGGTTGTTTGGCGGGTTTGTGCCGCCGTTTAGTTCGTATTTGATGTTGTATGTTTGTAGGAGTACGCCGTTTGTGTAGCTTATGTCATAGTTGTTGTAGCC
>WRJX01000024.1 GCA_009778385.1 Candidatus Bathycorpusculum sp. | reverse complement strand
TGTGCTATGCGTTGTGAGCATGAGGTTTTGATTAGGGATGGTGCTTATAGGGGTACTATGGCGCGTATTGAGTATGATAGTTTATGGGCGTTTGGGCCAAACCTTGGCATAGATAAACTTGATGCAATATTTAGGGCTGCTGAGCTTTGTACTTATTATGGTTTAGATGCTCAAAGTGTCGGTGGAGTAATTGGTTTTATCATGGATTGTCATGAAAAGGGGCTTCTTGATCATGTCAAGTTGGGTGGAATTGATCCTCATTTTGGTAACGCCGATGCAGCTCTTCAACTGATACAGTGTATAGCTACAAGGGACGGCATAGGCGATTTGCTTGCTGACGGTGTTAGAACTGCTACTACAAAGATTGGTGGTGATGCCGAGCATTTGGCTCAGCATATTAAGGGTTTGGAAGTTACCGGGTATGACTTAAGGTGTCTTAAAACTACTGCTTTAGGTGCAGCTGTGTCTTTTCGTGGTGCTGATCATGCCCGTAGTGGTGCTTTCATGGTTGATTTAAGCGGCAAAGTTGACCGTTTAAAAGCTGAAGTTGGACGTGGAAAAATAGTCAAGGAACTTGAAGATATTTATAATCTAATAGATTCCTTTATCATCTGCAAAAACGCAAAAGGCACCCTATACAATGGTGCTGAGGATTTAGCTAAACTTTACAATGCAGTTACTGGTCAAGAAATCACAGCTAAAGATCTTACTCTTGCAGGTGAGCGCATAGAAACCCTTGCAAGGCTAATAAATATCCGTGAAGGCCTAACACGCAAAGATGACACGCTCCCCTGGAAAGTCATGAATCAGCCCATCAAAGACAATTGCCCCCTAAAAGGCTGCGTGGTAACCTCTGAAGAACTTGACCTAATGCTTGATGATTATTACACTTCACGTGGTTGGACCCTTAAAGGCATACCAACTAAGGAGAAACTGCAACAACTCGAGCTCCAAGAGTTTGAAAATATAACAAAAGGAAAGGAGGACTAAAAAATAAAATGGTAAGTGTTCATAACCGAAAATTCGTTTCCGCTGACCCAGAAAAATGTGTAGGCTGCCAAGTATGCGAATACGCATGCTCCTATAGCAAAGAAAAAGTCTTCAACCCCATCAAGTCACGCATACGTGCCGTCCGCGTTAACCAAATAGCCAACATGGCAGTAACCTGCCGACTCTGCGAAGAACCTGCATGCGCTAACGCTTGCCCAAGAGATGCCCTATCACAATCAAAAGAAAACGGCGCAATTCTAATAGACAAAGACAAATGCAACGGCTGCGGCTGGTGCATAGAAGCCTGCGATTACGGTGCAATGATGCTTCACCCTGAAACCAAAACAGTCTACACCTGCGACTTATGCAAAGACAAACCTGAAGGACCACAATGTGTTAAATGGTGCCCCGAAGAAGCCCTAACCATAGTAACAAGCGACGTACTTGCCCAAAAAGCAAGACTTAGCGCCATCAAAAAACTATTCAATCAAAACCCTAAATAAACCATTTTTCACCCCCACTTTAACTTTAAAAAAACCTATTTACTATTTTCAACCTAACTTCTTCAACTCAACACCAATCTCAATTAAACCGTCACAAAAACAACACATAGGATAACACCTCTTTAGAGTCCACAAAAGACACAGAGGAGGGCGTTTGCGGCGTGTTGGGCGTTACCTCCGGAAGTTTTTCCTCTACTCTCTTTATATTATTCTCTTTCCCCCTTCCGGAAAAAGTTCCGCAAGACATGCCCGAAACGCCCGGAACGCCCAAACATAAAGAAGTATAACTAGAAGCTCTGTTTGCATCCCCAAACAGATAGAGATTAAACGTAATCCACCTGTGCCTTGGCGAATGTAAAATCCCTTTTTATTTTTTCTATATTGGTGTTCTTTGTTTTTCTATAGTTGATATGGTTGATAGTATTGATTGGCATAGACGGTTCATAGTGTTATTGGCCGACTTAATGTAAGTTGAACAATGTTTGTGGTTAATTGTGCGAGAAGATTGTGCCGCTGAAGATGTGGTTAGTAGATGGAAAAAACTTCGATATGGATTTTGTAAATATTGGGTTTTTGTGTGTTATTTGGTTTAGACGGTGTTTATTTGTTGGGAAAACTTAATATTGGTAAGCAACTCAGATGGCTGTAATCTGCCCTAAATCACGGTTATGGGGCCGTCGTCTAGCATGGATTAGGATACATGCCTGGGGCGCATGCGATCCTGGGTTCAAATCCCAGCGGCCTCACCACACTATCCAGTGGCCCGTTATGTTTTATTGTGTGTTAATATTTAAAATACTGGTCTGGCAAATCTCAGTGGCCTCACCGCATTCCAATAGTTCAATTAGAGTTTAGCCGTTTTGGCAAACGAGCCTGCCTGTAATTCTCAAAGACTGTGAATTGCACGGAATTAAAGCGGGTAGTACGCCAGCTATGGATTGTTGCTTTATTGAGTTTCCAAAAAAAGTGTCAAGTTTATTTATCTACGATCCCTACCGAGCCTCTCTTCTCTTAGACATACTCTTCCGCAGTATCTACACAACGAAAATCGATACAAAGTAGATTTGTATCAATGACTCTGAGGGAATAATGTTAATATAGAACACATTTTTGAGGTTACTGCATTAGTAATATAACCTAAGTAGTAAGTTGAAGTATATGCGAAATAATGTGAATACACATTTAATTCCAAGAAAAAACAATTCCGCTTTGACTTTGGCCAAAAGGCATCCCCTCGTTTTTCCATATGACACGCAACAGTAGCGTCATCACCCAAACATGAAACAATTCACATTACTCCATAAATCCATAACATGTCAAAAAAATTAACAATACCTCAAAAAGCGTAAGGTAGAACTACCATGAATAAAACTATTCCATTTAAATTAAACAATTCCCATAACCGTTTATTATTAATCTCTTTAATATTTGCGATACTACTAATTTCTTCTCCACTTACTTCTACATTCACACAGATGACATCTGCACAGACTATGTGGACTGTAACGTTTGAGACTGGTAATGGTACCAATGAACCCAACAGAGTGTACACAGTTCAACATGGCACGCTATTAAAAGACATCTCTGGAGTCGATCTATCTGCTCCTGTAGCAAAACCTGGTTCACTGTTTATTGGATGGCTGCCTGTGATCAATGAAAACGAGGCGGTTAGGTCTGATCTGACCTATACAGCTCAGTGGATAACAGACTTCTCATCCCCTAGTCCTACAATTAATCATCGATGGAGTCTAGTTCTAAATAATCCTGCTTACATACGTTGGACAGTGCCGACTGGTGCACTTAGTCTTGATTTTAATGATGTGTCAAATAGCGGTCAGACATACTTGGATTACGCTTACATGGTTATAGATGATTCTGGGAGTGCTTCTATATATTTTCTCTGCCTTACAAGACATGGCGGAAGTACTGATTATGTGAATTATTTTGGGATACCTGCTGCAGCGGTAGCTAGTACAACATACAGTGGTGTTAAGTACTCTGTATGGAGGCTGGATCTTCCTGAATATGTGGTACGAACTATTATGTCTGGTGGAGCTCTATCAGGATCTTTCAACTGCTTTGTGGGGAGTGGTGGTAATTCAATTAATGGCGTAACCTTGACATTTACAAACGTCAGAGTCGTTGCTGAGCATTATATCTATGTAAATGACCCGTATGACCCTATGGATGCAGTGCTTTATAGAATAACGCCAATCGTCGGAGTTATAGGTCAGTCTGTTACAGCAAATCCATTACACATTGTCGGCCATACTTATGATGATGTCACATCAAGTGCTAGTAAATCGGGAATTGTACCTTCGACGGGTTCTCTGACACTAAAGCTGTATTATCAGAAAAATAGTGCTTACCTTTGGAACATCCGCAGTATTCTTGAGGGCGTCGAAGAAGTTCATACCGTCTACAATGGTCAGGTCCAAAAACTTAGTGACTTTATAGATCCTGATCTTCTGGCGGACGGCAAACTTTTTACTATTATCTGGCCACCATACGACTCTGATGATCCTGATGCTAAATACCTCCTCGAAGGCGGCGTTTACTTGGAGGACCCTGCAGGTGTTGACGTAGGCATTTATACCCAGGACCTAGCAGTTACCCCAGATTATAAGATTTATTATCATGGTAATTACTTCTCGGCAAACGCCACTTTGGTTACGCTCGATGATGGCCTAGAGTATGAAGATATTACCTATGCTATGGGGCTTCCACTGCCGGTACCTGTTTCTCTTATCATTGACCGAGCACCTTTGACAATTACGACTGCTTCTGCCTCCAAGGAATATGATGGTACTGAGTTAACAAAGACAGATGATGCTCCCATCATTGAGGGCCTTGTAGATGGTATAATCGTACCCTATGTTTTTACTGCTACATCTCATAACCATGATGAATATAATGGACTTCTTGTAAATGGTGAGACAGTGGGCTTTATTTTTACTGGTACACAAACCTATTCTGGTACATCTTATAACACTTACGAAATAGTGTGGGTTGGCTCTGATGACCCTGATAATTCATTCACTGCTAATAACAGAAACTATGCAATAGTCTCCGAGAATCTCGGTATCTTGGAAGTTTATACTCTTGTCACCTACTATGAAAACTTTCCGAATGGCGTTACTGACTTCGATGGTACAGCACCTGTTGACAACAACCACTACTACGAAAATGACCTCGTGACTGTTCTGGGCGAGAACGATCTAACTGTCTATGGCTATCGTTTCATCGGCTGGAACACGGAATTAGACGGAACAGGGACACTGTATGATCCAGGAGATGACTTCCGCATGCCAGACGGGAGCATAGAACTTTATGCACAGTGGGTGGTAAAGGATGATATTGTTGTGACTTTTGATGTTAATGCGCCTGTTGGTGCTACTGTTGTTTCGGGTCCTTCTCCGTTGTCTAAGGTGGTGGATTTTGGTAGTGCGTA
>WRJX01000023.1 GCA_009778385.1 Candidatus Bathycorpusculum sp. | reverse complement strand
GTTCACTTTCAACCCGCTCAGTTTCTATGAGACTAAGTTGGCTCTTTTTCTTTCGCTTCTTTTTCTGTTGAGTCTCAGACATAAACACAGCCTCACAAGAGCTTGTAACATAAATGTCTGTTGAAAATTAAAAGGTTTACGTTTTGGAACAAAAGTTATCTTGATATGTAAGACGCTTAACACTACCTTAGATCAACTGTTTTGGGATAGTGACAACTCAGCTACATCTAACAATCTTTAAACTGTTTTAATTTGTCACAATTCGATAGTGTCACAAAATATTTTAAATCGTAGTGACAGCGATTATCAAACAAAAAGGTTACAGTTTATACCTGGAAAATGTTGCATCTTGTTTTGGGATCATGTTTTTTGGTGCTCCTTTTCTTCGTCGTCGAATGAAAAAATGTCTTCAATTTTGGCGTGTAATTCTCGCGCGATTTGATAGGCTAAACGTAGCGAAGGGTTGTATTTGCCTTTTTCCATGAAAAGTATGGTTTGTCTTGCTACGCCTACTTTTTTTGCAAGTTGTTCTTGCGTTATGCCATTTTTTTCTCTGTATTCCTTCATACTAGTTTTCATGTGTTTGGCTATTCTCCTCTTCTGTTATAATACGCATAGGAAACACTGAAAATAGTTACTCCTTGGCACAGTGTTACAAAAAGTATGGGTAAAGCGTCATATGTTTTTGTTACGATGAAATAAGCCAAAAGAATTGTTGAAAATATTGAGTAAAAAAGGAATGCGTTTCTGCTTGCTAAGCCTACGTTTTTTTCAATTCTCTCATCTGCTTCAATGAAAATAAATAGGGTAAAGAGGGTAAATAGTGAGAATAATAAAGGGTTATACAGGCCAAGTAGTCCTGTTAAACCTAGAAGACCTAGATATGATAATTTGTTTTTTTTCATATTTATCGCCAATGTTAGATATACATAACGTAATATAATTATTACGTCAGATATATATGACTATTGCTTTGTTTTCAAGAGAGACAGCAACACAAGGCTAAATCCTATATGGCTCAACAAGTTAATCCTCTGCACCAAACAATCGCATTAATAGATAGAGCATTTTACACACGCTAAGAAAACTTATGCTAAATGACCTTTCGAATCCAGCGTTTAATATGAACTCTCAAAATCAAAGCCAAAGTCACGATTTTGAGGAGAGGCTCCAGATGCAAACAAGTATATCCCACCCTGCACCATACCTGAATAAGTGATAAGGATTGTTTTACTGTTTAATGTATGAACCAGAGTGATGCGCTTTTAGCAACAATTAAAATTGTTGTTATAACAGTTACCAAACGTTTTTCAGTTGAAAGCCACTCAATTGTATATAAAATGCTTAACCATTAAACAATATAGATGGTGAAACATATGTCGATACTTCAAAATGCCATAGCAACACGTTGTTCACGGCGTAAATATCTTCCTGAGCCTATAGACTCTTCTGTTGTTGTGAAACTGCAGGCTCTTATTGCAGAGTATAGTGTCAAAGAAAATTTGGATATACGTCTTGTTTTAGGTAATGGAGAGGCGTTTAGGGGTTTTAAGAAAAGCTATGGTATGTTTTCTGGGGTTGAGAATTATTTAGGTCTTATCGGAAACAAAAACGATCTTGAGGGTACTGAAAAGTTGGGCTATTATGGTGAGTTGTTAGTACTTCATGCAACCGTGCTCAGTTTAGGTACCTGCTGGGTAGGCGGCACATTTCATCGTGCATCCTGTCCTTTTGACCTCTCTGAAAATGAGCACATTATTTGTACCATTACCCTTGGTAACGTTCCACAGGAACTGAGTGCAAAGGAAAAATTTATTCGCGCCCTTATACACCGTAAAACCAAAACAGCAGAACAAATGTATACCTCAACTGGAGCCGTCCCCGACTGGTTTTTATCTGGAATGGAAGATGTCAGACTTGCACCGTCTGCTGTAAATAGACAACCTGTAATGTTTTCCTATAATAAAGAAGATGAATCCGTAGCTGCATCAGTTAAAGACATAACAGGTGACGGATATGCTTTAGATTTAGGCATCGCCAAACTACACTTCGAACTCGGCGCAAACGGTGGTACATGGAATTTTGGCAACGGCGCCAAATTCACAAAAGCATAGAATAAACCTGTCTTTTCCGGAAAAAGACCCGCATATAATAAACCAGAAAAATTGAAATGCCTAACTAAGTTCATTTAGCGGTTCTTGAAAAAGAAAAAAAATGTGTTAGGCAAAACATGGGTTTAGTGTTGCCGTAAAATAAAAATCCTGCAAATAACAGTTATCCTTTATGACAAACACTGACAAATCTGGGCACTTATGGCTTGATGAGTTAAGCACAATTGAGGCCGCAGAAGCTGCAAGGCAAGGCAAGGTAGTTATTTTTCCAATTGGAAGCGTGGAAGAACACGGCGAACATTTGCCTTTGTGTACTGACAGTGTCCAGCCCGAATATGTTGCGCTTGAAGTCGCTCGCAAAACAGGTTGTCTAGTAGCACCGCCTTTCCGATATGGTATAGTAAATGCTGGACGCAATTTCTCTGGAAGCCTAACCATTCAGTTTAACACACTCTTTAACTTAGCTAAAGACATACTCTCTGAGCTATCTCGTAACGGATTTAACCGCATAATAGTCCTTAGTGGTCATGCAGGCTCTTCACACATGGTTGCACTAAGGCTTGCAGCACAGGAAGTCGTTCAGCAAAACGGAGAAAAAAATGGAAAACAATACACACGAATTATGGTTTTATCAGATTATGACTTTGCAGATGAACTCACTGAAGAAATGGCTGATCCAAGAGATGGTCATGCTGGAACAATTGAAACCGCCCGTGTCATGGCTATCCGACCTGACCTGATTAAATCCAAAGGTATACCTAGCCATTATGAAATGCCGCGATTCGAGGTTGTACTACATCCTGAACAGTACTTTCCAAGTGGTGTCCATGGTGATCCAACAGTTGCAACAGCAGAGAAAGGACAAAAAATTAACAACTATGTCATTGAACAAATTGTTAAACTTGTTCAAGAGCTCGAAAGTTAACCTTACATTTACTATTTTTTTGTTTGTCTAAGCTGTTCAGATCAGATGATCTGAAACTTACTGAAAAGTTACTAAATTATTACCATAAATACCTTTGATATAGTGCTTAAAAAGGCGATAAATAACATGGTGTTATTCATCTGTGGGTTCGTCGCTGAAGTATTTCTCTTGGCTAAATCTTGGTGTGCAAACACAATAGAAAACTAGGTTACAGTTGCCCACATTTTTTATCCGTTGAGAACTACCGTCAGGAATAACAATTACGTCGCCGACAGTAACTTTAGTGGGTTCTATGCCTTTAATTTCTATGATGCCGTTGCCTTGGGTGATTATGTATATTTCTTCTATACCTTCAAGATGATGGGCAACTGTGGTGACACCAGGTTTTACAGTGGCTATGGCTATTGAAACTTTGTTGTCGTTGGAGCCGTAATTTTCTGCGATAAAGCATCGTTCAGATGTAAAGGACATGTTTAAACTGCTTGCTTTAACAATCATAGGTTTCATGTATTTTCACGTCACCACAAAATGGTATGCAAACGTTTAAGTCAATCGGGAACTCTAGAAATACAAACTTCTTTTGTCTTCTAAATTTGAAGGTTTTTAATTATGCCTGAACGGGTTACAACAAAAATTACATGTTCAGATTGTGGAAAAACCGCTTCTGTTCCTTTTAAGCCAACCGCTGAAAAACCAGTTTACTGCAGAGAATGTTTATCTAAACACCGCTTAAGGCAGTCAAAAAGTCAAAATCAACGAAGTAACCCAAAACAAGCTTGGTCACGCCGTAGAGAAGGCTGGAATGGTCACACAGAAAAATCCATTACCGCCTAAAAAAAGATTAAACTCTTTTATTTTGCTACAATTGTTGGTGTTGCTTCTGTTGCGTTTAACACGGTAAGTGTACCGTTTTTGCCAAGCCTTACCTGTTTTTCGCCTCTAAAAAGGCAAACCTGTGCATTTCGAATTTCAATGTCATCACCTGATGATATAGTGCTAATTTGTCCTTCCCAAAGGCACAGTTTGATTATGCCTGTTTCATCACCGATTAGCGCGTTTACAACCATAGCTGTGTTGCCAAATTGCGTATGCACTTGTGCAGGTTTAGGTATTTCTTGAACTTTGGCTTTAAGATTTATGTGTTTCATGCCTGAACGTAACTCTGAAACAGTGCTGAAAATAGTGTCGTTGTTTTGTTTAGCGATTTTTTTTCGTATTTTATCTGTGCTCATATAATTCTCAAAAGTAGCATCGTTACTTCGAGATAGGAATTCTTCATCAACTCTGAATTGAGCAACAACACTATCTTCTTTTTTGATTAAAAAGATTATCTCATCTTTTGCTTTTCCACGGTACTCTACGGAGAGTTCACCACAAGTAGATTTGCCCGCTTCTTTAGCTTCGATTAACGCCTGAACAACTTCAGCCGGATAAACATTATATTTAACTGATACAAGAGCAAGATGTTCGCCCAAAGTAGATTTCTTTTGCCTCAAATATTTTCCCCCTCCATTTTTTACTTTTCAGAAACAGAGAAAAAACGAACAAATTTCCGTCCTTTTCTCAAGAATCCAAACAATTGTAATATTATTATTTGTCTTCCTATATTAGGGTGACTGTTAAAAAAACCTGCTTTTGCCCTGAATTTACCCAAAAACACATTTCAAGCTTAAGACACCCGAAATTTCTATAATAAAACTTGGGCTCTACTATTTTAAGGTTCAAACGCTGCTATAGCAGTTTAACTTTTTGTTGACTGTATGGGTAGTGTGTAGTTGCAGTGTTTGAACCAGCTAGCAACAAGCTCAGGTGACACACA
>WRJX01000022.1 GCA_009778385.1 Candidatus Bathycorpusculum sp. | reverse complement strand
AGTTTATGGCTTATTTCAAAGACTTTCGGTACAACAGTTGATGCCATAAAGACTCTTAACAATCTTACGAGCGACATGATCTATCCGGGACAACAATTACAAATCCCCTCTTAACTCTATACGTCAAGTTTCTGACTGACGTCAAAACTTTTTTTTGTTTATTATAACCATCTCAGTAATTCCAAAAATGCGCTTTTGAATTTTTGGTCATAAAATAATCCAGAATGACCTTTTTGGCCGGCTTATCTTTTTTTAGCGCAACCAGATATTTGTAACCTGAGACATCTATTTGCTGGAGGGTTCTCTTGCCAACAAACCCTTTGTCTATACGAACTATCTACTTTAAGGTAGATGCTTTATCTTCTCTACGAGTTGTTTAGGGTTTTTGCACTGACTTGTGTGTCTATACTATCACGTTTATGGGTAGGTTTTTGTTTGGTTTTGTTTTTCTTTTTAGTTGTTTTTTGTGGTTTGGCAGTTTTTTAGTTAGTCTTCTTAGGCTGCTGTGGCGTAGTTGTTTTAGAGGCTAAAGATAGGTTGGGCATCGCGAATGTCTCGGTATTTTTCGGATTTAAATTCTGTTTTTATGTGGTCAAAGATTAAGGCTATTTTACGTAAGCTTAAGGTAGGTGCCGGAATAGTCTTGTGCAGATTTGGTCAAGGCGTTAAGTGAGATTTCTCTTAGCGATATTGCAAACTGGTTCAAACACAACGGATACACCACAGTAAAATAATAGTCAAGTTGCTATATGTCGCAAAGCCGGTCAAAACAGAACGTTAAAGTAGTGTTCCGTTGGGTTGGAAAATAGACGTAAAAGAAGTGGGTCTTGGCTCCGTGTTTTCGTAAAAGCAGCTCATGCTGAGTGTCAATCCTTGATATGTTATGTAATCGTCCCACGTGATAGATACACATATGTCCGTTATTTCTGGAGTGGTTCCAGTTTTGTTTTGGTACTCCTCTACGGCGCGGTCGTAAAACCACTGGAGCCCCAAATCATCAATTTGTTGAAGAGACTCATTGACTGTTTGTGGTTGAACATATGCAGGGGACGCAAAATTCCACGACCTAGCGGATACATCGTAAGGTCGTCCGAGATAGGAGTTGAAAAAGAAATCAATGGCGGACGAATGATGAAATCGCACTAGAATATGTCCACCGTCAATACCGGGACTGCGCGTAGTTAACTCAATACATTTAAGGATATTTTCGCCAGGATATTCTAAAGATAGTAAACTAAAGGCAGACGTATTTTTTATGCCCTGTACTAGCTCAACTACTGATGTGTCAAGTATGGTTGAGCGGGAAATGGTGATATCGGGTTGTGAGGGATTAAAAGTTGGAGGATAACCAGCAGTTCGAAATAGGTACATTTCCGATGTTGCAAAAAGTATAGTTAAGATTAACGCCCCAATCAACATATACTTAAAGGCTCGTTGACATGTACGCCGACGTAACTTTATGGATGCTCCCCAAACAATCGCACTAAATAGAAGTAAACCCCATATTGCTACTGCTATCCAAGAAAAATTAAGCAATGCTATAGAAATCAGACCCAAGACGAACAATATGGCTTTAGGCACATCTTTAAATGTTAAATGCATAGCACCTAGTTTCATTTCATTTTTACTCCTTTCATAGTTTGTTTTTTGGGAGTGTATGTCTATGGGTACATGGTGTCTTTTTTTGTATTTTTGTTGATTTTTTAGCACCTTTTTTGGTGAACATTTCTTGTTCTTTACCGATTCACAGAGACAAATACGTCACTACAGACATCTAAAGTGAACTCTATTTTTTCTCTTTTCTCAATAGTAATCGCATTTGGTATAACAATACAGCAAACTAACCTATAGTAAAACTTTTCTCATATCGCTATAGTGAGGTATGACACACGTTTTAGCGTTAACGGCTCAAAGCATTTTCAGAATTATTGGTATGAATTATCTACCTACCTTTGCACCTATAGCGTTACTCACCCTTAACAAAAATAGACCTATAGACAACCTAGCTCCCCACTTCGTACAAAACATAATAAAACCGACCCCTTACAACACACCCAACACAAAACGTTACTTAGTTAACTCTTAAAATTTGAGCCTCTACACATAAGCCCCAGATTGACGTGCTTTTAATCAATTTAAATCTTGCTTCTAAATGCGAGTTGTTTTTCACTCGAAATATGATTAATTAATACTCTTTTAGAGAACTGTTATAAAACAAAAAATGGGTATGGCAAAAAATGAGAAATAATGTAAAAATATTCATTTCAATAATATTTATGCTTGCGCTTGTTGTAGGTTGTTTTGCAGCGATGCCCCTGACAGCAAACGCAGACGACACCAATATTGGTGTGGCTTCTGTTTTGTCTGTTGACAAAAAGGTATATGACGACTTTAATGAAGTAAAGTACACAGCTAACAACGATGACGTGAATGTGAACGGTATATTGCTTATTTCAGATAACAACAAAAATAGCGATTATCCAAACGGACGCTGGTATATTGGTGTTACATCTGATATAGTTGGCACAATTGAGGTTGCTTATAAGATCAGCAGTAAATACTACATAGGTACTGTTGAGATTAATGGAGTGGGCGAATACAAATTAGGCGATGCAAGTGGTAATAACGGTATAAACAGCGTTAAACTTGGCGTGTTCATATCTGCTCCTGATGCGAAAGAATTCGATGATGATGTCGTTGTCGTAAATCTTGGTTTCATCGGCTACTATTTGTTTGAAGGCAATGTTCTGAGTACGTCTATTCACTGGCAGAATCTTGAAAAAGAGGGCGACATGATTGACTGGGATGCCGTTGATGCGGCATATGCTGACTGGATCGCTCAAGGCGGTCTCAAACCCGACAGAACTCTCTGGCAAACCAGTGGTTATGCATCTTTCACCTTTGAGGACTATACCGAACTCGGTTATGGCGACTTTAATGATGGGCAACTCGAGAACTACTACAAGGCTTACTTCGTTGCTCCCGGCTACATCTCCCCATTCGACACACCCCTAACAGTGGTATCCGTCGACCCTATGGCTTGGTTTATCTATGCTGAAGATTGGACTGGTAACACAGGCAGATTTGATTTCAATATTGACTTAGGTGAAGTAATTCCAATTGATTGGGACGCAATATATGATTCATATTTGAATTTCGATGGCGAACTTCGCAGTGACCTACAAGATGCTTACCTTGGTCTTACCGACGATAAAGTTTTAGGTTGGTGGACAGGTGGTGCAGCTCCTCAGTATTTTGAAGGCGCAAGACCTGAAATTACAGCAGATGAAGACATTTTGGATACATTCTTCCTTAATTCTGCTGGCTTGAACATTATTGCCCTGTGGCCTAATCTTAAAGACAGTAAGGACATTACCTTAGATGTTTACCTCGGCTTCTTGTGTAATGATGCCGGCGGCGTTCCTAATGTTATCTACTATGCAAGTGAAGTGGTTGTGTTCGGCAAAAACTATGCTACTGACGACGCTTGGTGGAACGCAGTTTATGCAACGTATGCCAACAAGGGTGTTGATGAGAGTGATATTAGCGGCTGGATAGCAAATAGCGCACCAGAATATAGTTTTGGCATCCGTCCCGACTCTCTTGACCTCAGTGTGGAAATGCTTGACCTATACAATCTCAATGTAAATAACCTTCGCGTAATCTGGCTTGAACCCGTGCTTGTCGACGATACCGACATCGAGCTCCCAAAAGTTAACCTTAGCTTCTATGCTTTCCTCGATAATTCCTGGTGGTATGGTCTAAATTATGGTGAGGTACATGAGTTGGGAATTGAAATCACTCCCGATTGGGATGCAGTTTATGAAGCGTATGCTACACAGTCGAATGTCACTCCGGATTGGTTCCAAGCTGATAAGGTAATCGGTTGGCAATCAAGCGGCATCGTCTCAGAATATTTTGAAGGCGCCCGCCCAACCCTTACCCTGACAGAGGAAATGTATGAGCAATACACTAAGGTCATAGGCGAAACTTTAGTGATCGTCCTTGATCCTGTATTTGAAACCGAAACCGACACTAAACTCCTTCCATACGAGTTTGAAATCACAGTATATCACCGTGTAGCCGAAACCGGCAAATATCTTGTGTATCCGGATGAAGGAGAGACGTTCAACAACTATGATGAAGAATACATTGAATTGCTAAATAACGTCAACGGCTTTGAGTTCCTTAACCTGTATCTTGCCGCTCTGCGTACCAACGACCCGGCCGATATGGCAAATGTCGAAGAGTATGTTTGCACTTCCGTAACGAAAAACGACCAGTCTGATGAAAGCTTTAGTCTGACACAAAATGGTGAGGGCAAAGATATTACGGCGTTGATCACTCCAAACGAAGAGGGTCATTATATGATCACCTTCTGGTATGCGACAAAAGACAATAACGGTGATACTGGCACTGGCGATGGTGATGATACTGGCGATGGTGATGATACTGGCGATGGTGATGATACTGGCGATGGTGATGATACTGGCGATAAAACAGGTAATGACGATGACACTAATGGAAGCGGTGATGGCAATGGTCAGGGTGGTACTGGTGATGGTCAAGGTGGCAATGGTCAGGGTGGTACTGGTGATGGTCAAGGTGGCAATGGTCAGGGTG
>WRJX01000021.1 GCA_009778385.1 Candidatus Bathycorpusculum sp. | reverse complement strand
AAAAACACAAAACAAAACACACAAAAGAACTTAACGACGATTCATCTGCAGCCTAACGGCTGCAGTATTCTCGTCAAATTTTAATAAAATCAGCGATATCATATGTGGGGCTAGAAATTAGTTCAATAATCACTGAAGGATTTTGCATGACAACCTCTTCAGGGGTTAATGTAAGTGAGGCAAGAGAGCTATTTTCTGCAATGTTAATTCCGCCAGCTTGATAGAGTTTTAAGTCAAGTGTTGTGTGATATGGAGAGAAGTACCATTCAACAAAGGATAGTGTTTGTTGTTCACGAGATAATGCGGCTACGCGGTCTTTGACAAGCTTGTTGTAAGACTGCGCCCAAGTGACAAATTCATCTACTCGCTCTTTGTTACCCACTACGGTGGCTAAATCTTGCATTACAGAGCAGACTATATCTATTCCTGTTGGGTCATTGTACAATTCTTCAGGAGTCATTTGTAACGGATTTTGCGCTGTTGTCGGTGGCTGAGAAATATAAATAGGTATACCAGCAGCTTTGAGTTGTGTATAAGACCCACCCATATCATAAGTTAATAGTGAATCAGCGATTATAAGATCAGGCTTTAGTTCAAGTGTTGCCTCAACACTCATGGCATATGCAGCTTCACCTACACTACGCACATTTAGAAGTTGTGGAGGACATTGAGCATCAGTTCGTCCTACAATTGAATCCTGCAGACCCATATAACATAACATCTCTGCAAGATTACCATCCAAAACAACAATTCGCTTTAATGATTCCGGCATATCAACAACAAGGTCAGCACCATCTACAATTGAATCTACTTTTGAATCAGAGCTTTTGTCATCAGATGAAGAAGGCGAATTAGATGATGTTAAAGAATCTCCTGATGAAGAGGGACTACCAGTAGATGGTGAATTTGAGGGAGATGATGAGGGCGAGTTATAGAATTGGCTGTAGACAACGTATGCAGATGCAGTTACTAGTATGGCAATAAGAAATATGGCAAGGATCGTTTTTTTAACCAAACTTTCACCTCCTTGATAGCAACGTTATTAATTTTTCCAAAGGCTTGAAACCTTAGCTGGCTTATCCAACCAAATTATTTAAATCTATTTTAACTTAAGTTAACCACAGGTTGAATAAAGACATGAACAAACCATAAACAGCAAAAAACAAAATAAACAATAATCAACTTAAGCCTAAACAAAAAGATATAACCGCAAATCAACAAATCATCCAACACAATCAAGCAATAGAAAATGAGAGCATTTCAAAAAGAATTACATACAAAACCCCACATTTCTTCTCGCAACCATTGACCACAGCACAATCCTTTTTACAATATTCTCTATGAGATATTGTGCACTTAATTGGTCCTTTTCGTAGACTTGTTTTATGATTTTAACTGTTTTTGGTGTTATTTGTTTTTTAGGTTTGCCAACGTTTAATCCGACTGTTGGAGTTGCGTTTGTTGTTTTGTATTTGGCGTAGAGTTGTTTGAATCTTCGAGGGGATATTTTTTGGTGGTTAGCATCCCATTTCGCCGTCACTTTGCCTACTGCATGCCTTTCCAGACACTATTTAAGCTCGCCTCTTTTTGACTGCGACCATATTCCTTGAGTAATGGAGTGAAATAATTTCCGGAAAAGGCATAAAAACCCAATATGCCATAAACTATAAAAGCGTTAAGTTGTTGATTTTATTGTCTATTCGGAGGGGTTCTTTTTGGTGAACTCCGCTTTATAGGGAGAGCTAATTCGCCTCTATCAACTATAGATATTGTGGTGAATATGATGGTACAAAAAATCTTCACAGTAAAAGTCTTAGTGTTTTGCCTCTTAGCAGTTACTCTTTTGAGTTCACTTTTTCTCGTAGCTGCCAATGCACAAATCGGTAGCATAACAGTGGGTGAGTGGCCCATGGATGAGATCAAACCCAGTGACTCAGGTTCAATAACACCTGACAAGACAGGTGTCAACAACGGTATCTTGGTAGGCGACCCTGAACCTGCACTCGTTGACGGCAAATATGACAAGGCCTTAAAGTTTGACGGTGAAAACGGCATTTATGTTCCCATAAAATTTGTCGTGGGTTTTCCACCTATGACTCAGCCCATGTACGTGCCGATTTCACAAAACCTAGATGTCCAAAAACATGTGCAAATCAGCGCCTGGATTTATGTTCCCAGCCTAAAAAATGCTGACTACAACAACATAGTCGCCAAATGTACCCATCCAGATCAAAACTGCGATTGGCGAAATACCATTCGCATACTCGGCTTAGCCATACGAGCAGGCACACCAGAGAACGGTGAACAATACGTGGAGGGCGCCTTAAGCGGATACGTGTTAACTGACAACGACGTTTTTAGCGAAATAGTAACTACACAGCCTGTTCCACTCAACCAATGGATTAACGTGGAATTCCGTCGCGACACCACAGGTATGCACCTTTACATAAACGGGAAAGAACAAGCCATAAACGTCATACACGGCGTACAAAACCCCTCTGGCAACATTTTAAATGGCACAGAATACTACTTTGGTCACGACAGCTTCACAACTATAGACAACATAAAAATCACCGACCTCTCACCAGAAAACATCACAGAAAACACATTTGACATCGGCCCCAACATAATGATAGCCATAATAGCTGTTGCCCTCATCTTCGCCATATCATGGCTACTACGTAGAGCCATCCAACTTTGGATCATCCGTCCCAAAATCTAAAGCCAAAGGGAGCATAACCTATGGGTACAACCCTAAAAATGCTTATGTTGCTACTTAGGCAGAGACTCTTAGAGCAGGGCCTAAAAGGGGAACCTAACACGCCCCTTATTGTCTCTTATGCGGTAACCCGCGCGTGCAATCTTCAATGTATCCACTGTCATGTATCCGCAAGGGAAGCAATGCCTGATGAACTCAACTTGAAAGAGGCTATGAGGGCAATTGAGGAAATGCATAGCTTAGGCACTGAAGCAGTTATTTTCAGTGGCGGCGAACCCCTGCTACGCAAAAATTTCGTGTTACAACTGGTTAAATATTGCAATGATTTAGGTATGATAACAGCTATGCTCTCCAACGGCTTGCTCATGACACCCCATACTGCATTGCAGCTCCAAGCAGCAGGTCTAAAAGTCGTAGGTATGCCCATTGACTCTGTGGTTCCCGAGAAACATGACTATATCCGCAACCTGCCAGGTACCTTTAACAGGACAGTGCAGGCCATCAAAACCTGTCTTGAGCTAGATTTAGAAGTTGTTGTAACTACGATGGCACTTAAAGACACCTATACTGAAATGCCTAAACGCCTCGAGTTTCTATATAATCTGGGCGTAGATGAAGCAGCCGTTTATGACCTTGTGCCAGTGGGCAGGGGTAAAGACGTGATGGACAACGCCATGACTATGGAACAACGTGTTAACCTTATCCGCTGGTTACAGAGTCGTCAGGAAGACACCGAGATGACTTTTACTATGTCAGGGGGTACTCCACTCTATCCAGAAATTGCAGCAGAAATACACCGTACCCATGGCACCAAAGCTAAAGACCTCCTCATCAAAGAATTCTGGATACACAAAGGCATCGGTTGCCACGCAGGCAACATGTACTTCAGCCTTCGACCCAATGGTGATGTTTACCCGTGTACTTTTTTACCCATAAAAGTCGGCAACATCCGCGAACAGCGTCTAACCGAGATTTGGCGTAACTCCCCTGTTCTAAACACCCTACGACAGCGGCAAACCCTGAAAGGAAAATGTGGCAGATGCGAATACCGCGAGAGTTGCGGCGGATGCCGAGGCAGAGCATACGCGTGCACAGGCGATTATTTAGAAGCGGATCCTGTGTGTCTTAGGGAGTTTATGCAACAGGAAGGTATTGCGCCGATGGATGTGAAGCGATTTGGCTGGTGCGTAGGATAGCATTACATGTGTACATGAATGATATTGTCTGGGAAAGAAATTGAAAGACAAGTTGGTCTGGGAAATATACGTATAAATTAGCCTGATGACATTGCCCCTGATAGCGTCCCGATTTTCGCTTTTTGGTAGTCAAGACGGTTATGTCATGGAATTAGTTATTTTTTCAAGTTGAAATGTAATTGTGATTAGTTCGCTTTTTGTCTCTTTCGTACATTGCATTAATTGCATAGCTGCGCACAAACACTCAAGGGCCTTGTTCATTCGCCACACTTGGAATCGGGTGTTTTCGTTAAGTGCAGGTATTTTCACGAGCTGACGTAGTGCCATAAGGATGTACATGTTCACGGCGGGTTCTGTTGTTTTTTCTTTTAGTTCTTTGAGTTTGTTTATTTGATTGTTAATCTGTTCGTGGTTTATTTGTTTGGTCACATTTTTTGCCTCACTAACTTTGTTGCACCATAAAGTTAACATCAAGTTGAATAAGGTAAGTTACGCATATACGTAAAAACAAAGAAAAGACATGTTTTAGACAGACATAATTATGCAATGAGACTATCATGTTTTTTTTAATGCCTCTATGACAGCAGTTTTAGCGGTAAAACCAATCAACTCACCCATCTTAGTATGCCCACCAGTATACCTAATCACCACATCAGGGTTTACACCT
>WRJX01000020.1 GCA_009778385.1 Candidatus Bathycorpusculum sp. | reverse complement strand
ATGGAAGTTTGAGTGGGTTTTTATGAAAAAATGTTGGTTTTTGTGTCGTTAATTTTGGTCAGGGCAAAAAGGCTTTTTCCATAGGAAAAAGCAATAATTATGTGTATTTTTGCAATTAGACTCTATTTCACAGAAAAGTTGCTATAGCTTGACAACTAAAAAGTGCGACATTTATGGACAATTTGATGGTATTCTTAATTTAACATTAACTGAAGTTAGGTAGTGGGAGGTTGCGTCTACCATTTTATGGCATTGTGCAATAATATGTATTAAGCTTGTTGCATTTTTGGCTTGTATCATATTAGAAGTTGATGTACTTTGAATTTGGATGATTACAGCAAAGAAAAACTTTGGCAACTACTTGTGGAAACTGCTTGCGCTTCAGTAATGTACCCTACCCATAAAGCTTACACAAGAGACGTTTTGCTCCCAGAGAAACCCAATATAATCCCTGAAGAGCTTGCACAACTTCTTAACATGCCTCTTGGAGAAGCATTAGTGATTCTGGGTGAATTAGCTGATGAACAGAAAGTCGCTCCATAGCCACCTGTTATACCCTTTCGTATAAAATTTTGGACTTTATTTTTTTTAGTTAACTAACGCTTGATATTCCATTATAGAGCCTGAGCGCTTAAATTCTCGTTACACTCACAGTAGTCCTTGCAAAGAGCATGTGAATTAGACATAAAAGTAAGTGTATGAAATAGTGGCAATATTGGCAAAAAGAAATAATGGTTGCTAAATAGGCAAAAGGCCTACTTGCTTTTATTCTACCACATAACGGTACGTTACGTGTTCGCCTGCGGTTGTGCTTACCCTTGTAATTTTAAGCACATCACCTGGTTTTGCACCGATTACTTTGACCGCCGGATCACCTGACCTAACTTGTGGCATCTGGTAGGGTTGAACTTTGAATTGTGCGAGAAGTTGGTTCTTTTCTTTTTCGCTTAATATTTCATGAAACGGTACTAGTCCATGTTCAAAAATATCAAACACTGGGAACGATTTGGGTAAAAGCTCGACGTTTTTCTTTTTTGCACCCAATTTGACTGCGTGGGTATAGCGCCCTTCAGTTACGACGATAGCTCTTTCCAGTTCTTTTTCTTTCATAATTTTGTAAAGCGTGTTCATGGCGGCTATACCAACGGTGGCTTCGCCAAGGATACACCAGACAATTGCGCGTTCTTTATCTTGTGGAATGTCAATAATGTACGCGTATGCGCCTTCATAAGGCTGTTTTTCTACAAGTTTGTATTTTCTTAGTTTAATGAGAACTTCCGCTTTCCGTTCTTCAATTGTTAGGACTTTAGTGCTCAAACCGCGAAACCTCAAAGTTAGAATACTCGAACCTTAAACAAACATTACGCCCTTAAACTTTATGGTTTAACTAATAACATAAATGATTAAAAAAATGAAAAAGGGGAAAAAATGTTTAGGCTTATGCTCTATAGAATTGCTAACGAACAAAATTTTGAAAAATTTTTTTGACTTAATCAGTGAATTTTTTCTTTAATTTTTCTGCCTCTTCTGTTTTACTGCCGGCGTTCTCAATTTTTTCTTTGATTTGTTTTCCTTTGTCTTTCAATTCATCTTTTGTCATTTTTGTTTCACAAAAACTTAAACGAATGGCAATATAGAAATTTAATGGCAAAAGAGCTTTTGTAATTTTCTGTGGCTTGATGGTTTATTTTAAATTTTCATTAGTTAATCGCTATTTGATAGTTCATAGGGTGTTCTCAATAATGTCTCTAACGACAAATAAGATAACAAAAGGCTCAATAAGTTAGCAGTGGGCCTATGAGTTTTCTTAGATAATTCCTGTTGCAGAAACAGTGAACAATCCTGAGTAAATATTGTTTATTATGTTTCCTCTATTTATTGTTCTATGTTCACTTTGGAGTTATAGCTGTTTTGTGGTAGCATGTCGTAAAATCAAAATGTCGGTTATTTAGCCCTGTGAGCAAGAGTTCATCTATTTGATGTCACTGGGTTTACACTGCTGCAGATATATATTAGGCTACACGAAGGGGTAACTTAGTTAATTCTTGCCAAAATATGCCTAAAACAAAAAATGTGTGGTATTTTTTGTATATGGCATTTGAAAAAATTTGCAGTAAGATATATTTAAGTCAACGCTATTGTTTATGGTGCTTTTTGACATATCGCTTAAATAGGCGGCCATAAAATAACTAGATTACGTTTATGAGTGTGTAAATTAAATGATGGATAAATTGAATATATTGTATAAGAAAAAACAGAACATACTGCCCTTAGTTGTAGCATTTGTTCTGCTGGCAGCAGTATTTCTGCCGGTTCACCAGAGTTTTGCTGATAGCCCTATTGTCAGCACTCCTACTAGTGTGGACGGCAGAATTCTCCCTGCGAGCATAGCTGGTGATACATCTGATTGGGTAGAGATTGCACGAAATGGGGATTATTCTCTGATTGTGCGCAAGAACTACATTAACCTCTACAGTGGTAGCGGTCATTACGGTGATCCGACATGGCAATATTGTGCCTACAGCAGTCCACTTGTCAATAATTATCTAAATAGTGGTTGTCGTGTCCGCAATGCCATCAATAACTGGTTTAACGGTCGTGCCACTGGTTCAGCGGTTGATAATCTGCCCACAAACGCCCTATTACGCAGTTATACAGTACAGAACAATGCAGCAAATACCCTTGGTACCTCTAGCAATACTGCATCGCTGACCAACGGATTTAGCAAACCGACCACCAATCAAGTACGAACAGGTGATGATGTCGCTTTTGCATTAAGCTATAGTGAAGCTGCAGAATTCTTGTCTAAAACACATGATGTGCGAGGTATGACCCCTCAAGTGCAGCCAAGTAATGCCAATTCAATCATTAACTTTAACAAAATCACCATCCCGCAAATGTACGGTTATGGTATGTGGCTTCGTTCTCCAGGTGACATCAGTTATACAGCAGGCGAATTAGACTATACCGGCAGAGTTTTCCAAGGACAAATAGACCCCAGCGGTAACAATGAACGCTATCTTGTTTATCCAGCACTGTGGGTAGAATCAAGCATCTTCCCAGGCTCTAATGTTGGCTATGTAGTACATTATTACTTGACTGGTACAACGATTTCAGTTGCTCCAGACAAGATTGGATCTGGTAATGTTGGTTCTTCTGTGACTGAGAATGCTATTGATGTGTCTGGTTATACTGCTGTTGCACCGACAAGTGTTTCAAAGACTTTAGCTGCTTCTGGTAATGAATTTGTGTTCTACTATACTGAGAACAGTGTTCCAGCTGTGTATACAGTACATTATTATTTGACAGGAACAACGACAAAGGTAGCCAACGATAAATATGCGGTTGGATTTGTAGGGTCTTCGGTGACAGAATCCGCTGTAACTGTGCCTGGTTTTATTGCATTGGCACCAACAAGTCTTACAAAAACTATTACCTCATCTGGCACTGAGTTCGTATTCTACTACACCTACGACTGTCCTGTTGAGTATGTTGTGCATTATTATTTAGCTGGTTCAACGACTAAGATTGCTTCTGATAAGGTGGTTTCTGGTCAGGCCATAGGTGCTTCTGTAACTGAGTATGCAATAGCTGTATCTGGTTATAGTCCAGTTGCTCCAACAAGTCTCACAAAAACTTTGGGTACTTCTGGTAATGAGTTTGTGTTCTACTACACTGTAAACTCCAATGACGTTCCAACTGTTGTGGATGGTAGAGTTCTTACTCCAAGCATGACAGGCGATACAGTCAACTGGATTGAAATTGCAAGATATGGTGATTATTCACTAATTGTGCGCACAAACTACATCAACATCTATAGTCAAGCGTCCAATTACGGCGACCCTGCATGGCAATACACTGCATACGGCGCATCAAATGCTTATGGAACATCTGTTGTCCGCGATAAAATCAACGCGTGGTTCAATGGTGTGGCTTTTACTGCAGCTGATAATTTGTCTGCCAACGCTCGGTTACGTGACTATACGTTACAAAACAATGCGCTAAGTGTTCTTGGCACCTCTAGTACTGCTACATCACTGACCAACGGATTTAGCAAACCAACTTCTAATCAAGTGGGCACAGGCAACGATGTTGCTTTCGTGTTGAGCTATAGTGAAGCTGCAGAATTCTTGTCTAAAACACATGATGTGCGAGGTATGAACCCTCAAGTGCAGCCAAGTAATGTCAATGCAACAATTAACTTTAACAAAATCACCATCCCACAGACCTATGCGTATGGCATGTGGCTCCGCTCTCCAGGCGACATAAGCTATACAGCAGGTGATTTAGACTATACCGGCAGAACTTTCCAATTCCAAATCAGTCCCAACGGTAACAGTGAACGTGGATTAGTTTATCCAGCACTATGGGTAAACTCAAGTATCTTTGATACTTCCTATACAGTGCATTACTATTTGGCTGGGTCAACAACTTCAGTTGCTCCTGATAAGATTGGATCTGCTATGATGGGTTCAGTGGTTACTGAGAATGCGATATCTGTGCCTGGTTATATTGCGGTGCCTCCGACAAGTGTGTCTAAGGTTATT
>WRJX01000019.1 GCA_009778385.1 Candidatus Bathycorpusculum sp. | reverse complement strand
GTCCTATCATTAACAATACAAGCAACCCTAGAAAGACGCTCACCCGCCACACCAATAGACGCAACACGCACATAAAAATCACCAATCTCTGTTTTTATGGCGTCCTCGGTTTCTGCTGGTGATGTGCCCCAAAGTTTAGTTGCATCGCGTAGTTCTATTGAGTCATCGTCAATTAGGAGGTAAATTGGTTTCTCAGCTTTCCCCGTTATTACTACAGCATCATAACCGGCACGTTTTAGTTCAGTGCCAAATGTGCCGTGGCTAACTGATTCGCCTACACCGCCTGTTGCGGGTGATTTAGATATAAATGCGTGACCATTACCGCCTGTTGGAAACATTGTTGCCGCAAGTGGTCCAACGGAAAGAACAAGAGGATTCTCGGGACTAAAGGGATCTACACCCTTCTTTGACTTATTCAAATAAAGGTACATGCCTAGCCCGATTCCGCCGACATATTTTTTAGCAGTTTCTTCGTTAAGTTTTTCAGTGTGATTCTTACCGGTGGTCAAATCGAGATATAATATTTTTCCTGCGTAACCGAGCAAACATTATCCCTCAACGGTTTTTAGGTGATTGAGGCATTTAAAAGTATATTAACCTAATGGATTCTCAAGGTAAAAATTCACGTCTTTTTTGACATTACAACATACTTAACAGCGCCTAAGGGTAAGAAAAACAAGTTACAATAACACACAAGATTTACAAAAGCTTAGATTAAGTAACATTTTATTTCACTGAAAATCAAAATATGGTTTAACATAAACTTTCAACAATACGTTTCCTGTTCTCAGCAAACTAGTAATTAATATAAGTAAATACGTTTAAGGAATTATCTGATTTGCAATGTTAGATTCCGACTGGAAATATGTAGAGACAGCTCAAAAAAGAATCAGAATCATAAAAGTTGACACTGCAACACATAGTATTGACGCTTTTGATTTAGAGTTAGGTTGCTCCTTGAACTTTAACGTTGACCAACAAATAGATTTAGAAAAAATAAAAAGAGCCAAAATTTATCAAGCAACCGTTAAAATCTACAAAGCAGAATTCACTGAAGAACTTGAACGACAAATGATTGAATCCTCATTAGGCAACTATGAAGAACTTAAACAAATCCAAGCCTTTAAAAAATCAGGAGCTAAACCAACAAGATTTGACTTAATAGAAATAACACATTAACCAAAACACAATAATTTAGGAAACTTAAGAAAGAAGAAATTTATTGTTTGTTTTCTTCTTTTTCTTTGCTGGTTTCATGTGCTTCAAGCAGTTGGGTAACGATTTTTTGTCGTGCCCTTTGAGCTAACGTTTCTGCTGTAACATACTGTAACGCTTCCTCTGGGCACCACTGTACACATTGAGGTTCACCGTTACTGTCAGTATCTGTGCAACTGTTACAGGTGTAGGCAACTTTTTTATCAGGATGCAAATTTAAGGCTCCAAACGTGCAAGCACCAACACACCAGCCACAACCTGTGCAGGCATGTTCGTTAACACGGATAATTCCGGTACTTTCTTCTTGTGACAACGCATTCTTTGGACAAGATGCAACACATACTGGATCTTCACATTTTCTACAAGAAACAGCCACATTAGCTAACATGCCCATGCGGATGACTCGAATTCGGGACTTGTTAGGATTAAAAGTTTTCTCATTAACCATGCTGCAAACGTATTCGCAAATGCTACAACCACTACATTTTTCAGGGTCTGAAACAACCAATTTTCTATCTTGATGACGATCTACCATTAATTTATCCCCTGAGCCCTAGCGACTTTTATAGCACTTTCAGAAATGTAGGCAAGATTTCCCAAACCCACCTGTTTTAGACGATCTACCGTTGGAATTCCATCTGCCGTCCAGCCACAGGCAACATAATAATTATCAATACCTAACTGCAGCTCATCATCAACTACAACTGCACCTTTCTCAGAACCTTCATCAGAAACTGGACAATTCTTAATCTTGTAGGGAAGATCATCATAATCACGAGTCCCCTTACCTTCCAATATATTAAATAACCGTGCAAGGTTCTCTACTCTATCTCCAACCTGCCGTAATTCATCCTCGGTAACTTGAATACCGGTTGCTAACATGTAATAATCCACCAAGTCTTTCCAAGTGTATACTTCTGGACTTAACTTACAAAGAATTAAAGAATCCAAAACATTATAACGTTGACTCTCAGCAACAAGTATACTTCCTATGTCACTCTCGATTTTACTGTGGTCAACTTTGCCTTTAATATCTAACAATTCAGCGCCATTACGTAAATGACCATCACCACTAAACGCTACAGAAAAACCTAAAGCCGCATTCTTTAACACCCGCAAATCATACCCAGGCAACTCTAAACATTTAACATGACACGCAAACTTTACAGCCTCACCACCTATGACCTCTGCAGCCCTAACCACCCCTTCAGCAAGAACATCACCCAGCCAACCATCACGCTTACCAATTTTGTTGATAAGATCAATTAAAGCATCAACATTTCCAAACCGTAAATCAACGCCACTAGTTTGTTCATTAGTAATTATACCATGCTCATAAAGATCCATCGCAAAAGCAATTACAGCCCCAACGGAAACACAATCCATTCCATAATCGTTGATTAAACTAGTTGCTTTAACAATAGCATCAAGACGATCAACTCCACAAAGCGGACCTAAACTTAAAAGACAATCAAAATCAAGCCTTGCCACCACATCATCCTTAAAGGGCACATCAGAAACCACTGCTACACGATTGCAATTCATTTCACAAGTTGCACAACCAATAGCTCTCTTAACGTAGCGATCATTTAGATAGGCGGCATTAATTTTTTCAACACCCTCAAAAGTTGAATTATTCCAGTTCCGAGTAGCTAAAGCAGAAAGCGAATTTAACTCCAACAAATTTTTAGATGCAATAGGAGAACGCTTGTTGGGTTCCAAGTTCTTCACACGTTCATAAAGAGTTTTTACAAATTGCACAAAAGACTCAAAATTTGCAACATTAACATCATGCGTACCACGAACTGCTATAGCTTTAAGATTCTTAGAGCCCATAACAGCACCAAGACCAGTGCGACCAACAGTATGATCTTCATCACTTATAATGGTGGCAAACCTGCAAAGTTTCTCCCCTGCCTCACCAATACCAGACACACGAACAGAAAAGTCACCCATTTCATCACAGATTTTTTGCCCAACTTCTCTAACACTACTACCTTTGAAATGTTGAGCACCCCGAAGTTCAATTTCATCATCATCAATCCACAAATAAGACAGAGCAGACGCTTTACCCTTAATTACAAGAGCATCATAACCAGCACGTTTTAACTCTGAACCAAAAAAACTTTGAACCTGCCCCTCACCTACACCACCAGTTAAAGGAGACTTCGAAACTACCGCATAACCATTTCCTGCCGGACCCAAAATACCACTTAAGGGGCCAGTACAGTAAATTAAAGGATTATCTGGATCAAAGGCATCCCTACCAGGTTTTGAATGCTCCATAAGCAAATTTACACCTAAACCTACACCACCAAGATACAATTTCGCCGTTCGCTCATCAAGATTCTCGGTCCGAATTTGCCCAGAAGTGAGATTAACATGCAAAATCTTGCCAGCATAAGCATCCATATTACCAAATTCCCTCTGGATACAAAAAAGTGGCTAAACAATATATTTACCTTGTTACCAAAAGAGACCCGTTTTAACATACCCGTATGCGCCAAGACTTTACCGACTTTATCTTAAAATAGTATATAGATAATGAGATGGATTATGGGCATTAAAACTATATCAATATTTGAACTGCGTTCTGCACTTGACCTTGTTTGGGAAGTGTTCAACGAATTTGAAGCCCTGATTATAGGCAAGAAGGTGTTGACGAGTTTAAGCGGTTTATTGATTATAGTGAGAAAAAAGGCAAGGTTGAAAGCGGTGAGTTTCATCTTTTAGGATATTATACTGATGATGATGTTCTCGTTGGCGTAATTGGTTTTGAAAATCGTCCTCATATTAACTTGCTTTTTGTTGATAAACGCTATCACAGGAGAGGATTTGCAAGAGCGTTATTCAATGAATTTATTGAGTATTGCAAGAAATTCTTTATGCAAACACCTCTTGAAATAACGGTAAACTCGTCCCCATACGCTCACAAAATCTATGAGAGGTTAGGGTTTGTCGATGATGATTTGGGTGAAAAAAACATATGTCTATAACCCGCATACAAGGTTGTGTTGTAGGGTTGGTTTTATTGGTTCTTATGTCAATCTGTGGTCTTAGGTTTTTGTGAAT
>WRJX01000018.1 GCA_009778385.1 Candidatus Bathycorpusculum sp. | reverse complement strand
GTGTTTGAAGGAACATTAGATGGGGAGTTGCTTGTGGAGTATGTGCGAACCTGTCTTGTGCCCAGCCTTGGAGAGGACGATGTTGTTATTTGGGATAATAGTGCTGTTCATACGTCAAAATTGGTTGTTGAGGCACTTAAGGTGTGTGGGGTTAGGGTGGTTTGTTTGCCTGTTTATTCGCCTGATTTTAATCCTATAGAGTTGTTGTGGGCGCTTATCTTAAGGCTGGTTTGAGGAAGTTAAAAGCTCGAACGGTAGAGGCGTTGATTGATGCAATACGTGCTATTCTTTTAGATGTATCGCCAGAGCTAATTGCATCCTGGGTTAAACACTGTGGATATAAACAATAAAAAGTTAAGTTGATATGCTATGGTTATTGCGCAGGAGGTGTTTAAGAAGGCTAATGATTGTTATCGTTTGTTTGGCATGAAGTGTCCTGTTTCTATTTCTCGTGAGTAATTTTGGAATTTGTGGTTAGAAAAACTGCCCGGGAACTACGGGTTAATTTATTTCTTAATAAACTTTCTTTCCGCAGTCTTAAATATTGTTTCAGATGCCATTTTGACCTGATTTTCCGCTAGTTTTGTAGCATACAAACAGATGAGTTTATTTTAACTTATTCCTATAAATAATTTCTTCATTAAAATATTTGTTGTAGGTAATATTATTTTTTACAACCCACATTTTCACAGTATGTGTTGATTGCAGCATACGTTATGTGGGAAACAGTTAATTAGACTGACCAATTATATAACTGTTGATTAATATGTCAAGCCACTTCAATAATAGTAAAAAAAACGGAGCCCATTTTTATAGTGATGAAATTATTAACTCAATAAGTGTGGGGGTGTCCTAAATTGTCTGCAACTGCAATTTCCAATGCAACTAGACTTAATGAGATAGGCTTTCCTGAATTCACCGCAAAACTAATCACTGATACATTTGATGCTCTAATCGCCGCAAACATTAGGCAAACAGAAGCTTATACTGCGCTCGTAAAAGCAACCGCACAAGACTTAACAGTTTACATTAATGAAACAAAAGATGACATAAGCGGTGATATGATACTACAATTTCTTGCAAACAATCTTACACCTGATCAATTCGCTAAAGTGGATGGAAAAAAACCATTAGATGCAGCTACAGCTAAGGCCATAAATGATGCATGTGAAATAGAAGATCAACCTAAACCAACTATAGCTGAAGGTGCAGTGTCAACAACTGTTTTTAATAGCATTCTTGATGCAGCTGCTAAACGTATCGCAGCAGATAAATACACAATGCTCAGAGAAATGGTGAAGATGGGCATTTTAAGATTAATCGTTGAAAATGGGATAATTGAAACAAAGTTAACTTTCACCACGTATGGTTCAAACTATTATAACAGCAATTCTAGTAAATATAACTCCTCTTCATTCTCAGCTAATGCTTCCGCAAAAACAGGCGGTTTCCTCAGTCTATGGTGTAAGGCATCAGCATCAACAGCATATAATACAATGAGCGTTTCTACTGCTAACTCTTCATCTAGCACCAGTTCAAGTACTAGCGTGCAAATTTATGGTCTTGTGCGAATAAACTTTAAAACAGACTATCAACCATTAAACACAACCTAAGAAGGTAAACAAGAATTATGGCAACCAGCAATGATAATATGCGCTCAATAGGGTTAGACTTTGCTGAGTTCGCCTCCACCCTTATTTCTGAAACACTCAATGCTGTCATATCATCCATTCTAACACAGGAAAAACAAGTAGCTGAACTAGAACAGCAAGCAATGCTTTCACCTGAAGAATACGCAAGAGAAAATTTAACAGATGAAATTATTAGATCAGAAATAATGCAACTTTTTCCATCCATTAATGGAGAATCTGGTAAAAGTTCTGTAGATGTTGGTGAACCATACACATTAATTAAAGAGAACTCTGATGGGCAATTTGTTAACCTTGTGGGTAAAGAGCTTATTGAAGAACTATACTACAACAAGAAGGAAGATAAAGAGCCAAATGAGTTACCATCCATAAACAAAAAAGTTGGGCACATAATCGCTGAAGAAGCTTTAGACATTATTCGCATTTATCCCCAGAATCTAAGCAGGACAGACATACTTCGGTACTCAATAAATTCCGATGAGAAAAAACTAAGTGATGTGCTCTATAGAGCAGTAATTAATCAAACAGGGTATGACCGTATTTATGCTGCAACAAGATTAATGTTAGCCGTTCAGCATCTTGCTGTAATTAAACAGATTATTAAGCGGGGTATTCCAAGAGTATATGTTAATGACGGACACATTAAATCAAAACTAATGCTAAGTTTTGAAAGTCAAACAACCACAAACACACCGAATACAACTGGCTCGAAAATTACAGGTTTAGGTATCCGCAGGATTATCGCGCAACCAGTTAATGCAACAAAACCTGAATATTTAACTCTTAACGCAGACATTTTAAGTGAGGTTGAAATATCTTTCAAAACGGTGATTCCATGAGCAAAACAACAGAAAAAGGCGTTTACCTGACAGAAACTATACTATCAATTCATAATGAGGTACAAAGTGCTCTTGATTACATCAGCACTACAGCTACCGAAAAAGGGACTGAGCTTGGAAAAAGTACCGCCATACTGAGCATACAAAATCTGCGCATAAAAGTTCCGATAAAATTTAATGTTGAAATCACTGAGCAACAAATCAAATCAGACGTTAACCAATTTGAAGCGGTCGATACAACTCGTTTGAAAGAATTGTCAACAAGTCGAACTGGTTTACTACTTCAATCTTCTGAAACAAAAATGGCTTCTGCTATTAAAATTGGAACAACTTTAGCATCTACCGAAACCCAATCAACAGATACAAAAGGAACTGCTGCAGGGAACAATGTAGAAACCAAACAAGAAGCATGGGGCGAAATTGAAATAACATTTACCCCACTAAAGCGACAATAATCACCAACAACTTTATTTTTCTACACTAAGAGACAAAAAAGTCTGCAATTCTGAAAGTGAGACTCGCTTGTCTGTGTCAGTTTCTTGTATTATGCTCGTGGTTTGACTATCCACAATAAGGTGGTTACGATAGTTGAATGTATGTCATCCAGTAATTTGGGTTGTGACATGTTTTTCAACCAGCATCATCTAACAATCTTTCCGCCGTTGCGTTAGGTGGTGTTTAAAATCTCCAAAAAAGCCTCCACACGAGTACGTAGTTGCGCAAAATCCCCATCACTATAATCCGTTTCAAGACCCAAAACCGTAATCCCAGCATCTTTAAGTGCTTCTTCCACCAAGTAACCCTCAACATCATACAGAGTACAAAACTTTAAATTAACATCAATAACTCCATCAGCCCTGTATTTTTTTACATATCGTTTTATGTCATCAATGCGGGCGGTGTTAGGCGTAAAACATGCACAATTAATTTTCATGTAGCGTTCAGCCAATGCATTAATCATACTATCCAGAGTAGTTTGGCTCTCATCAACTAAATTAGCAAAATAGCGAATACCTGTGCAGGTTTCCTCACCCACCACAGCAACAGTCTCGCTTTCCACCACATGATGTAGCTTCCAATTAGGTATAGCCATAGGTGTACCTGTAAACAAGATACGTTTAGCGTTAGGAGCATATACACCTACACTATCACGCACACGTTGATCCAACTCGTCACATAACTTGTTGGTCATATCTGTAAAACGAGTTGGATCATCGTAGAAAGCAATCTGAGAAATAAGCAAACAATCCTTACCGCTTATAGGCGGATTTGGTAGTTTACGGAAATTATACAACCGCTGAAGTGCGCGGCGTTTATTATTAATGAGTTTAATGGCTCTACCCAGACTCTCTGCGGTAACTTTGTTACCCGTTATCTGCTCTACTTTAGTTAAAAATGCGTGGATTTCTTGTGCCCAAGCACTAATGTCTTTGGCGCGTTTTTGCTGGGGCAGATCCATTACGTAGACGGGTGTGTATTTGTTTAAGATTTCGTAGGCTTTCTTTTTTCCGTCGCAGGTGGTTTCGCCTACAAAGATGTCTGCTATGCTAAAGAAGGGGCAGGTGCGGTCTATTCGTGCGCCTATGGAGGCTTTGATGAGTGGGCAGGTGTTGGTTGGTAGTACTTTTTCGCCGCCCGAGACCCAAAATTGGGAGCCGCCGCATAGTCCTGTGGCAATGCCGTCTGATGCAAGTATTATTTCGTCAGGGACATATACGCAGAAGGTTCCAAATATTTTGGTGTTTTT
>WRJX01000017.1 GCA_009778385.1 Candidatus Bathycorpusculum sp. | reverse complement strand
CTGTTCCCCCTTCCAGCAGATGTTGATGTCGGTGCTCCGGTGGGTATTGTTCCCCCAATTTATGAATTTAGCCCTGAAGAAATAGAAACCCTGTTCCCACTGCCCCTTTTTACCCGTTAACCATAGCCATATAAACATCTTTTTTTCTCTAATCAGGTAGCAGTATATAGAAAAAAGCAGTTTTTGTGCAAAATAACTTCTATTCAAGTTACACAACAGGAGTCGTTTTGGATGCAGACCGGGTTGTTAGATGACGCCAAGAAAATAAAGAACAATAGACCTCTAAAAGTAGAGTCATTTACATAGCAACGGTAAAAATATAGACAGGCATTTTTCAAATGCCCCGGTAACATACTCTAAAGAGTTGCAGTCGTCTAAATCATCGATATAGAGGGTTAATGTTTATTTGCGCACTTAGATATTTGATGTTTTGCTGTTGACATTGGCAAAGTGCTATAAATGGGCGAGTGCTTTGTAGATTTGGTTTTGTATGGCTTTGGATCACTTTAAGTCACATGTTGTCTGGCTGATTCTTGTCGGCACTCCCGAGGAGGCGCTAAAGCTGCTTGCTGAAAACTATCAAGTTGATATTCCAGCGCTCAAAGTGGGCATGCCAAAAAAGAACAAGCTCAAAGCGTATGGATGCTATACTGCAAAAAACCAAACAATATATGTGCGCAACAGCGACATATTGGTTAATCCCCTTGTTATCCTACATGAATTCTATCATCATCTACGCAGCCGAGCAGTAGATAGAGTACATAGGGGCACAGAAAACAAAGCTGACCAATTCGCTATGGATTTCATTTTGCAATATCAGATGGCCCTAAAAGAGACCCACCAGAAAGATCAGAAGTCATCATCGTAAAAGGCTTCGTCGTTACATTCTAACGGGGGCGTTATATCTATAGGTATTTTGTTGCCGTTTGAGTCGTAAGTGACTATACAATTGTGACCCTGATAGGGATAACCCACTATCATAAGTACCCGACCAAAAAAATAGTTGAGATCTGTATGGCTAGGTGAAATGTTACCCGATGGATGGGAATGTACGGTTCCAACTAGACTAAGATCACCTGCGAACATGTAAGGGTTGAAGTGGACTTCGCCTTCGCCATGAACTGCAAACGGAGCCAAAACCAAATCAGTAATGGATATGACGCCCTTGCTTTTTTTACCCCTAAGCAACAGAAAGCTTTCTCGGGGATAGAGTTCTTTAGCACCTGCATAAATAGCATCTAATATGTTACTTGGAACATGGACAGTTAGAACTTGCGGCATAATAACAAAGGTAGAATTGCCGGTTAAGAAGCTTTGCCCACAAATCACCAAGGCTCTGATTACACAAAAAAACAACACAACACAATTTATCACAACAATAACAACCACTATCCGCCCTATCTAAGAAAAACCCGCCTCAAATCACGCCCTATTTAACTTTATGTGTGTTTAACTCTTGGTAAGCGTTTATACAGGGTTGTAATGGACTTGTTGTGTTTGGTTAAATGAGAGTAAATCTCATTTATGCGTGGTCAGAGCTAAACATGTGCTATTTTTCTTTTCTAAAGGTAATTAATATGGCACTGCGTATATGTGCAGTGAGTCCGTTTGCCATATAGGAGTATGTGACAAATTCCCAGCCTTCTTGGGTTCGTTTGTTAATTAATTCATCAAGGCGAGCTACGTCTGCCTCGTTAGCGCTGTCATTAACCCATTTTATGGTTGTTATTAAAATCTCGCTTTTGTATTCAAACATTAACATTACCCCTTTTTCATTTAAATCTGTCTTATGTATAATAAATTTTTTTGTTTCGCAGGTTCATAGTTGATACAGAGGTTATGCCACATTACACTACACTGTCTCACGTGCTATTATCCCTTAAAAATCGCCACAAGCTAAATCATACTTAATTTTAAAAGGGATTGTTATCTATTTTGTTACTAAACCATTTTAGATACCATTGAAAATTCTCACAATCATCATTAGAACCACAAAACAGACAAGGAAACTCCGACCCTGCTTCTTCTATAATGCTTAGCAACTTCTGCCTCATTTCCTCATCAAGACCTAAAGCTTCTATACGTTTTTTAAATTCGCCTCTCATATGCTCTCCTTCAATACCCTAATGTAAAAAAAGAGTAAAAAGATGTTTTTGTTTCTCGCCGACTAAATAATGGTACTATTCCAAAAATACATGTTTTTATACTGACCCCTAAGAGAACAATTCGAATTATCATTAGAATTGACGTCTAAACTGGTATCCTACTTGTGAGTTGTTGTGACATTCCCGGATCTTGTGTCTAAAAGGTGCAAATGTATTGTTACTAAAGAGCAGAGTAAGGAATGGTGGTATATTTATTTGTGTAATTGGCACCTCTTTAGATAGTCTCTTTGGGTTGTTTAATCCTTCGAGACAATATGGCTGAGCATAAGAAAAATAGAGTGCTCATGTATAGATAGATAAGCTAATTTTTTCTAGAAATTTATATTTTATACATGATTATAGCTACTTATGTCCTCTGATTTTGAGCCTTTACGTAAAGTTTTAAAGGATGAAACAAATAGGCAAATGCTTCTCTTATTGAATGATAGAGGGGCTTTAACTTCTGAGGAGCTTACAGATGCTCTTAATGTAACAGCTGGTTTGTTAGGTTATCATTTAAGGGAACTAAACGATTTAGTGGAAGTTGTTGATGACAAGTATGTGCTCTCCGAGAAGGGTAAACAAGCTTATCAAATGTTAGACAAGTTATCTGAGAATACGCGATTATCTCGTAGATGGAAAATATCATGGTGCCTCACTACAGTTAGTTTATTTGTAATTGCTTTCTCTTCATGGTATGTTTTTGATTTTCAATTTGTGGTTCTTGTTAGGGGGTTGGTTGTTGCCCTGCTTTTTTCAGCAATTATGTATTATCTTGAAGTAAAACCAATGACTACCGCAAGATTACTATATATCGGCTGTGGCGCAAGTGCACTTGGAGTGGCTTTATGGCTCCTTCTGTGGGGTTTTGCAAACATGATTTCTCTTCAATCAACATTGTACCAGTTAACGGGGTCTACCATAGGGTTTGACTTATTTTTTGTAATAAGTCTAGTTGTTTGCTGCGTTATAGGTGGACTTGTGGGCGAATGGCATGGCAAAAGAAGACAATACAGATGGCCTCCTTTTAGCCTCTTCTAATTTTTGATTAAACAGTAGAGATAGGGAAAGTTCCTTTTTTTATCGATTAATATTTTGTAAGTATACTTATCGTTGTGTATCTTTGTTTGTGACGACTATTGCTTGATTGTTGTTGGTTGGTTTGTCTGTTGTATTGTTATAGTTGGTTTTGTTTGGTTGTTGTTGTTTTTGTTCTCTTTTTGAAATAGAAGAATAAACTTGTAGCGGCAATGCTAACTGTTAGAACTATCATAATTACGATAAAGGGGGTTTGCGAAAAATTTGAAGGTTTAGTCGGCTCAAGGGGTGAACCAATAGTGCTGTATCCAATTGGTACATATTGCTTATTTGTACTTCCAAGTACACGGTTATTACAAACAGTGTAATGAAAATTTTTTACTATTTTTATTATGCGTAAGCCGCGCCCAAGTAAGGACGTTTTGTAAATTTAATCGTAAGAGCGCAACAGGCAAAACGGCATAACTCAAAGCCTAAGCCGTTATTTCGAGGAAACGACTCAGACGCAGACAGTGTGTCCCGCTTTCAGCTTTCGCCTTTCAATAAATCAGGTTATTTCTAACGTTACCTTATGGCAGGCATCATTTGCTATTTCACACAGAACCCAAAGTTCTGGACACACAATAAACAGACTTACTCGCCCTCTCTCTTAATCAATATTTATCGAAAAGGCTTTGTTATATTTGTAAGCAATGTGTTTAGGCACTTCGCTGTAGTGTTAAAACGTCGTGCAGTTAGCCTTTAGGTTGCTGTTTTTCGAAATTTTTTGTTTTTTGACAATTCATTGATTTCAGCCATTATTACAACATCGCGAATTGTTGTGGGTTTATTTGTCGCTTTAAGCACGATTTGGCTGCTCCAACCACATTCACGACATTCATATTTAGGTGGAGTAAAACCCATGTGAGAAAACACATCTCCAGCCATAGAATCAACCCTTTTAACACGTGGACT
>WRJX01000016.1 GCA_009778385.1 Candidatus Bathycorpusculum sp. | reverse complement strand
GTGTGTCACCTGAGCTTGTTGCTAGCTGGTTCAAACACTGCAACTACACACTACCCATACAGTCAACAAAAAGTTAAACTGCTATATCTGACAACCACCTAATTAACGTAGCTATAACGCCTAAAGACGTCACCTGCAATTTACTGTAAAACTAACGATTGAAACATGGAATATACCATAGAAATTCCTAAGCGCAAAAGGGGTTAATTAGAAACGTAAAGAAGGATGGAACCTACTGGACACACAGTGTTTTTCGTCAAAAGACATAAATCTGAATATGCAGTTAACCGTTAATCGGTGTTAGGCGTGTTTACATATGATGCTAAAAAGAAGCCCCCAGCACAAACTCCACAATGGACTTTTGAAACAAAAAAGAAACACAAAACACATGATTACTTTTTAGAAACAATAAACCCTAACCCCACAGGCAACAACATAGAAACCGGCATTTTACAACGACAAACAACACCCACACCAAACAGCTCCACACCAAACGGTGGCACCCCCTTACCATCCAATATGCAAAAACAATATGAGAAACACTCAGGATACTCACTAGCAGATATACGCATATTTTACAATTCCGAAGAACCCACAAAACTATGCGCATTAGCATACGCCAAAGGCAACACCATACATGTAGGCCCCAACCAAGAACAACACCTACCACACGAAGTCGGACATGTTATACAACAAAAAGCAGGCATAGTAAAACCAACCCTGCAATCACAAGGGGTGCATATTAATGATGATGAAATTTTAGAGAGAAATGCTGACAAAATAGAAAACATGGCTATAACGAACCAAAGGCATGTTTTAGAGAGACAATCAACTTTTAGTTTTCCCCCTGTGATCCAACTCACTCCAAAAGATGCATATGAAGCAGGCGAAACGGCTGGCAAGCAATATGTTCGAACACATAAAAATTCACGTAGCTTATTTGACACTAGAAATAAGGCGAACATTGTAGTTCCTTCTGCACATGTAGCGCATGAGACTGAATATAGACAGGGATATCACGATGGTTATGAATCTGTGTTAAAGGGGATCACACCAGCTATTATTACTAATCATGACGAGTTGGGACAAGATGTTAATATAGATACTGAAAGAATGAAGTTTGAAGGCGTGAATACTGCAGCTTCTTGGATAAGCCTTTGTGGTGGGAGGTTATTTGTTTCTACAACAGAAACAGGAGACAGTTCATGGACACCAATAGTAGAAAATATTGTAGCAGCTAATGGAGGTAAGGCACCGGTTCAATTCACTATTTTTACAGGAAGGCATGGTGATCCTTTTGGCGAAATAGTAGTAAAAACTCATAATGATGATACAGAATATGTGTCAAGTGTCTATCGCGATGAAGAACATAAAGGTCAGGATGAGCGAGCAAGAGATAAACTGAAAAAAAAGCCTGCATACACAAACATAGATATTGATGTGGTGGATCTAATGGAAAACTTCAATCGCCCTATTGACCCCACTACTGGGAAGATTTTTGATGGTGCGGCTTTACGCACTAAGCCGTCTTCACATACATATGCAGGTATGATCCAACGTATTCAGAACGAATGTACTAATTCTAATCACATAGTAATTCTTGCATGGTGTCATTCAGCAATGGTATTTAAAAAAATTGTTAAAAATGCTGGTCCACCTGATACTACTGTATATCCCAATGATACAGAGTCTCTCAAAGATTTTTTAGCAACTGTCCCTTATGACCATACGTAACTTGAGCGATAAGTCAATTACACTTGCTCATGTAACTGCAAATGATAAAATAAGGGATTGTTACTAGGCATTATTCACCAATTTTTATTTTGCTGTTGGTAGGGTATCTTTTGTGGTTGTTTGGGTGATGAGTGGGTTATAGCATTGTTGTTTCTGCTTCTTTTTCTGTTTTGCTCTGCTACGCTTCTTGGCTCCTAATAGTCTACTCATGCACTTTACTTTTTTGTTTCTCAGCTCTACGGCAGAGGTATAGGCACAAAAGAAATAAAGGCTAAGCAACAGAACAAGTAACCAAAAAGGTTAGATAGTTATTTTCCAGTCATCCATAACGAGTTTACCATAGCGACATATGAACAGTATATTTGCCATAGTTTTACACGCGTCATGTTATTGCAGACATATTACAGTTTATATGCGTGTTTGTGTTTTAGCGTTGTATTACTCGAGGATTTTGACATGTGTATTGAGGTTAAAAAATTCAAATCCAAGTTTAAATTAACTAATACTCATACGTTTTTGTCTTTTATTTCTTTGTTGTTTGTTGGGGTATTGTTGTTTTCTTCTTTTTTGGTTTGCGTGTTTGATGGTTTTTCCTTTTTTGCATCCGCGAATCCGGATGCACCTGTTGAAAATGAGGATGAGCTTATAGAGGCTGTTAATGATGCTGATGGACCCACCATTATTGCCCTAACCACAAACATCACCCTAACAAATCCCCTATACATTTCAGATGGTAAAGACATTACCCTCGTAAGTGTTGATAACAAGGAGGGTTTTTGGTCGCTAATTGGGGTGGATGGTTTTAGTGTAATTATTATTGAGGATAGGGGGGTTTTGACGCTTGCAGGCATAATTGTAACTCATAATTCAGAGGAACGGGGTAGTGGGGTAATTGTTGATGTTGGTGGCACACTTAACCTATCTGAGGGCGAGATTACGGGCAACGCTGAGGATGCTGGTAGTGGCGTATACATCGAGGGATGTTATAATGACGATGAAGTGTACTGTACTGGTATCTTTACTATGTCAGGTGGCAAAATTTCCAACAATATCGGGAGTAGAGGTGGCGGTGTATACAATAGTGGTTACTTTAGCATCTCTGGGGGTGAAATTTCAGACAACACCGCATTGGATGGAGGTGGTGTATACAACAGCGAGGATAGCCGTTTTACTGTGTTTGGGGGTGAGATTTCGGGTAACACCGCTCGTTTGAATGGCGGTGGGGTATACAACGATGGTGACTTTACTATGGAAGACGGCACAATCACCAACAACACCGCCGATTGTGGTGCTGGCATATATAACAACTATGGTAGTTTTAGTTTGTCTGGGGGCGAGATTGCTAACAACACAGCTGACGAAATGGGCGGAGGTGTGTATAGTGCCAGCAGTTTTACTATGTCGGGCGGCACAATTTTCAACAATACCGGTGAGGGTGGTGGGGTATACAACTGTGGGGACTTTACTATGAGTGAGGGCAAAATATCAGACAACACCGCAGACATGGGTGGTGGCGTATACAACAACTGGGGTAGTTTTAGTTTATCTGGCGGTGAGATTTCGGGTAACATTGCAGATGGGGGTGGTGGGGTATACAACGGTTACTCTGGTTGTTTTAGTTTGTCTGGGGGCGAGATTGCTAATAATACAGTTTTGTATAGTTATGGGGGTGGGGTATACAACAGTGGCAGTTTTAATATGAGGAAAGAGGGTAAAGTTTTGGGTAACACTGCTAGATGGGGTGGGGGCATATATAACGAGGGTTATTTTGTTATGTTTGGGGGGGAGATTTTGGATAATATTGCTCGTTCAGCGGGTGGTGGTATATACAACGAGTGGCACTGTTTTTTTATGTTTGATGGTGTGATCTCGGGTAACACCGCTAGATGGAATGGTGGAGGCCTATACAGCGAGGGTAATTTTACTATGTTTGGCGGGAAGATTTCAGGCAACATCGCTGATAGGGGTGGTGGGGCCTATCTTATGGTTGGTACGTTGGTTAAGGGAACGATTTCAGATAATACTGCCTTAGGTAGTGGTGGGGGTATTTGGATTGATGATCAAGACCTTTCAGACTTTTTTGTTAGAGGGGCCATGGTGTTTTCAAATAATCATGCCGCTACAGAATACATCATACATGAAGGTGACGTTGAAACATATAAACAACATATAGCTGCAGGCATTACTTGGACAACATCTCAGGAGTATGGATACAACAATTATGACATAGGCTACACCAAAGGACAACCAATCATTCCACCAACACCAATAATAGAAATAGAAAAAATAGTAGAGATAGAAAAAATAGTAGAAGAAGAAATAGAGATAGAAATAGAAAAAATAGTAGAAGAAGAAATAGAGATAGAAATAGAAAAAATAGTAGA
>WRJX01000015.1 GCA_009778385.1 Candidatus Bathycorpusculum sp. | reverse complement strand
AATGAAGACACAACTAAGAACGAGATTATTTTCTACTACACACCAAACACTAAAGAAGACAAAAATGAACAACAAAAAAAGAAGTGACAGCTGAAGAGGAACATAATTCCTCTACAGTCACATCCAACACACAGTAATCTCTTTATTTTAAATTTAATTAAAATGTATTTTATGTAGTACTATATAGCTATAATATTGTTATTGATTCTATTGACTTAATATTTATAGTCTACTTTTTGCTGTAACTGTCTTGAAATGTTGTAACTTTGTTAAAAGTTCACAGCTAAAAAATGTTAAAAATTATAAGGCTATCTTACAAGAGGGATAAAAACTGAAAAACCATAAAAAATATAGTAATAAAAGGATGTCAATTTTTTTGGTGACGGCTGTTTTTTTGTTATTGAGTGTTGTTTCTGTTTCGTTTGGTGCTGTCGTTGATGAATGTACGGTGCAGGTGCCGTTAGTTATTGATTTGTCTCATGTTATTGCGGGGGCGCAGTTTGCTTTTGAATATTCTACAGGTCTTGAATTTGTTTCTTATGAAAAATCAGAAGCTGTTTTCTCTGCTTTAACTACGCCGGTTGTGGTGAAAAATGGCTATACTTATTTGGGTTTTTATAATGTAGATAATAGATATGCGCCTGAAAATGGTAAACTGGATATGGGTTATCTTGTTTTCAATTGCTTAAATGATGATTCTCAACAAGTTACTATGACAGAGATCAAATTGGTGCAGGTTGGTGATGATGGTACGACGCGTAGTGAGTTTCTCGCCCCTGTTGAAATCAAAGTCTCGTCTGAAAATGGCGTCGAGGCTTTGTCGGTAGATGGTGATGATGGTGCTTTGTTAAGTGGTGATAAGGTTTCGTCGGTAGATGGTGATGATGGTGCTTTGTTAAGTGGTGATAAGGTTTCGTCGGTAGATGATGGTGCTTTGTTAAGTGGTGATAAGGATTTGCTGGTGGATAATTCAGAAGGATCTTGGTTGTCAGTTGGTTTTTGGATTGCCCTTGTGTTTTTGTTTGTTGTGGTTTGCTGTGCTGGCGTTTTTATTATCATGAAAAAGCGTGTTAACGTCAAATAAGGTAGCCATCCAACCTTCTTTTGAGTTTTTTTGGTTTGAAGCTATGGGGTATCATCTTGGGTGGATAGAGGTGTGGTGATTTGTTAAGTATCTAAAATTCTAAAAAGTGTGCCTATGTCACATGTAATGGGCATGGAAACCGTTTAAATTGTGATTACAGTGCGAATTAACATTTTTCGATAACTGGGATTGTTATAATTGCATATTGATTGATCGCATTATGAGTTAGGGTGTGTATGTTTTAGTTTGTCTCTTGCTTGTTTTGTGGTAAAGTGCCAATATTGGTAAAGCCCACCCAGTTGCTATTGAGTAGAATAACAGATCCAGGTCATAATTTAGGTTGGTTTGTACGCAGGATAAAAGCGAGGTTTCTAATGCAATAAAATGATTCTACGTCTTTAAAACTATGGCAAGCCCTAACAACGCTAAACGCTTTCCTAATTTCAAGCAATAGTATTATCTATCTATGTATTTAGGGTGAAAACAATATTTTTGGGTTTTGAGTGGAATTTTTTTAGTTTTTATTGTGAATATATATTTTTTATAGAATACTATGGTGATAATATTGCTATTGAGTCTATTAACATATTTTTTATATCTGGCTTTTTGGATTTTTTCTTTTAGAAAGCGTTTGCTTTCTTAAACTCTATATGGGTAAAAATGAAATGAAATTACAAACAAAAAATACTAAAAAAATGTTATCTTTTGTTCTGACTATATGCGTTCTTTTTAGCATGATAGCAGTTGCATTACCTTTCGCTGCTGCAGCAACTCTGGATGTAAACTATCTGACGCTGTCTCCGGGATCAGATGAGACCCAGCTCAATTTCTCATGGCATACCGACGTTCAGGCAAACAGTCCCGTTGTTCGCATCTGGAAGCAAGATGGCGTTGCAATGGAATTCATCGGCACAAGTAGCGCCGCAGTATCAACCCTTAGTACCATGTATTATAACCGAGTTACTGTGACTGGTCTTGAGGCCAATACCGCCTATACCTATCAGCTTGGCGATGGCAACGACAACTGGAGCGTGGAATACACCACTACAACAGGCAACACTGATTCTTTCAGCTATATAGTGTTTGGTGACCCACAGGTTTCCAGTCAGGCCTATGGTAACAACTGGCAAAACACTTTGGAACTGGCTCTCGCGTTGCGCCCTGATGTCGCTTTCATGGCCAGCACTGGCGACAACATTGATTCCAACACCAAGGTTCAGTATGATTACTTCTTTACGCCACAGGAAATCTTCTCGTCTCTGCCTCTTGCTACCTGCATAGGTAACCACGAAGGCTCAGGTACGACACAACACGTCTTCTATAACCCACCCAATGCCGATGGTGCTCAGAATTATTGGTACAGATACGGCGATACCCTATTCATGGTCTGGACCTGCACCACTGGTAACGCAGCGGGTATGAGAAACTTTTTGCAAAATGCGATTGACGCAAATCCAGATGCAACATGGAGAATTCTTAATTTCCACTATGACGTATACGGCCAGGGTAGCTCACACGCCCTCTCAGACGGCAAAAACTACCGAGATACCTATGTTCCTGTGATTGATGAGTTCAACATAGACGTCGTATTCAACGGTCATGATCATTCCTACAGCCGTTCATATCCTATGAAATGGTCTGGCAGCGCCTCTACTTCTAACACTGAGGGTATGCAGCCTGAAACCTTTGGCCTTAACGGTGAATCCATTAACCCTCCAGCTACTGTCTATTTCTCTCTAAACTCAGCTAGCGGACAAAAATATTATTCTTTAGTGGCACAACAGCCTTACACTGCAGTTATGCACCAAGAAAACCGTCCAATGTTTAGCATTGTGGATATGACTGCTAATTCCTTTACATGCACCACATATCAAGTGAATGCTGATAACTCTCTTACTGAAATAGACTCCTATACCATCGTTAAAACAGTGGCTCCAGGGTCTGCTGTTGTTTCTTTGAGTGGTGTTGAGCGTGTTGTTGTTGGTGATGATGCTGCATACACTGTTTCTGTTGGTGGTGTAAGTAAGCTTGCTACGGTTACTCTTCAGTTTGAGGTTGATGGTGCATACTTTAGTGGCAAATCTTTCACTGGTCTTAATGGGTTTGATGTTCTTGGTGATGTTGTGTGGACTCAGGCTGGTAATGGTGTTTGGATAGGTCGTGTTACTCTTGTTAATCTCAATGGTGGCGTAAGTAGTGCTGGTGCTTTGGATATTTTTGAGATGGTGTTCTCTTCAAACAGCAAATTGCTTGGAACCGCTGATGTTAGATTGGTTGATGTTGTCTTAAGTGGCTATGATGATGCTGATGTAGCTGTCTATATTGATTCTTCGATATCAAATGGTCTTGTGCGAACGTTGATTGGTCAATACTTCTCAAAGTATGATGTTAACCGTGATGGTGTTGTTGACCAGCTTGATTTGACTGCTGCTCAGTTGTTCTTTATGGCAAAAGAGAGCGATGCTAACTGGAATGTTGCGAAATTTGCTGATGTTAACGGTGATGGCTGTGTCGATATCGAAGACTTGATTCTCATCCTCAAAAACATCATATGGTAAACCCCCCCAACCTTTTTATTTTTTAAATTCAAATCTCACAAAACGCTTAGTTCTAAGAAATAAAGAGCCCTTTGAACGGCTGCCAAATTTGAAAGGTAAAGTTAAGTAAGTTATGACACCTAAAGAATTTTGCCACCCTAACTACCCAATTTTGATGTAATACAACTCAATTAACCATTTACAGCATTTTTACCCGAAAAGATTCATCGAACCATATTATAATCTACCAAATCTACCCCTAGGGAAAACTCTACAGTACTGTAACTGTAACTTAACGGATAAGCTACTCTTTTTTGTTTCCATTTTTCATTGTGAACTCTAATCTATACCTCATAGGATAAAAGCGAACACCATTTAGGTTTTTTTCCATAAGTCTATAACCAACATACAAATTCTGAAGAGCCTACACATATTTTTGCAGTTGTCCATAATTGTATGTATTCACAAAAACCTAA
>WRJX01000014.1 GCA_009778385.1 Candidatus Bathycorpusculum sp. | reverse complement strand
TCATTCGACACAGGATTAGGCAATACAAACACCACAACACAAATACACACCGCTAGTTATATAGTTAACGAAAAGTTATACTGCTATAAGCATAGGCAGGTTGTAGTGGTTGACTAAAACTTTGGGTATTGTAACTTCAGGCGGCGATGCTCCTGGAATGAATGCGGCAATTCGTGCAGTAACACGTGTTGCTTACGCTAAAGGCTTTTGCGTTTTGGGCTTTGAGCGTGGCTGGGATGGATTATTGACAAATCAATTTCGAAAGTTGACTCCGCGAAATGTCGGTGGTATTATTCAGCAGGGTGGAACGATTTTGCGAACTTTGCGGTGTCCAGGTTTTGAGGATCCAGGTGGTGTCAAGCGTGCAGCAGAAACCTTAGCAGCTAATGATGTGGAAGCTTTGGTGGTGATTGGTGGTGATGGATCTTTTAGGGGTGCGCTTGATTTAAGTAGTAAAAGTGGCGTTTCAACGGTTGGTATTCCGGCAACTATTGACAATGACGTCTTTGGCACTGATGAAACTATTGGGTTTGATACGGCAGTTAACACTGCTGTTGGTACAATTGACAAAATCCGTGACACAGCAATTAGCCATGAACGTGTTTTTATTGTTGAAGTTATGGGACGTAAGCGTGGTTTTTTGGCTTTGGAGGTGGGTATCTGTGTTGGTGCTGAAGTTATTCTTATTCCAGAGAAGCCTTGGAGTCTTGATCAGGTTATAAGGATAATGGAGGAGAATAATCAGAAAGGTAAACGTGCAGGTATCATTGTGGCTGCGGAAGGTATTGGTGATATCAATTTGCTTGCGAAGGAAATGCAGGGTCAAACTGAATCTGAGGTTCGTCTTTCTACTCTTGGGTACGCTCAACGTGGGGGTAGTCCAACTGCTCGTAGTCGTTTTTTAGCTAGTCTTTTTGCAGAAAAAGCTGTTGAGGTAATTTGTAATGATGAAAATAACAAGGCTATAGGTTTGCAAGATGGTAAAATCGTGAGTTTACCACTTATTGATGCAGCAACGAAAAGGAAAGATATTGATTTACAGTTGGTCAACCTTGCAGGTATACTTGCGACTTAGCTCCGATTTTAATATATTTAGAAATGAGGCCCAATACTGATTTATCTTCTCAGGGTGTTTGGGCATTGTGTCTGATTTTTTAGACCTGTCTTTTTTATATTACATTATGGGCAGATTTGTGATGACTTTCTGTTATGTCAGGGGTATGCCATTAGGTATGTGGGCGTTTAGGTAGAAGTTTGTTTTTGTGTGCCAATAAATTTAAGTTTTAAAAATGATAGTGGTTTTAGTTTGAAGTGTTGCCTGTATGTCATATGATTTAGAAGAGCTTGGAAAGTTTCGGTTATCAGGAAAGATTTTATGTGATGCCCGAGAGGAAATGAGGAATTATGTAAGGGAAAATATGTTAGTAATAGATGTGTGTGAAAAGGCAGAAGCGCTTATTCGTGAGAAAGGTGGGGTTCCAGCGTTTCCTTGCAATGTTAGTATAAATGAGGTTGCTGCACATTACACTTCGCCTCCGGGAGATAAGAATGTGATACCTGTTGGTTCAACTGTTAAAGTTGATATGGGTGTACAAATTGATGGTTATGTAACTGACACTGCGTTTACTGTGGCTTTCAATCCAGAAGGTAGAAGTATGACTGCGACGGCTGAACATGCTTTAAAAGCAGTAATAGATAACATTCACAGTGATATGTCAACTGGGCGTATTGGTGGTATAGTTGAGACAGTTATTAGAAATCATGGTTTTAAGCCTATAAGTAATCTTACAGGTCATTCAGTGGGCAGGTATTTGATTCATGCAGGAACAAGTATTCCTAATGTTGCCACGTTAGCTACAAGTAAAGTGCATACAGGCGAGGTTTTTGCAGTTGAGCCTTTTGTTACTCAACCTGACGCCATAGCTCGTGTTGATGATAACCCCCAAAGCACTATTTTTCGTCTTATTCGTGCAAAATCAGTTAAAAGTGTTTACGCTAAACAAATGTTAAAACATATAGAAACCCATTTTAGAACATTACCCTTTGCAGAACGTTGGCTAATAGGTATTGTACCACAGGAGCATCATTTGGAAGCTTTTAAGGAGCTTTTGAAGTCAAAGATCATAATGAGCTATCCAGTGTTTGTTGAAGCAAGCAAAAGACCAGTTGCGCAAGCAGAACATACGCTTTTGATAAAAGAAGATGGTTGTGAAGTTTTAACTTAAAAAGAAGGTTTAGCTTAAAAAAAGGAAAAGGTTAGACTGCGTAGGTTTTTTCTTTTTCTTTTATTTCTTTGTATACGCCGGTGATCATTTGTTTTTGCTCTGGACATTTTGGGCATGCATCAAGTTCTTTGAAGACGAAATCGCCGCGTTGGAATTCACGAGTTGTTTTTGTGCCGCAGCTTTTGCATTCAATGTATGTCATGACTTTTGGTGGTTCAATTTTCATTGTAGCGGCTCTCCGTCTAGTTTGGTAAAGAACTACGCCTGATAAGGCTAATGCAAATATGCCGATTAGCGCTAGAAAACCGGCTTCAACGTCTTGACCTATTGTATATGCGTAAACTGCACTGAGCAAAGCTACAATGGCTAGCCCTATTACTATTAGGACTATGAACATTAGGTAGCTTGAGATTTTGTTTGCAGATGATGATTGGTTTTGTGTCATAATTTTTCCCTCTCTTTATTGTCCTATTCCAATGCTGTTGCCTACACCAAAGATGATCAGAGTATCTCCTTCTTTAGTGCGTTCCAAGATTAATGCACGTACGCGCTCGATTGCTTTGTCAGCTGCGTCATGGATTTCTTTGCGCATCGGTGAAACTGCATCGCCTATGTCTTCTTTGATAATGACTGCGTTGATTGGTATCTTGTATTTGACAAGTTTCTCTTCAATCTTAAAGGCGTCAACACCTGGACCGCCTATTGCAGAGCCGATACCTTCTGAGACTTCTCCGACCGCTTCGCCTTCAAGTTTTAAGCCTGCGTCAATCATTACAAGCATAGCGATTTTGCCTTCATTTTCTTCAATTATTGTCTCTATTGCATCGCCGGGTTTGCCAACGTTTCCGCCGGGGCCTTCAGCTTTCATGATTAAGGCAGTGCGACCTTCAATTGGGACTGTTGCAACGACACAGTCTTTGTGAACTTTACGTGCTTCATATCCGCGCATTAGTTTTCCAGCAATAAGTGGGCCAACGCTGTCTCCGATTGGTTGACCATACGCAAAGGCTTTTAGTGCTGCTGAATAGGCCTCTGCTTCTTTCATGACAAGGGGTAGGATCATTTGTAGTTGCATGATTATATAGAGGCTCATTGTCTTTTTGCCTTGGATGTAGTAATGGCGAACTACTTTGTAGAGGTAATTTAGCGCCATCGCTGCCTCGAGAGTATTTTCCATGTTGTTTAATTGCACTTCATCACATTCAGGCGTCATAAGTTTTACTTCATCTTTTAGGCGTTGATCGCGTACATCAAGGATATGGTCTAGTTTAGAAACTATACCTGCTGGATCCATGCCTTGGGGACCAATTGTGAAATAGTCTAGATACCTATCGACGCGTGGTGAAATGTCCATAGTTGGCTTGCCAACTTCTTTTAGAGTTTCTATGGCGGTTTTACGTCCTTCTTCTTTGATGAATTTGAGTTTATGTAGATTATTTTCTACGTCTCTTATCATCACATATGTTTGAATTCTTTGACCATAAAAGATCATGAAGAAGAAGATTATGTACATGAAAAAACCTATGTAAGAGGTCCAATCACCTGAACCACCACCGCCAAAGAATTGGTTAGAATGGATTTGGATGTTTGAAGTTAATTGAGTTATCGAATCGCTTATGGGAATCAAAGTCACGTTTTACACCACTTCTCAAAAAACTATTGTCTCTTGGTTATAAAGCTATGCTAAATACACCAAGAAATTTACCTGAGAATTAAAATAAGTAGGTAGCCAGCTTTCCCGATTTCACGCGGCCGAAGACCGCACTACAGTTGGGAACGGAACACGGTTTAACTTCTGAGTTCGGAACGGGATCAGG
>WRJX01000013.1 GCA_009778385.1 Candidatus Bathycorpusculum sp. | reverse complement strand
CAGACAACTCAAAACTACCATAATTGCATACACCACCACCAAATGAAGCTGTGTTGCCAGAAACCTCACCACCAGACAACTCAAAACTAGAGGTACCATAATTGCATACACCACCACCAGCCCATGCTATGTTGTTAGTAATCTTACCACCAAACAACTCAAAACTACCATAATTGCATACACCACCACCATAGCCAGCGGCGTTACCCGAAATCACACCACCAGACATAGTAAAGCTACCATAATTGTATACACCACCTCCATAATACGTAACGTTGTTGCCAGAAATTTCGCCATCAATCATGTTAAGTATGCCGCCGTACTCAACAATTACACCAGCACCATATTCATCTGGATTATGAGTTACAACAATACCGGCAAGGGTCAAAACCCCGCCATCCTTAATAACAATTGTACTAGAACCATCTAGCCCAACCAACGCCCAAACATCCACACCATCACTCATCAAAGTAACATCCACCCCCGGAGGAATAACAAACTCGCCATCCATAAGCTCAATATCACACATAAGAGCAAGAACCACTGACCCCCCACCAGCAGAAGAAACCTCATCCACAGCATCCAAAAGTGCATCCTCATCATCAACAAATACATCAGGAACAACAGCAGATACAGAAAAAACACCACCAAACACACAAATCAAAAAAGAAGAAAACAACAACAACCCAAACAACAAAGAAACAAAAGGCAAAAACGTATGAGAACTAGTTAATTTAAACTTGGATTTGAATCTTTTAATCTCAACACACATGTCAAAATCCTCGAGCATACAACGTTAAACATAAATATACATATAAACTGTAACATGTCTGTAATAATATGACATGTGCACAGCAAACATACTAAACACTTCTATCCACAGGCGAGCCGGGCATCTCAACTATACTTATATTGTTTATGTAAACAATATTGTTCTATTGTAAAAAGGCTCTACCCATAAATACAGGTAGAAAACAAGATTTATGGCTAAAATTTATTGTTTAATTTGAAAAGTTAGGGCTAAAATAGCAATACCTTTGAAAAGTAATATAGCACTACTGGGAAAGTTTTAATGTCTCGTCTACCTTGTAGACTATAACGATGGATTTACGGTGGGTCGAGGTCCATTCTCTGCAAACATAAAACCCATGACAAAATCAACGTTATGTTGGTTGTCCTTTGGGGCGGGCGGTCAAGTAAGTGGCTTCCGTATAGGGAGACACTTACTTGTTTACCAAACGACATGTTTTCGGTGGAGGAGACATGAAGTTTGGACGTTACGCGTTAAAGGGTCACGTGTAAAAACGTAGGGTATGAAATTTAAGCAGAGTCTGGAGACAACAGCCGTGTTTCATCACCATTTATTTTCAACAAAATAACAAAAGTTGATTGAACGTTTAATGGGCAAATCACTAAACGTTAAAGCATAATTGGATGCATTGAAACCAAAGAAGCCTTTGATAATTTGCTTAACATTTGTTGATAAGGCGCTGTTAGGCGTGTATGGTAAAATGAGAGAGAAAGATTTAAGCTTAAACAAGACAACCATTAAAATAATGGTAACATAGGAAAAAAGAAAGATATCGGATTAGCAGACGCGTCCAGTTTTGGGCATTTGGTTCTGTTTATGTTTTTGGTATGTTTTTGAGGAATTGGTTGCTAAAGTCTACTTTGAGTTCTATCCAAAGGGGTAAATGATCAGACATTTCGAAGGTGCGCCAGTTGGTGAGGTAATATTTTTCAATTTCTTTTTCAGTTTTTCCTTTTACATATTTTTCATCAAAATATTCGCGGTATAGATTCAGATCTTGTGGCTGGTAAACTGTTTCTGAGTAGTTGAATGTTCCAGCGTGTTGTTTGCCTTCTGAGAAAACTGTCATATTTGTATCAATTTTGAGTTTAAACGCGATTTGGTCATAATGCTTGGATTGACCCAAATCAGATGGGTGTTCTCGAATGTCGTCTGGTATGTAAAAACCGTTACTCGTTAATGCCTTCATAGTAGTATCGCTAGTGTTGAAAATGTTGAAATCGCCCAGCAAAATATAGTTTTCGCCTTCTTTAGTTGCGCGAGTACTGAGGAATTTGACTATGGATTTAATTTCTTCTATGCGACGGGGATCGTCATTTTTGGCTGTTCCATAATAGATGTGGACTGTTGTTAGTATGAATCTAAACCAGCCGGCTTGGAATGCTACGCAGAAGGGCGTTCGTGCGAATTGTAAATTTTTATCGGTTTTTTTATCGTATATAAGTTTGGTTTCGGGTAGGACAATTTCGCCTGCCATTTTGCGGAAAAAGACTTTGCATCTGTCGAAAATAAATGCCATGCGTTCTCCGCCGCCTGCTGTGCCCTCTGTGCTGTCTGTTACTATGTAATCCCAGTTAGGACCCAGCAAAGTGACCAGTTTAGATAGCCCATCCAAGTTAGCAGCAACTTCTTGAATGGCAATTAAATCAAAGCGGCTGACGATTTCTGCTATATAGTGGAGGCTTTCGTTACGTCTGTTATCGCCAAACGCGCGGATGTTCCATGTAGCAAGTAAGAGTGTATCTGTAGCAGTTTTAGCGGGGATTTGGCGGTCAAGTTGAGCACGTAATGCTAAAAGTTTTTCCACAATCCGGTTTCTTTCTGAATCATTTTTAATTTTTTTAATAGTAGAATACATCGGCATATAAATTGCACCTTCGTTTACATGTTAGCCCATCCATTATATGAATGTTGCCGCTCGTTATAATTCTAAATATACAATATCCCCTAATTCAAAATATATTCAATCTTTAATTTCAGCAGAGTTAACCCTTTATCGCGTTTGGTGAAACTATCTATATCGTCTTTTATCACAACAATTAATTGCCCTTTAAACTGTCAGATATCCATCTAACATCATCAGCTCGTCCACCTAACCGAGTATCTATTTGAGAGACTACGACAAAATGTTGAGCAGGGGGTGACATAAGGTGTTCCCCTCAGAACATTAGACCTTAGCGTGGTGTTTTAGCGTTAAAACAAGATTATCCTAAATTCTAAGGGTTTAGATACATACAGATTATGGTGAAAAGTTTGTATGGTGTTTGTTGTTTCATCGGGGCTTTTTTGAGTAGTGATGGGTGTTGACTCTTTTTTGCTGATGTTGTACTACGTAAAAAATGTTGGGTGGCACTGGTGACCTTTGCGGGTCTTTTTCCAGTTTGTGGTATCAACTTTTTGCTGGCTGAAATTAGTTGACTCTTTATAAGCGTCTGAATTAAGTTCGTGGTGGCACCATACTTCTTGCATTCAACGCTGAGATTGCAGGGGATGTAACTGTTTTTTTCCAGTTTGCTGTGACGGTAACTTTTTTTGCGGGCATGGTAAAACTTGCAGTGGAAGCATTTGACAGTATGATACCACCCTCATTAACAGTCCAACCTATGAAAGTATAACCAGATCGAGACCCAGCGTTTATATTGACTTTTACGTTTTGGAGATAGTTTCCTGTGCCGGATAATCCTGCATAGCTTTCATTTACCTTTACATCATACGCAACGTTAGTGTTTACGTTAGTTTGGACATTACCAGCAAATTTCTGGAAAGCTGAGAATGCAGTGGAGACAGCCTTGGCTGCATCGGAGACATTTGTGGCTACAGAGCTTATGGACATATGCCAGTTTGCTGTAACGATAACGTCTTTTGCAGGCATATCAAAACTTACAGTAGGAGTATTTGGCAGGGTGAGATCACTTTCGTTTGTGGTCCATCCTGTGAAGATTAAGCCTATCATGTTTCCGGCATTTATGGTGACTGTTTGGCCTGGGAGGTATTTTCCTGTACCCGATGTTGATGTTGCATAACTCTTGTTTACTGTTAGATTGTATTCGTTGACTTGCCAGCTTGCTGTGACCGCAACATTGGTTGTAGGCATAATAAAGGTCACAGTAGGAGTATTTGGCAAGACAATACCACCCTCATTAACAGTCCAACCTACGAAAGTATAACCCGGCCGAGACCCAGCAACTATAGTA
>WRJX01000012.1 GCA_009778385.1 Candidatus Bathycorpusculum sp. | reverse complement strand
CGGCAACCGCATCGTACCCAAACAAGTGAAGCCCGCTCGAGGCTTCAACATTCAGGTGGAAGCAAAATCTTTTCTCCTGTTCGGGCTTTTAAATTCCCAAAACATAAAAGAGTATGACAACCATGAATAATCAATCTATCCATGACTACGAGCAAAGGCTTCTACGAGCCCAACGTAGCATCAAGCTTTTACGCAACGGAGAAATAACCCTGCAATTCTTAGACCACCTAAATGACTTGGGTCTTTCGGTGGGTCGGGTGGCAAAATATGCCGCACACCTACCTGTGTTGCTTCGTGTTATCGATGTTGATTTGCAAACGATAACTAAAGCAGATGTTGAGCGAGTGGTTATAGACATAGACAACAAACAGCATAGATCTTGCACTAAACGTGACAAAAAACTTGTCCTGCGCAAACTGATACAATACGCCAAAACGGGTAACTGCGTCAAAGACACACCCATGCCATCTGAGGTAAGCTGGATCAAATTGGCAGTAAACGAAAAAGATGCTCAACTAACCCCTGAAAAACTGCTCACGCAAGAAGAAATCGTTGCTATCCTCCAAGCAACAATCAATAAACGTGACCGAGCCATGCTTTACGTTCTCTTTGAAGCCGCTCTACGACCAAGTGAACTCTTAACAATGTCTATTGGTAGTGTAGAGTTCAAAGAGGATTGCTGCCTTATTACAGTTAATGGAAGAGCAGGTTTCAAACGTGTACCCCTTGTTGTATCCAACAAACCACTTTTAGAATGGATACAAGAACACCCAAACAAAGACCGCCCCGAGACACCATTATGGTGCTCTCTAACCAATAATCGGGTAGGAGAGCAAATAAGTTATAGACACTTTCGCTTAATGATTAAACGGTTGGCGCAAAGTGCAGGGGTAAACAAAGACATTTGCCCCTCCATCTGTCGTCATACCTCACTTTTGGCTATGGCTAAAGTGTTCACCAAATGCCAATTAAATCAATTCACTGGAACCTGCCGTAGCAAAATGACACAACACTATGTACGCTCTTCTGCAGAAGATCTAGAGGCGGCTATACTAGAATTACATGGAATAAAACCGGCCACAACAAAAGATGTTGGTATAGTAAAGCTGGTTGAATGTCCAAGGTGTAGTAGTAAGAATCCTTTTGGCAACATACGATGTACCACCTGTGGACTGATAATAGATAAAGAGACAGCGTTAAAATTTGAGGAAACACAAAAACAACAAGAAATGGATCTGCAAGAGCAAAAACATAAAACTACAAAAGAGCCTTGAGGAACTTATAATGTTCTCGGCTCTTTTTGTAGTCTCCCCTTCTTCTCTGGGTAAAAGCCAAGTTGTTCTTTAGTGAATGTTATTTCTCTATTTTTCTGAAAATTGTTAAGAACAAGATTAACGTTTTATGAAAAAAGTTGTTTAAACAGCAGTTGCTATTGATATGTATCAACTGTAGTAGTTAAAATTGAACATGGAGAAAATAACCACCGTTTATTATTTATGGGGTTGAGACAGTTGATGAGTATATTAAGTGGAACTATTCAAGGTAAAGTAATTCCGCGTAACTTTGGGAACATTAAGCATTTGACCGGTTCAAGACTGAAGGATTCTGGTGATTCTTTGATGGAGGCGTCTTTTCAGCCGTTTTTCACTGAAAAGTTACAATTTTCTAAGCGCGATAGGCTTTATGTTACTGAAAAGGTGGATGGTGCAAATGTGGGTGTGTATAAGTTGGGCGGTGTTTTGTATCCGGTTATGCGTAAGGGTTATGATGTGCGTATGTCTGAGTGGGTGTTTTTGCGGCGGTTTGCAGATTTTGTAGCGGATAATATTGCTCGTTTTAATGCACTGCTTTTGGATGGGGAGCGGGTTTGTGGGGAGTGGATGATTAAGACGCACTCGCTTTTTTACAAGTTGCCGCATGAGCCGTTTGTGGTGTTTGATATTATCAGGGGTGTGGATAGGCCTGTTAGGTTGGAGTTTGCTGAGATTATGGCGCGTTGTAAATTTCATGGTTTTACTCATTCTGGTTTAGTTTGGGAGGGTGGTGCTGTTTCTGTTGTGGAGGTGCTTGGGTTGTTGGGTGGCGGTTTTCATGGTTGCCAAGCTACACCAGAGGGCGTTGTGTATCGATATGAGCGTGACGGAGCTTTTTTGATGTCGGCAAAGTTTGTGTCCAATTTGAGTGTTGGCGGCGATTACATGAACGTAGAAGATGCGTACAATGAGTGGACCCAATGGCACTAACTACAGTTATCGCTTCACAATCTAACACTTCTTTTTTTGATGCTATGCTTTTTTTACAATCCATTTGCCTTTCTTTTTTGACCCATCTCGTATAATAACGCCTTTACCTTTTAGAGCTCTTAAATTGTTTTCAATAATATAATCAGTAACACCTATTTTTTCAGCAAGTTGCCTAGTTGTTATTGCAGAATTTTCCTTAATCAAAAGAACAATACGTTTTTGTTTATCAGTTATTTCCACGTAATCATCTTGGCTTGTTACAGCATTTATTCCGTTATTTATTCCGTTATTTATTCCGTTATTTTCTCTGAGAATAGTTTTGGCATAACTTTTTGTACAATTAAATACCACTTCAAAAAAACAACCCACCTTATTAAAAACGGGGTCAGACGTACCATATTTTAGACATTCATCTTTTATTTTCTGTATACCCCGACCCCAAGTTTCAATTTGCCCACTACGATGAAAAACCTCAGCAATATTTGGATTATGCCTATACGACTTAGTAGAGTTTAGTAGATCATCAAAACTAATATCTTCAGGTATTTTAGCCATCATATTTGTAATAATTATTTTAGTTTCATAAACTCTAATTCGTATAGGATTAAAATATGAATAATCATTATGCACAACCGCGTTTAAAACTGCTTCCCGCATAGCTTCGCGTGGAACAAGATAATCCTCAACTCGATAAATTCCCTCGTAGCGAATCCATCCCTTAAGATATTTTGTGTAAAGTAAATCAAGAGTGCTATCCACCACCTCAATAAGAGAACCCTCAACTATGTTCTGATAACGTATTTCTACATTATCATCCTCAAAGAAACCAATCATAACATGCGCGCCAGTTATCCACCGTTCAGGAGTTGAACCAAAACACATAACTGCTGCACGTTTCAAAAACCCATCCGCTGTTAATTTGAGTTTTTCAAGTAAAACCTCAACAGAAACCGTGACATCTTCTTTTTTTAGGCGCCCACTTTGTACTGCTTTTTCACGGAAAAGTTCAAGCGCGTTTGGTGATAAATCGTTAACAGACGCGTTAGGAACTGTTATTTCGTCCCAAGTTTTACCTATTGAGCGAAGTAAAACTTCTGATAGGGCTTGTCCAGTTAATTCAAGTGTGTTTGAACCACTACGTACATAGTATGTGCCTTTATATCCGATAAGAGCGGGGTATTTTGCAACGGTTATAGAAATATACTGTTTGTCATTTTCGTTTTTAAGTTCAACATCAGCGTGTATGCCTAAAATATTTTTAATTTTAGTGGGGAGTTCATGCATTAATTCTTTAATATTAGAAAGGCCAGTCACCTCGCCTTTATCGTTTTTACCAATTTCAAGCATACCCCCGCCAGAAGTATTGGCAAAAGCACAAATATGTTTTAAATAATCATCATTCCATATTTGTTTGAATTCAAGGTGACTGTGTTCCACAAAGATCACTATTTTATTTATATTGCTGTACTGTTTCTTATAGTTTAGTGATGGTCTTTTGTGTTTTTCCTACAACTAATTGAAACGCTTTACATTTTTAGTATTTCTAAAATAGAAAAAATGTAAGAGAAAAACACGTGTATACTTAAATTGTTCTATATCTTTGGTATTTGTATGTCTGATGTTTTAAAATTGGAGCAGTTTAGAAACGCTTGGACCGAGGTTATTAACAAGTTAGACTCTTGTTCCTTTAATGAAACTGATTGCAATCTTGTTCGTTGGTA
>WRJX01000011.1 GCA_009778385.1 Candidatus Bathycorpusculum sp. | reverse complement strand
TTTGTACTTCCGCATTTTGTGCACGACATAACCAAACCAATACATACAACACATCACAACATAAAAACGTTACTTAGTTAACACCCTCGCAATTTTAACTAGAACCACTCAAATTCGCCATATAACCAATAACACATTTTTTCAACCCTTTTTGAAAATTGAACATAAATCACGTAGTTACCCTCATGATTATCTCCACACAATACCTCCACACTATCACAAGATTATGAAGCATCTCATGAGAGGGGCAAAAAGAATGTGGCCATAACGCTCACCCTACAACTTGGAAAGATTGCTATGCACCTCTATTTAGACAGGTTAGATGAGCTGGACATAGTCTGGCAAAAGAACAAACGACCCAGTTTGCCACTAAAAAAGTTTGAATAAAAGTAGGTTTTTTTACCATTCTTGTCCGTTTATTATGTCATGATATAATTTAACGTATTCCTGAGCCATTTTTTCTCTACTAAATTCTTTAGCCCACACCCTACAAACCTTAGAATCAATTAATTCAATCTCTCGAATTCTAGCCACCATTTGATCAACTGAGTTACAAATAAACCCCGTTTGCCCATCTTTTATAATCTCTTTTAAAGCCCCATCATTTAACGCAATTGGAACCGTACCACAAGCCATCGCCTCAATACTAATCAAACCAAACGGCTCCCCAAAATTACTAGGAATCAGAAGACCTTTTGCATTCTTTAAGTACTCAATTTTTTCCTCTTGACCTACCTCACCTATAAACCGAACTTGTTTGCCATCACAGAGTTTCTTAACATCAGCAACATAGTCAGGATCATCAATAAAACTCGTACTCCCAACCACATCCAAACCAACCCCAGCATCCCTTGCAGCTTTTATAGCAATATGCGGAGCCTTTGATTGTGATATTCTTCCCAAAAACATCAAACGAGCAGTTTTATCTTTTTGAAATTCATACCGATCAACATTAACTCCATTATAACATCGTCGAGCATTAAACCCCTGCGAAGCAAAAACCTCTTTAGTCCAATCAGAAATCGAAATCAAATTCAACTTAAAAAGCTGCTTAAACATATTAAACCACGAAACATTCAAACCATGATGCGTATGAGCAACATGCAATTCTTTGTTTCGGGCTTTTCTTAAGTATTCAATACCAAACCAATTATGACCGTGCAAAATATCAAGGTCATTCATTTCATCATTTCTAAGAAAATCATAAGCTTCCAATTCTGCTCCAAGCCAATTTACCATACAAGTTTGATAAGCGTCCCCTATTTCAACAAGCCTTCCATGAGGCGGCGGCTGGCTACCTTTTGGCGCAAATAACGTAACCTCATGCCCCAAACTGTCTAAACCACAAGCTAAATCCCAAACAACCTGCTCAAGACCCGAATATCCTGATGGAGGTACCCCAAAAAATCGGGTTGAAAGCAGACCAATTCTTAGTTTTTTACTGCAAGTATCTGGGTTGATTTGATCCTTTTTAGCATCATAAAAAAATGGTTCATATTGTTGGGTAAGAACGTTTCTGCTCCAAGGTTTAATAGGTATTTTTTCAGGAATAACATGCTCTAATTTGTTTGTGCCATCCAGAAATATTTTGTAACCATTTGCACTTGCTTGTAGGCAATATCCAAAATCTTCACTTGCGTTAGGTTTAACAGGGTAAAAGTTTACTCGTGTATCTTGAATAATTTTTCGGCTCAGGCACATACAGCCCGCTGAAGTCATTAAGGGTTCATCTAATGTTTTTTGTATTTCTCGATGCAGGGTATATTGGCCGTCGATAGGTGATTTCCATTTTGAAGCCAACCAAACGCCATCGGGAAACGCTCTTAGGTAAGCTCCGCCGACCAGATCCTTTTTCAAATGGGTCAAGTTTTTGATTAACTCTTTTGTTTGTGGATATACGTCACTGTCTAAGAATAGTGCATAATCGGGGTCGTAATTTCTTGCAAACGTCAGTAATAATTGTCGTATCTGGGCGATGGGTACATAACGATTTTGACTTAGCATTGCAGCATCGGGTCTAAACCAAACTCTAATCACTTTATGGGGCAGTTTGAATTGTTGAATTTGGAGTAAAGTGTTATCTGTGCTGTTATTTTCGGCGAAAACGTAGAGGGAAGGTTGAGGGTCAAGATTATACAAAGAGTTGAAGAAAGCAGGCAGGTTTTTTCCACAATTATACACAGGAACTAACACGATAGTTTTAGTCAAAGGTTCACTTCCCATCGCTATCTTATACCACCATTACTATAGACATCACAACAGGTTTTCACTGCTCTTTAAGACGATGAATAGTTTCAGAAAGTACCCTTTCCCAAAATTATTTCCAAAGCATTTTCGGTTTCTTCAAAACAGTACTCAAAAATACCAACGTGTAACTCACAAAACTACAACAGTCAACAACAGATAACTTGATAAATATCGCTCAGGGGTCTTGTAAATCGTAAATTCAAACTATCATACGATAGTTCATTGTATCAATCAACCGAATTATCAGAAGAATTGTGTTGCAACTTTGAGGCATATAGAATAGACTTGGGCATCATTGTTGTTATTGGTTTGGGCAAAAGACATGAAATAAAAAAGGGAAGTTTAGGGTGGTTATTGTGCGTTATCAGAGTTTGGTTACGTTATAGACTCGATAGATGTTGATTCGTCCTGCTTGACCTACATCCTCTCCATCCCTTAAGACAAGGGTTGTTGAAGGTGTTTTGTTTGATAGTTGAAGAGTATTGGTGGCGTTTGGAGCGTCGTTGTAGTATGTGAATTTTACTAGATCTATGCCTGCACCGCTAGTATGGCCAGAGACTCTGCTGTTATACATACTGGCAATACTGTGGCCGTTCAAATCAAATTGGAATCGGACATCATTGTCTGGCGAAGTAGCCTTGATATCAACGTTGTTGAGATTAAAGAAGCAAACAGCGGGACCAACATAGTTCGGAGTCTGACCAGTATGATAGCCGGGGTTTTTGAATATCCACGTGAGAGTACTTCCATAGGGCACTAATGAACCTGCACCACGGTATGAGCCAAAGCCGGTTACGCTAAGACCCCCACGTGCTTGATAGTTACATGGGCAGTCGTTTCGTCCAGCGTCTAAGGATCCGGTGGCTGCATAAGTTGTGCCGGGGCTACAACCGCTTAAGCCGCTAGCGCAAGAGTTGTTTGCGTCAAGAGGCAGATAGCACATGCCATATTCTCTCATAATGCGTAGATTGTTTATCCAAACACCCACAGTGGATTGGTTTGAGAAAGTAAGTGTATTTACTCCAACATCGTTATAGCTATTAAGGTACTGGGAAATATCAACTATAGTGGTTATGTCGTGTCCTTGGATTCTGCTGTGATAAATCGGTCCAAGTTGAGATTTATTGTTTAGGTTATAATTTACTTGAACGTCGTTAGCGGCTGTATTTGAATTTATAAGTACATCAAAGCTTACGTTGCATACGCTTGGGGAATTGTTATAGCATCGCGGTCTGGTGCCAGTCCAAGTTACAGTCCAGCTATCGTTTGCTTGTCCCTTTGGATTTAGATATGGATTAGAGGTACTTTTGTAATAAGTGACTCCCTTTTGACCCTGAGTATATGAAGTAGCACTACAATCAGCATGATTTACAGGTGTTACCGTTGACATATTTTCACCTCCTCTTTGCACTATTTTATTTGCGTTAGCCAGAGTGGTTACTCTGAGTTTTAAGGGGGATGAAAGGTTTCTGAAACAACGGGTAACACTTTTTTATCCCTGCGGATATAGCGGGCATTACGTGTGTACAAGAGACAAAAACAAGATGTGTTGCGCCTATGCGCCCTGAATAATAAAAACAGGCGATATTGGCAAAAGGTTTCTCAACATTTCAATGAATTACCGCAACCTTGCGGTTGCGGTATCTCGACCTATTGGTGTTTAGACTTCTCGATGTAGTGTTTGATTGTTTCAGCA
>WRJX01000010.1 GCA_009778385.1 Candidatus Bathycorpusculum sp. | reverse complement strand
ACCCCGTGGCGTATGCGCAGGCTTACTTGTGTGGAATGTGAAAGACTGCAAGGCTTCCCTGACTACTGGTCACAACACGGTCTAACCCTCACAGGAGAACAAATTGAGATCAGCAATACGCAACGCTACAAAACACTGGGCAACGCCGTCACCACCAATGTCATAGCAGCCGTGGGACACTTGATTGCAGACTTCTTTTTGAAAAATAGGAGGTGCAACAACACATGATGAAAAACTTTGCAGCTTAGGTTATTAACATATCGTGTTAGTAACCTAAAATTTTGCTCTAGGGAATTCAATTTTATCTTTAATTAATAGTGAACACGATAATAAAAAAATCATATGTTAATAACATATAAAAAAACAAAATAAAAATGGTCTGGTTTCAAAAAAATGTGTGTGGAGGTTTAATGTGACTCGTCAGGCTGATCCTAAAGTTCGCGATAATTTGCATGTTCGGGCTCGAAATGAAGCGGAGCGACAAATCATAGGCGATCTGAAACGTTTAGCCAACCAAGACGAAGTTGAACTGGCTGATCTTATTTTTGAAGGCGTAGCCCTCATGTTTCAATCCCACCACTTTCCACCAGGCAATCCACAGTTGCAACTTACAGTTTTTCAAAAAGAACAACCACCACCAATCATAGACGACAATATTTGTGTTTGTGGACGACCAGTAGATGTGACCTATGGTCTTTGTGAAGATAAAAACCACTATAAATCTTGTAAATACTGTTTTGACAAAATTCCCCGCCACAAAATACAGTATTACAGATTAAAAAAAGACGAACGCAAATAACAAAAACACAAACATTATGAACAACAAAAAAATAACCCTACAAGCCACAACAATAAAATAAAAACTCATCAACATCATAATTTAGACAGTTTACCTATCCTGTTGGAGGTTTGAGAAGCTTGGCAGAGAAAAAAACCAAAACAAAGGCACAAAAGAAGAAGCGGAAGCGAACTCGGCCGCAAAAGAGACAATCACGTCTCACAAGAGCACAGGCTTGGCTGCCAACCTATGAAGGCACACATATCGTTAGGGCGTATCGTAAAAAATTCAACGTTGACACCGTTTGTGCAGTTAGGGAACTTTCAGAAATAGGCTACAAATTCAAAGAGGGATATGTTGAGAATTTGCTCAAAGCTGAAATGACTCGCCGTGAACAACTCAAACAAAAGAAAGCTGAAGAAAAGCTATCCAAACAACACCTCAACAATAATGAGGAACAAAATGACCTGTTCTACTACATAGCAGGCTACACCTCAGGAGGAGCACCATACGGCATAACATGGAAAGAAATGGGTCTAAACCCATATGAGAATGAAAATGAGGACAATAACAACAACGATTACCCTAAGAAGGCAAACAAAGAAAACACATAAAGTTTATAAAATGAGTTTTCATTGAAGTGCAATGGAAAAAATAGGCTAAAAATAATGATGTTAACCAACTCTCAAAGCCAATAACCTCTACATTGAATTTTCCAGAGTTTCTAACTTTACTTGTCATAGTTCTTGAATTTTAGCTCTATCAACTCCGCCATTTTTTGGTTTTTAAGGGTTCACAGTTCTCATTAGTGTGACTACCGTGTTAGACCTATCAATTACAATTGAAAATATTGTCATAATCGGCGCATTTAGCGAAAACATAAACTTGGAAACAGCAAACCAAAAATTAGAAAACTCTAAACGCAACTGGAAAAAATTCCCCGGACTAGCCTACAAACTAAAAAACCCACCCGCATCCTTTCTACTCTTCAACAACGGAAAATTCGTCTGCACCGGCATAAAAACAAAAAACAAAGGCCAACAAGCCATAACAAATCTCCTAAACCTACTAAAAACCAAAGAGTTAGTTTCAGAGGGATGCAGCTTTGAGTGGGGGGTGAAAAATTTGGTAGCCTCCGTAGCTATAAGTGGTGCTTCGGTCTCGTTGGAGACCTTTACAAGCGAGTTTGAATCAATTTATGAACCTGACCGATTTCCTGCGGCTGTGTACAAACCCGAGGATACAAAAGCAACTTTTTTGGTGTTTCTCTCAGGTAAACTGATCTGCTCAGGCATAGCCGACGAAGAAACACTAAAAAATACTGTGAAAAAATTCTGCGACCAACTAGAAGAAAAAAATACTCTGCAACCAACAATTACTGCCCCAAACTCGGACTAACACTAATGTTATCACAAAAAAACAAGTTTAAAAAAGGCGCAACAAACACCCATACCTCAAAGACAAAGCCAGAGCAAACCTTTGTGTGCTTTAAGTGTCAAACAGAATTCACCCAAACAACCGCCCTACAAATCCACCAAATATACCTCGACCCTAACAACTTTCCACATGGACTTGGAACCCACCTAAGTATTTGCTGCCCCAAATGCAAAGAAACAAACTACCACCCTAAAAACCTAAACACACTCTACTATAGATGTGACAAATGCACCTCCGAGTTTTCTGCACATAAACTCTGGTGGCGCAACATCAGTCTTGTAGACGATCAGGGTAAAGAAATAGAACTTGAACAGAGGGGAATTTGCCCCAAATGCCAAAACACAAACCTACACACTTGTTGCCACTAAAAAGCAATATGGAAAAACGTGAAAATAACGACTATTAAACATGTAAACCTGATAAATAAGAGGTTATACGGCTTGTTGTGATAGTAACTTGAGACAGCGAGGCTTTTTCACAGTGATTAATTAAAAGTTACGTCATTGTGCTATACCGTAGCTGGTTGTTCGCGTTTGTCATTGGTTTGATTTTTTTGTTTATATAAGGCGATTACATCGGATAAATCTTCAAGTTTTTTATTGATACAACAAGACATAATCTCTGGCGATATATGGGGTGTCTCTTCTTTTGTTGCATCCCATGCCTTGTTAAAAGCGTCTGTATACATCTTTATTTTTTCAGGGTTTACAGAAAGTTCACCATATAAGCCACGCCCCTCCATGTTTTTCCATATAATCTCTTGTCCATATATGCCAAACCCGCTTGGTCTTTCTGAGGTTTTAAATCCCGCAAAAGCAGCGGCCATTTTTTTCCAACTAATTCCGTTAATTTTATATCCGCTATTTTTGTGAAGTTGAAAAAATATTTGAACTATAGGGTTGTCTTTATCACCATCATTTAGGATGAAAAGCCTTTTGATATTACTCTTGTCGTTAATTTTATCGTCAATATTCAATAGATAGGATGCACCATCTTCCGAAGAAAACCACTTGATTTCACTAAAGTTTGAAAGTGCATAGAAATAATTATTTTTATCATCTTTCAGAGGGCTGAGTATGTATGGGTAGCGCCTAAATATGTCGGGTTCGACTGGAATCCAGCCACCGTTATTAATTGATTCGAGTTCGGTGTTTATGTCAACAATTTTTTCGTCATATAAATCAACAATGAAAGGTTTTTTTGAACTAAACCCTTCGGCTAAATTGTCCCAATTGAAAGAAACATTCAACAATGTTGATTTAATTTTCCCTTTTCTATCACGAAGAACTTTTTGCTCGGCTAATAATTCTTCAAATGCATCTAAAGACTTTTCATGTCTAAGCCAAATAACGATTATGCGCCAGCCAATAAAAATTGTTAAACTCAATATTAGACTGTTAAACTCGTTTAAAGAAAATAAAACAGAAGATACCACAAAAACAATAATCGACCAAAGTATTGAAAATAGAACTTCAAAAACTGATCGGACATTATTCTTCATTTTCCTCAATATGCCCCCTATGACTTAAATTATGGCAGTGACCTAATTTAAGATATTTAATTTAGAGTAGAAAAACTCGTGCCAAGACCACAAATGATCAGCCAAACCCTCAAGCTTTGCC
>WRJX01000009.1 GCA_009778385.1 Candidatus Bathycorpusculum sp. | reverse complement strand
CGGTAAATCAGGTTGTTTCCCACGTCATCTTATGGGGTAGTACCTTATACTACTTCACACAGAACCCAAATTTCTGGGCGCACAGTAAGCACACTTACTCGCCCCCATTATATACAGTAAATTTATGTATTTTTTGTTTCCCAAATCATCGGTAAGTCCGCTTACTTTCCGTTTGCACGGCCTTTGCTTTGTTGCCTTTGCTTTGTTGCCTTTGCTTTGCCTCCCCTCAGCATTCATAAAGATTGGCATAATTTCAGACTGCATAAAAAAATATTGGCATATAGATTTATGGATGCTTCCGATTTTAAGAAAAGAAATCTGTTCCAGTTAGAAGAATCTCACTTTCAGAACCTTTCGGAACTACTGACATAAAGCAAACGTTTATAGAAGTGTGCTGAAAAACACGATGTTCATAGAAACACTCAAACCCTCTACAAAGCCGGATAACTCAATACCATTTTATCCCAAACTACCAATATAAGTATGAGGTCAAATGACAGACACTACTAAGGTTTTTGTAGACTGGAAAGGCAATCTTCAGCCACAGGCACACAACGAAAAAGGCGTAACCACCGATTTTGAGATCCCCAAAGAACATGGAGACAACAAAACAGCACTATCACCCATGGAAAACTTGCTATCAAGCCTTGCCGCCTGCAGCAACATCCATATCCTAATTATTTTAAAAAAGAAACAGCTCGATATCGAAAGCTACAGCGTAGAAGCAACATCAAAGGAGACCTACCAACACAAGCGATCAAGGACGCAAACGGTTATCTCAAGAAAAGTACGGCTCAGTGGGCGAGATATTAAAAAGACATGCCTGTAGTGTCTTCCTACGAAATAGTTAAAGAGCCAGCTACCCAACCAGTTGATATCTTTTAGAGTATTCCCGTATGAAATACAGGCATTTTTTCATAATTTTAGGGGTTTTAACAGCTCTTTCTTCCTCTAAGGTACATCTGAACATTTTACCTATTTTTACCATATCACCGCCTATTGGAAACCAGTACACAAAATTTCAATCTATAAAGAAAAATGCACAGATATTTTAGTTTTACAATATTTTTTGTTGCTATCTATTATTACATCAATTACTGTTATTGATTCCCCATTTTCATTTGTAGTGTTAAACGAGTTCGGGTAATCGAATATAAACCACCCATATTCGCTACATCCATGTTCTTGCCAGTACCGTAGAAATTTGTTGTGTATACATACAATCCCTTTGTATCTAACAGCTATAACATTTGTTTGTTCATTTGCTTTCTTTAACCATACTGCCAGCATTTCTTGGGATTTGTTAGCATCTAACAATAATTGTGAATCCTGATTGTCTGAATCTTTCCAGTTGTCTTGAACGTAAAATATGCCCTCACATGGAGATGTTGAATATATTTGTGTCGCGTCTATATTGTTACCCTGCCAAATGAGTGTACTTAGATCTGACGTATTTTGCATTTTGTGTAACTGGTTAGAATGCATAAATACAAATTGCCAAATTGTGGCTGATGCAAAATTTATTAATGGTTCGTTTGGTTCTTTTTTAGCCCAAGCATTTTTCACTATTTCGAATTTGTCATCTTCAAACTTCCAAAACTTTAGGTTTGCCCATTTGTCTTGAACATAAAATGCGAATTCTCTTGGAGGGCTTGAACTTCTGTGGGTGCCTTCTGTTTTTTTGTCATCCCACGAAATAGGTACACCTAAAGCTAATTCATTGTTTATTCTGTTTAGCAAGTATATTTTTCCACGCACATCACCAAGTTTTGGGCAATTTCCTTTTTTTCTTTCTGCAAATAAGTCGACATATTTATCGTCAGTTAGCATCTTTTCTAGAGCTTCTTTAGCGACATCCTTTGCTTCTTTATAATCACCCCAGTTATCAAATTTTAAAGACATAACAATTGTTTCCTTATAATATTTTGAAAGAAAAACTTTGCATTCCTCTATTAATGAGGCAAATGTTTGGAACTCGCTTTTAGGACAGGTGACTTGACTATGACAGGTAAACAATATGCAGGAATCATCATCATTTTTTGCTGTAAGTCTGATATCTAGGATTCTGATTCCTTGCTGCAGTTGTTCAGTAATTGTTAAATTTTGACGGGTAAATATGTTGAACTCTTTTTTTTCATCTATTGCAGCAGAATCGTGTGTTCCAGGTAAATTCAAATCAGATAACGAAACATCATCCTTTATGAACTTTAGCCAGTTGCTCGTATAGTCTTCTTTGGGTGTTTTGGGTGTTGGACTATATGTGGTGTTGTATGTGTCTTCAATAATGTCAATACTGCATGCTCTTAGGTAGCAAATGTCTGATGCGTTTGCTAAACATATGTTGATAAAATTATCACCGCCTTTTAAAGCATATTTAGGAAGAGGGATAATTAAGTCAATAAATAATTCGTCCATACTGTTTGAGTGATAGGGGTCGCCAAAGTTTTCGCCGTTTATGTCAACCTGAAAATTTAATCCATTTGGCATACATATGTTAAGCTTGAGCAAGATTTCTGATTGTTTATTAAGGTTTAATTTAAAATGTGTTACATTAGGATTTATTTTCCATGCTCCTACGGAAGGAACAAAATCGCCAAAAACTGCTGACGCAACTGTCAATTTATCTGTGTTTATAGGTGAATTTGCTGTAAGATCAACATATTGTTTATCCAATATACAATAACATCTCCATTAAGTCATCACACATCGCGTTTTATATGTTTCCAAATTCTCATCCAATATACAAGCCACCAATAACCAATAGGCACATACAACCAAGAGCTAAAGACAGCTTAATTGATTACACGCATAAGTTAATGATATTGTAAAAAAAGGGTGATTATTTTAAATCACAACATTTTCCAGTACGCAACTGCGATCCATGATTCGTGCCCTTTTGGGTTACCGCTCCAACAACAGCCGTATCCTGCTGGCGCAGTTGGGCTTATTGTGGTGTCTCCAGAACCCGCAGGTTTATTAAAGTTCAAACTAAAGTCACCGCCAGTATCTTTGCCCTTCCAAATTAGTGTTCCCTCTAGTCCCCTGTCCCCTTTATTCACAACGGTGAATTTTTTTTGACTGCACTTTACAATTGTACTGGGTTTCTCGCCCTCAAAATGTCCACGTACAAAATGCTCGCCCGACAAATAAAAATCCTGACCTGTGGCGTTCACTAGTGCAAAGTAAATTTTTCTTGTTACTGCGTTTAGTTCTAGTTCTAGTGTTTCTTGTTTTTCTGTTGTTGTGTTGGTTTCTTTAATAGTGCTCATGTCATTCCCTCTAAATATTGGTCAGAAGATTGTTAGTACTCCGCAAGAATGAGGTCATACATAGTTACAATAGGCGGAAGGCAGACAATAGTATGTTTAGCTTTTAAGGTCACTTTGATTCGCGATCCTTCGTATGCGAAGCTTAATTTTCCTTCCACAGTTGCCCCACACATATATAATTTTACGGGTACTTCGGGTTTATCCTTCGATAGTGTCCCATCGAACAAGATTGTTCTGCCGGTATAGGACAGTTTAATGTTAGCCCAACCGCTTGGTACGCCATGACGAACCTCGACAGTCCAGCTAAAAACGCCACATTCGCCGTTTTGACAAAAGGGCATGCTAAAAATGCTGTTTTTAATAAGGTCTATTTGCTCTTTATCTAATTGTGTGTTGCTATTGGGGGGGGGGGGGGAAAA
>WRJX01000008.1 GCA_009778385.1 Candidatus Bathycorpusculum sp. | reverse complement strand
GTAGAAGAAGAAATAGAGATAGAAATAGAAAAAATAGTAGAAGAAGAAATAGAGATAGAAATAGAAAAAATAGTAGAAGAAGAAATAGAAAAAGTACACTTTATAGATCCAATCACCATAACCACCACTAAAAGCTTTAGTTACGCTCTACTTGTCATAAGTGCCACATTTCTAACCCCCGCTGCAGCCTCAACCATTTTTCTCCTACAAAGAAACCCTGCAAGTTTTAACAGACGTGCCCTACAAGGATTACTTCCAAAACCCCTCAGCCCACAAAGCAGCACAGCAGCAACAAATCCAGACAACAAAAAACCCCGCAAAGAAGCCGCCGCAAAAAAATCACAAATAGTTATGTCAAGTGCTGTACTAGCGGGGGTGTGTGAGTCTTTTTCTTTATGTAATGGTCGGGCTTTTCAGTATTTTGCGCCTTTAGTGAACATAAAGCTTGATTCTTTAGAGGTGCTTTTTCAAAAGTTTAACTCAGACAATAAGGTTATTTTTCTACAAATCACCCAAGCCGGCAATGTTGTAGGTGAGGCTTTTGGCGAGGTAGTTGAGGATTTACCTTATGGATCTGCGGTTAAGGTTAAATTTAATTTTCAAGACGATGATGCTGATGATGAGGAAGAAGGAGTGGTATTGTTGAATGCTAATGTTCAGCATTGTATAAATGTTATAGTTGTTTGCAGTGATGTAAATGATAGTGTACATCTTGCAAATGTACCTCCTGAGCATAGCCACTTTTTCAATGTAACAACCGGCAAACTTGGAATGCTCGCTCTTTTCCATAATAATGAGGTTTCTACGGTACCGGGTAACCTAGTTTTTTCAGGAACAGGTAAATTTCAAGAACCACCAACTAAAAAAATACCCAAACTAAAAAGTTAACCCAACACACAACAAAACAACATGAAAACAAACACTGCAACCAGAGCATTGGCAACTAAAAACAGCGAATCACAGAAAAAGCACTAAGAAAACACCACAAACTGCAAAACAGACAAACACAAAGCAACAGCACCCCAATTACCCCAAATATCTTAACACAAAAAATTTTCTAACCCTTTTTAGGCTACAAAAATCGAAAAACAAATCATGAACTTGTAAGATACTAATAGCCTTAACAGTTGTGGAAAACACCTGAAAAATGGTACATTACTGATTATTATGGATACATGAAAAAACTAAAAGAAATTAAAAAGGTTATGACATTACTGCTTCTTCTTTTATGTTACGTTTTTGTTGTTTTCGTGCTCGGTCAAAAGTTTTTGAAACTCTTCGGCATTCTTATGAACTCTTGCCTGCATCGCCTCAAATGGCATATCCTTTGTTTCCTCATAGTGCTTCTTGCGAATCCTATGTATTTCTTCAATAACTTTATCTTCTCTCAGCATCTTGTACCTCACAATAACAGTGGCGGTGATACTATTTTTACTTAAGCAGCTGTATAATAAAAAAGGTATTAAACCGAATTGAGTTGTGCTTTGGCTACATTACATGGGCATTATAAGTGCCTCTACGTGTATGGGGTGTTTAGGGAGGTATTCTTGTTTAAGTTCTTTTAATGCGTCTTTGAATTCGTTGCTTTTTGTTTTTTTTTCAGATTGGTGGCAGAGGTGTGAGAAAAAAATAAGTTATGTGTAGAAAATGAGGTGTAGAGAAAAAAGCATGTGTTAATGTGGGGTTAATTTGGGAATATAGATATATTGTGTTTATGTTTTTGATACTGTGGTATTAAATGTTGATGCTTTCAAGGAGTAGGGATTGAGATGAAAAAGATTTTTGGATCTACAATGGTAATGGTTTTTGGATTGGCAGTGGTAACTGTTTTGTTGCTTAGTGTAACAGTGTTTGCAGATGGACTTTTGACGGCTGAAAAGATGGAGCGGTTTAACTTTATAAAAACAGACCGGGTTAACTTTATAAAAACAGACCGATTCGACGTTATGAAAACAGAAGACGGCTTGAGCATGATTAGTCGGGACGGCGAGCTTATTATTCATGTAAGTGAGGGTACTGAAATTGTTTTTGAGGATGGAACGGATGCTAGGGGGCGTTTGGTAGATGGTCAGACTCTTGCAGAGTTGCTTGATAGCAGAAATCTTACCGTAAGTTACAGTATTACTACGCGCAGTCTTCCACCGCAGACTACTCCTGAGAAAATCATAATATTCTATGAAATAGCGGTTCCGCTTCCAGCGGGAGTTAATGTAGATGCTCCAGTGGGCATTGTTCCCCCAATTTATGAATTCAGCCCCGAAGAAAAAGAAACACTATTCCCATTTAACGATGTTGATGCTGGCACTCCGATGGGCATTGTTCCCCCAATTTATGAATTCAGCCCCGAAGAAAAAGAAACACTATTCCCACTACCCATTTTTACCCGTTAACCAGCTACCACATAAACATCCTTTTTTGCTTCTCTAAGTGCATATATTATTTGAAATGGTGCCACCAGACATAGTAAAATCACCTTGATTATGCACACCACCGCCACCACCATTTTCTTTTGGACGGATTTTAGTATTATTTTTAGAAATCGCACCACCAAACAAAGTAAAACTACCCTGGACACCATTGTATACGCCACCACCCGAACTGATAGCTGTGTTATCCAAAATCACACCACCAAACAAAGTAAAACTACCATAAGAATTGTGTACGCCACCACCGTCTACAGCTGTATTGTTAGAAATTATACCATAACTCGTATGATTATAAGAAACACCAAAAAGTGCAAAACCTGTCACATAATATTAATGTGTTAGCATACAAAAACTAAACATCATCATTTGTCCACGGAGCTTAATTGATTAAAGTTTTGTAGTTTCATAGCGGTTGAATTCTAAGGGGTGAATTTGTACATGTGGGCGTGTCTACTTTTTCTTGTGTATTTTATTAGGCCTGTTTACTCTAGCGGTATAGTGTTTTCATTGGTGTCTTAGTTAGACTTATGTCGCTGGTTTTTGCGATCTCTTATTTGCTATAATCATAGTCTTTAACGGCTATTAGGTAATCTATGATTAACTGATATGCCGTCAAATATGTGTTTAAGTGGGCCTGAACAATAGCTTTAAAAATACTCGTAAATATACTCTCTGATGTCTCGGCTATATTCAAAGAGAACTCGAAGGAGAGGATTTAATGAATATTGAAATAATTAATAAAGCGGCTGAAAGTGCAGTAGCGGTGAAATTTGAGGCCGTGGAATTTACTAAAATGGCTGAAATCATGATGGAAAGCTACCCAAAGCTTATGGCTTATGTGATTAAATGTGGTAAACAAATAGTAGGCGCACCGTATTGTAAATACACCAACGGTAGCGAAGATTTTATGAAATTTGACATTGAATTAGGAGTACCTGTTAGCGAACCTTTACCCGAACAAGGTGAAATCTACATGAGCAAAACCTGCGAGGGCAAAGCAATTACAGCAATGCACAAAGGCACGTACAAAGACATTGAAAAAACATATTCACCCATGATGCAATATCTTGCTGAAAACAAGTTAGAATCAACAGGCATATATTACGACTATTACCTCAAC
>WRJX01000007.1 GCA_009778385.1 Candidatus Bathycorpusculum sp. | reverse complement strand
TGGGAGGGTTATGCACAAAAAATACCTGAAATAGACACTATGAACCAAGCGCTCACACCCAACATTACCGTAGCTAATTTTTTTAATCAGAGCTCCAACACCCAATTTCTATCCCAAGGTATAGATGATGGGGCAAAAAATAGTCAAATTGTTTTAACTGTTGATGGAAAACACTTTACAAACAGTGAACTACCGATGGGTTTTCTTTGGGAATCAAACACCGAACACAACTATATTTGGACCCAAACCCTGCCCATAGATGGAGTGGGGGAGGACTTGTTGGTTTATGGTGAGTGGTTTGAGTGGCAAGCCAGTATCGTCTTTCCCCCCTCGATAAACCCAAACCAAACAAGCCAAACAACAACATCAGTGAGTCAAGAAGATCTGCAAAATCAGTTGGTTGAGCAATTTAATTCTTCCAACGGAACCCTAACTACTTCACCCTTTGGAAACACCGTCACAGCAATGTATGCACACAATAAACGCATAGATCGCTTTGCCAAAGAGGTGGGCGTAGAGAAAAATCAAACCCTGACCTGTCTAACACCCCTGCCCCTGTATTTTACATCCCAAGAACGCTACGCAAAACTTCAATATACATTAAATTCAGCCGTTGCAGCAGAAATTACCGCTCAAAACTTTACAAATGCGCTTTATTACAATGTAACGGTTGGATGCAACCTCTTTGGCACACCCCGATACTTTGAAGCTAACACTACGTGTGAGTACGAATTTTTCGACAAACCCTTTAACGCAACAGCATACTACTGGGACGCTACACTTCAAGCGTGGCGCATCGACTCCACAGTCAACATAGAAACAACGTTTACCTCCGCCCTCAACTTTACCACCACCGACATCCTACGCGAAAACTTTGAAACCCAAACAAACGACCCAAAAGCCATAGAACTAGCAACAGTTGATCTCTACGATTGCGGTCCCCAAACCTTTAGAGGCACAGGCACCATAGAAGCTAACCTAAAACGCACAAGCCCCCTATACTACAACCTCATAGTCGAAGCAGGCCAAAAACAAAAAACAGCCCTACAACGAACTATAGAGCTAAGCTTTAGAAATAATAAACCCTACAATCTGCCTCTAAACTTTGATGCAACATCCCCTCTGCAAGTAGGAATTATTGCAGATGACAGCCAAAGCACCTTACTGATGCTGGATGTGCCAGTAGAACTGGGAGGACTAACTAATGTGACGATATATTTAATCACAAAAGCACCAACAGGAAAAACACCCAACGACCTGCCAAGGGACCAAATTGACCTTAGATTACTTAAAACTTTGAACCTAACAACAACACTATCTGAGGAACAAATTAAACCGTCTGGTTATGAGCAAAACTATCAACAATTCTACCAATACTATGAAGGGTATAGTTCAATCTCTGAATCGGAGAGTTTAGGTTTTTGTGGGCAAACTCAAATAGCCATACCTAAAGATAAGGGGGTAGTTACTCTAACGGATCAGGGTGAAGCGTTGTTTTATGTGGAGGCAACAAATGTTTGGGGCACCACCTTTCGTCAGATTGTTTCGGTTCAACCCTACGCTGCGCCTAAATGGGAAATCCCCATAAACCAAGTAACAGTGTACCTTGTGATTATTGTAGTTATTGCGGTAGTTGTGAGTCTGGTAATTTATCTCATAAAGGCAAAACAGTAAACCAAAAACAACCTGCAAAAATGTACCGCTTTCATTTCTTTTGTTTTTTAAAATAGGGGTTCTTTGTTTATGGTGCAGTAAGTGAAGTTTCAGTTATGGCGTGAACAAACCTCTAAAAAACTCCAAGAAATAGCGTGTAGATTAAAGTCTAAACGAGCACTGCTCGGTGTGGATGCGGGTATTCTGATAGCTTTCTTTACGATTACTATGCTTGTTATTTATCTTGCTGCACCCGCAATTATGTCCGTGCTCTTTGATGTCATAATTGGCGGTCCACAGGGCATATACTCCTATCTCATTGAACTACCTCTAATAACTGATCCACCTAGCACTGGCGGAACCATCGGACAACAATTAGGTATACCAATGGTTAGGGTGTTTGGGTTAATGCAAACAATTGCTTTGGCCATGTTTGCCGTGGTCTTAATTATAGCCGCCATATGTTATGCACTAGAAAATTTTCGTGTTGTAAGCGAAGGTACAGCTGCCAACATTATCATGAACAGCGTCTTTACTTTAATTTTGATTTTTGCCTGCCAATACATCTACAATGCGGTGGCTGGGTCGATTAACATTTTTACCGGCTGGCCCGACGTAGGCGGCTCTGGTCTTCTAATTCCCTCAAATAACGCCATAGACATCTTGGTCGGGTACGCAACTGGTGGCAGAGGCACAGTGCCCGTACCCAACTTGGATCCGTTCACGGGATTTTTCTTCAGCGGCATTCTCATTATGCTTGTAGCATCCATTCTCATGTTAACTTTGGTTATGGGCATTACGCGCTTATTTTTTGTAGGTGTTTTAGCGGCTGTTTTGCCTTTACTGCTTGTTTTAAGATTAATTCCTTTTACTAAGCACTTTGCAGACACGTTAATACAGGATTTAATTGGCTTCATGTTTGCAAGCATCATGGCCTCAATTGTACTGCTTTTTGGCTATCAAGTCCTCATATCTACCAGTCTAAACCCGCTCACACAGATTCTCATAGCAATCATTACTCTTTTTGCGGCTGCATATATGTCCACGACGTTTGTTGGAAAATTCGGTGCTATGGGTATGGCCGCTGCAAACGTAATCGGCGGCGCAGTTAGTACTGCGACTGGAGCGGCGATGGGGCTAGCTGGCGGAGCGTTATTAGGCGGGGGTGCAGGCATGGCAAGTCGCTTAGGTAGTTTACGTGGAAAAGGCTTGTCTAAAACGGAGATGCTGGGTCAAGCTGGGGAGGGGTTTGTGTCAGGAGCAACTCCAGGTGCGATAAGTGGCTTCTTCTCGGGAGGCGGCGGTGGTGGGGGCGGCGGTATGCGCATGGGCTCTGTTGGTGGAAGCAGTATGCGTGGCATGGGCTACATGGTAACAGGTACAATGAATCGCCAAAAAGCCCCTGCACAAGAATATCTCGCTAACCGTGCAGGCTCAACCCTTAGCGCAACACTATATAAGAATTCAGCGGGAGACGTCTTACCTACAGCTACTCCAGAATCCAGCGCGTTTTTCATGGAGGAGCTTAACAAAAAATCAGGCGAAGACATATACAATGGCTATGTCGCAAACAACTACCCCGAAATAGCCCAAAACATCAAAGACCCAAGAACCGCTGGATTTGAGGTTAAACGACATTTACAATCTTTACCGTCCGAGGTTGCATTTAGTAACTGGCAAAGAGCACAAAACCAAGGTAATCTCCCCAAAGAAGGACGGTCAACCTTCTACCAAAATGCCAGAGATGAAGTGGGAACAAACAGAGAAACCGTAACAAACATCCAAAAAGGAATCTATACACCAAATCTTGAAACATTAGATACAGCACCTCGATT
>WRJX01000006.1 GCA_009778385.1 Candidatus Bathycorpusculum sp. | reverse complement strand
CGAAGCAACAAAATCCTACGAAGCACAAAACCCGTAATTTGCAGTGAGAAAACATTTAGAGGACGCCTAGGAACAATAACCAACCAACGCCAATACTACACATATCTCTTACCCCAAAAGACAACGTGAGTTCGGTGACTTTTGAAGGCCAACAATACGTGTTCTACGACGAGAAGTACCTCGACAAACGCGGCGGGGGTAGCAGTCTCAATGGTAAGAGTAAAGCAAAACTAATCAAAGAATTTCTAGAAGAAAACAACAACCAAGCATTTTTCTCAAAAGACCTAACAACCGCACTCAAAAACCAAGACATCAAACCCTCCGACATCATGACAAACACAAGACGCCTAGAGAAAAAAGGCCTAGTCTATGTCCGAGGATACAGACTACACGACAAACAGACCCCTTTCAAAGACGACTACATACTAACTTGGATAGACGACAAAACTCCAAGAGACAAAGCAATAGAACATGCCATCAAAAAAACAAACACCCTTTTAGAAAAGTCGGCTTTTTCTGCAACTAATCCCACTATAGAACGTATCCACCAGATACGCGACACTATAGTAGAAGCTACAAAACTCCAAGACCTCGCAAGCTTTGAATACATACAAAACAAAATGGGCTGCACCATACATAAAACAAAAACCGCCATAGCAAGAGCACTTCAACTCTATCCTGACCTAAGAGAAATCAAACTCTTTGACACCTTCAACTACTACTATCATACTTCCATGTCTAAGGTGAATCTTGGGGCTACGGTTGCTTTCAAGAAGAATTATTTGCGGAAAATGAAGGGCGAACAGAACAGGTTGGGTCATAATTGGGAAGCTACAGTTGAGTGGTTTGTGGACAAATTTACAGAAGGCGCAACTTTTCAAACTCAGAGGCATAGAACTAAGGGTATGGATCCAAGACGCATAACGCTACATATTGTGAAAAGTGTGGGTGCAAGAAAAAACAGTGCGGAGGTGAATCGTGTTTGGAGTGTTAGCATGGGGTTGCTTGTCGAGCCGGTTATTTATGTTTTGGAGTGTAAGTGGGGTTTAATCACAAAGGCTATGGTGGATGATTTCTTAGAAGTTACTAAGTGGAGTGTAGAGTTTGGGGTGGATATGTTTGGAGGACGGCAAATAAAGTAGACGGTGGTATGTGTTTTTGCGGGTTTAGCATTTGATCCAGCAGAGAGTATAGAGTTGGAAAATGAGACAAAGATAACGACTGAGGCATATGCGGCAAGAATCAACATACAGCTAGTAAAAACGGCTGATCTTAACGGTAAAATGCGTGAAAACGGACTACCCGAAGAGTTAACGATTCAAAATGTCTGCAGAGCCGCTAAGGATGAAAAAGAGGTGCGTGAGGTTCTTTCTCTGATTTGGGAAGCCCCCGATAAAGCTGATACTATTCTTGCGGAGGTTGTTGAGAGAAACAAAGGTGTGTATGCATTTGAACGTACACTTGAAAAAGATAAGGATACAAACTAACCGTTGATAATAATGCAGTAGGCAATTTATATTTCGCCAGTTTGTTTCAACTCTTTGAAGAAATCATCATAATTCCTGACTCTTCCCGCTGTAACGTCTGCTTCTGCCTCTTTTAGACTGTCAATAGCATCTTTATCATCAAGTATGCTAAAAGTCTCAACAAGTTCTTCAAGTAAACCATTCACTTTTACCAGCAAAGCCCTATATCTTCATCAGTAATAAAAACGCCCTCAGACATAAAATCACCAAACTAATACTACAACACAGTCAATAAAATATTACCCCGTTCAGTAGTTCCGAAGGCGTTTTGCCGTTAACGTAAAAATGGCAATTTCGCACCGCTCATAAGCCTTTTGTGACATTTGTGCTCGTAAAGTCCGTACATCTAAATGCCGCACAACAGCAGTTATCTTCCCATTTATAATTTAAAACCATAACTGCAACAAAACTGCTAGCACCAAGCATTTCAAATGAGAATACACCTAAAGCGATATTGGTATGTGTATCTCCCACATTTGGTTAGTTTATCGGAAAAGAATATATCCAAAATAACTGCTAAACTTGTAAAAACCGTGCACTTTGGGTATCCAAATTAAAAGGCGAACCACTAAACATGAAAGAAAATCTGCACAACGTTCCATGGGAAACACTAACTGATAAAGCAGTATTGAACAAACTAAATACCGACACAAACGGTCTCTCAAATAAAGAAGCCGCCAAGAGAATAGAACAGTTCGGCAAAAACAAACTACCCGAGAGAAAAAAAGACAATGTCATTAAGCGATTTTTGTTACAGTTCAACAATGCACTAATCTATGTGTTGCTTGGCGCGGCTGTATTAACCTCACTTATGGGGAATTGGCTTGATACAGGGGTTATTTTAGGCGTTGTTATCATCAATGCTATCGTTGGCCATATTCAAGAGGATAAAGCACAAAAAGCGTTGGATAGCGTACGAAATCTTCTTTCATTAAAGGCAAATGTCATGCGTAACGGACGGCGACAGGAAATTGCCGCAGAAGACCTTGCACCAGGTGATATTGTTCTTTTGAAAGCAGGTGATAAAGTGCCAGCCGATACTCGGCTCATTAGTGTAAGCCGTTTTGAAGTTGATGAATCCTCACTCACAGGCGAGTCTGTAGCAGTAACAAAAACAACCCAACCTGTTCTATCAGGCACTGTTTTAGGCGAAAGAGAAGGCATGGCATACGCCGGAACGACTGTTCGCACAGGCGATGCCACAGGAATTGTTGTCACAACAGCGACTGATACAGAAGTAGGAAAAATCAACACCCTGCTCACCGAAACAAAAACAGAAAACACACCACTTATGAAAAAAATGAATAACTTGGGCAGAACCTTATCCGTTGTAATACTTGTTTTTTCTGCGCTTTTAACGGTGTATGCAGTTCTCTTTACCAATGCTTCTTTAGGTGATACTGTTGTTGCGGCAGTTGGCTTGGCAGTTGCAGCAATACCCGAAGGCTTGCCGGCTGTAGTTACCCTCACACTTGCGTTTGGGGTACAGCGCATGGCGAAGAGAAATGCGCTAGTCCGAAGGTTGCCTTCGGTTGAAACCCTGGGGTCAGTTACGGTGATTTGCTCTGACAAAACTGGAACGCTTACCAAAAATGAAATGACTGCAACCAACATTTACACGTCAAATGGAGATTTTGCCGTATCGGGCTTAGGCTACGCGCCAGAGGGAGAAATAATCCTTAAAAATATACGTACGGACTTTAATAATACCCTGTTATATCGGCTTATTCAGTCTTTAGAATTATGTAATGACGCAGATATTTTGAAATGTGACGGTATGTGGGTTCCTCACGGCGCACCTACAGAAGCGGCACTAAAAGTGCTTGTTCACAAAGCGGACTATGTCAGTACGAATTCGGTTAAAGTCGA
>WRJX01000005.1 GCA_009778385.1 Candidatus Bathycorpusculum sp. | reverse complement strand
ATAACAACATCGTCCTCTCCAAGGCTGGGCACAAGACAGGTTCGCACATACTCCACAAGCAACTCCCCATCTAATGTTCCTTCAAACACTAAGGGCACCTGCTCCCCAGTAAGCCGAATGGTTGACAAAATCGGCTGACGCTTAAAACGCACATCTTTTAATCCCTCATTAATACGCTTGTCTGATTTTGCCCATCCATAAAGACGTGTATAGGCAAGATTTAGAGAACTTTCATCTAAGAAAACAAGTTTTTTTAAATCCAAATCCGACAAAGTGCTTTGCCAAGTTTTCCATTTGTTTCGTTTTTCCACTACATCGGGTCGTTCTTGGTCTTTTGGATGGAAAGTCTTTTTTTATATGTTAAACCTGCCTTTTTTAGGCGTTTAGATAGGGCGGCTTCACTAACTTGTAGGTTGAATTCGTCGATTAAGCCGTTTATGGTTATGTCGGGTTGTTGTTCTATTTTCAAAAGTATTTTTTCCATGGTGTCGGGAGTTATTTTTGGTTTTCTTCCGCTGTTTTTAGGTTTGGGTGTGATGTTTCCTGTGGTTAGGTGTTGTTGCCATACTCGGCTGACTGTTTGTTTGTGGATCATTAGCCATTGTGCGATTTCTTGTCCTGATTTGCCTGCTTGTTTGTGTTTCACAATTACTTCTCTAACTCGTAACGATATGGGCTCCATAAACTTCAACACCCAACATAATACGTAATAAACTATAAAAAGTTAAGTTGCTATATCATACACCTTACACTTCTGATTACGCAAAACAAAAAACAAAGACAAAGGCGACACAGCAGACCCTCTCAAAGCATCCTGCAACAACTTAAACACTACCGTCACAACAAACGTCAAAAACAAATGCCCCCGAAAAGCCTCCTCAGACGCCACACGCAAAGGCAACAAATCAGCATAATTCTTCCCAATATCAAACACCTGCTCAATCTGCTACCTGAGCCTGTTCACATTAAGAGTGCATCGTAAATTAGAGCCATTATAATCACGCCTGTGTAGATTATATCAAGTTTATCGTATCGTGTGAATACTTTACGAAAGCGTTTAATGCGTAAGAAAAATCGTTCAATCTCATTACGCGATTTATACAACTCTTTATCATATTCCCAAGAATGCTTACGGTTCTTTTTAGGTGGCACCACAACAATGAACCCTTGTTTTTTGGCAAATTCTCGTGTTTCATCACCTTCATAAGCTCTATCCATCAACAAAGACGCACCCTTACCGTTAAGGCTCGCAAATAATTTTTGCCCTTCCGGCGCATCATGTGCATTACCTGGTGAGAGACTAAAGGCTACAGCTGTTTTAGCAGATGATGTAACAACATGGATTTTAGTTGTTAATCCGCCTTTGGAACGTCCAATGCATTGTTTTCCACTTTTTTTAAAGCCCCAGACGCATCTGGATGTACCTTGATGTGTGTGCTGTCAAGACAAGCAAGCTTCACCTCAACAGCAGAAGAAATCATGCCTTCTTTTTGTAGGGCTTCAAAAATACGTTGTAGATATCCGTTTTTGCTCCATCGACTGAAACGAACGTAAATAGTGTGCCAGTTTTCAAACTCTTTAGGTAACGCCCTCCATTTGCAGCCATTTTCAAGAGCGTAAAAAATTGCACTTAAAAACACATAATCATCAATGATTGCCCTCTTGCGTTGCACTGGTAAATATTTTTCAATTTTACTGCAATGCTCTTTCAAAAACATCATGTCTATACTAACTACCCAAACCTAGAAATAAATTTAATGTGAACAGGCTCTAGTTAAACCACCTTCAGTGAGCAAACATGCACATGAGGATTCAAATTCAACTCCTTCCCATACTGATGCAACACGCAAACAATCCCAGACACCGCTCTGTGCTTATCCTTAATCATCTGCTGCATAGTGTTGCTAACCGCATCCATAAGTACCTTAAACAAACTCGGATCTGCCTCAAACATTACTCGGATCTCCTTAGGCATAGTAAACACCATATGCCGATGATGCACCGCATAAAGCATACCAGCCAACTCATCAACCCACTGATCAGCGTATTTTTTACCACATTGGGAACAAATCCGACTTTTACATGCCAGAGGAATAGTTTTAGTGGTGCTACAATCTGCACATTTGTAGGTTAAAAAACCATTTTAGGATCACGACAGTGGATCATTTTTCGACTTCATCAGTCTTGTACTGCGAGATACTTGGATCCATAGCTTTTAACTGCTCCCAGTTCGATACAAACAGCAAAATATTTTTGATGGTAATTTTGACTGTTGCTACCCTTCAGAAAGAAGGAACGCTCAATTATATAAATTCGTTAACGATAAAAAACAAAAAAGTTTGGAAGGCAATTTTTTTAAGATTGCCAGCATTCATTAGTTGTTGTTTGACGTAATAAGAGATTTTTACACTCTTTTTTGATTTCTTGCTTAATTTCAGCTTTCTCAGGTCAAAACAGAACTATCCGAAATTCACAGCAACCCCTTCTGCATCGTCACCACTATCAGCGTCAGTCTTGTATACACTTTCTTTATTATCTGCACCTACAGCATCCTTGTCCTCTTCAGCATCTTTGTCTTTGTTATTTTTGACGTATTTGAATGTGAGTGCTATTGTTATAAGTTCTATTATGAATATAAGAACGTTTACAATAGTCCATCGGTCAAATAGTATCATTGGAAGGTGCCAGTCTTCTGTGAGTATGAATACGATTATACCTGCGATGCCGAATATGATTGATAACAATAGCCATAAGCTTCGGTGTTTCTTCTGTTTCTCTTCAGCATATTTGTCGTTCTCGTTATCCTCGTTTTGATTTGATACAGCAATTTGACTTTTAGCGTTCTTTTGTTTGGTTTTATTTGTACGTTCTTGTTCGTCTTCTTGTTCTTTTTTCTGCTTCTTTTTACCCTGCAACAGTACAATTATAACCACTATTAGAACTAATACTATGCCAACTACACTGAGAATTAAGTTCACAAAAGCCCACGCAGGTAACTCCTCACCATTATCATCACCACCTCCGTTAGGCGGAGTCTCTGTTGGTGGTGTTTCTGGTACGGATGGTTCGTTTGGGGTAGTGGGTGTGGGCTTAGGTGTTGTTGAGCTACCAGAATTATTGTTGTTATTGTTGTTATTGTTGTTATTGTTGTTATTGTTGTTATTGTTGTTATTGTTGTTATTGTTGTTATTGTTGTTATTGTT
>WRJX01000004.1 GCA_009778385.1 Candidatus Bathycorpusculum sp. | reverse complement strand
TCAATCTCCCAAACAAGATCACCAGTCTCGGCATCAAGTGCAAAGAATGGTGCGCCTCTTGGCTTAGGTTCAAGAGCAGAATGCTCCATGTGGCCTAAGTAGATTTTCCCGTCTGAGATAAACAATGGAACCAACCACCAGTTCGCTGTAATATAGGATTCGGTATATGGGTCACGTGCTTCATATGTCCAAAGTAAGTCACCGTTACTGACGTCATAGCAGTATACAATGCCGCCAACGCTTGCTACGTAGAGTTTACCGTATGCAATGAGTCTTTCTGGGCCAAAAGATGCCGTAACAGTGTCACTCCATGCGTCTGCATAGTTTTGTGGGTCTGTTTTATATAGGAATTCGCCTGTTTTTAAGCTAAATGCGTAGTGAACTCTGTTTTCTTTTGTCCAGTAAACAGCTACATAATCCTCTTGGCTAAATGCGCCCCAGCCTGCTTGACCAATACTGCCAACTACAGTGATGTCTTGCCAGACGGAAGGTGCGGGCCAGTTGACATTTTCGAACAATATTTGTCCTGCATAACCAGGTTTAAGATTAATCGCCGAAAGAGTCACATTATCTACTGTAACTCTGCCTACGATAACTCGATCCTCTGGAAATACAGTTAGTATACTTCCTGTCAGATTACCGTTTATTGGCAGTGAAACATTAAGATCATAGCCACGTTCTGTTGCATTATATGAAACACCCTGAACCTGACTACCCCAACTTTCCTGCATACCAGTCTTACCATTTGTTACAACGTAGCTAGAATTCCACTGTAGTAAATGAGGTTTGCTTTCATAGTAAGCAATTGAGTACTTTAGCATTTCACCGTTTGGACCATAGTAGATAGTTCCAGATGGGACGTTGGTCATGTTGTATTTGAGATCACCTGTTAATGCGTCAAGTGCAAACATGTTAGTGCCACTAGTCATCCAAACATAAGACCATGTGCCACGGTTGTTTAGGCTAATCCATGTAAGTGTTTGTCCTGTTGAGATTCTGCTACCGCCAAAGTCATAAGATCGCTCCCAAAGTGTTTTACCTGTGTGTAAATCAACTGCAACAATTGTCTGCTGTGGTGCGCCGCTAACGTATTTGTTATAGTACAAAACGCCGCTAATGATGATAGAGCCCGCGAATTTGCCTTCATAAGCATCTCCGTTTTGATATCCGATCTCGCCGCTAGAGCCACCTGTTAAACCGCCCATGGTATCGCCCATTGGCATAGTCCACAAAATGTGTGCGCTTTTTGGTGCATCATTCCATGGAGCAAACAAGTTTGCTGGCTTAGCTACCCAGCTTCCTGCGACAGAATACCATTCGCGCAGTTGTGAGTCAATTGGTCTTACCCAATATGCAGATGGAGACAAATGTCCGGGGTGTTCAGATACTTTATCTTCTTGTACGATTAGTTCAACAGTGTCGCTTTTGCTTGCTGCATATTGTCCTCGATAGGTTGCAGAAGTTGAATTGTAATACTCGCCATCGTAGATGCATTGTAATGTATAAGTTCCTACATATTCTGGTTCAATATAGAGACCGACTGTGCCTGTGGACCATGTCATACGATCATAAGTAACTGTTTTGCCGTTTGGATCAGTAACTGAAAGGGTTACGTTCCAGCCGTCACCGTCTACGAATAAGAAGTTTAGCAGGCCAAAGTTAACTAGAGCACGTTGGCCAACACCGACAGTTTTTGGAATTACGTCAACAAATGGAAAAGTTGGACGTTCTGCTTGTGCATTTGTAATGCCTGGCAATGCAAATATAGAGACAGCAAATGACAACATCATCAATATTGCAAGTGTCGAAAGTATAGTTTTATTTTTAAAAGTTTTCAATTCTTTCATTCTCCTTTTTTATAGCGTAAAGTAGCCGCCGTTCGCTATTTAAAGCTATTGTTAAGAACAAGTCAATATTTAAAAATAAAAGTTTACAGTAAAACATTATAAATAAAAATTAAACAGACCTTATCTGAAATTATTTTGGTTTTTCATCATCTTAAACAACTATTCTTGATTAAATCTCAATCAAAATGATATTTTTTTATCTCTCAATTCATAACCTCTAAACAAGAATAAAACAAGAAGACACTTCAAATATGTCGTCTAACCTCACAATTACGCCATAATTTCCGATGAAACCTATTAGTCGAGGAACAATGCAGTTTAGATCTTTTCGATGGCAAAAAAGAATGGAGCATTTTAGGCCACTGTGGGTTACTTATTCTTAACGGTAAAGCAGAAGAGGCTCTAACACTGCCCCCAAAAAACTATAACGTAAACACACCAAAACTCAAAGTAGGTTTACCAAAAGATCGCAAAACAACATCCTACGGCCACTACACCCCAAAAACAGAAACAATCACAGTGTTAAACAGCGAAACACTAACCAACCCCCTGTAATCTTACACGAATACGACCACCACCTAAGAAGCAGAAACGTCGACAAAATCCAACAAAAGTACAGAAAAAAACGCAAACAAATTCGCGCTGGACTTCATAAAACTTAACAATCAGAAATAATAAAATAGCTACACTTCAACTAAGCAACATATGCTTCTTATTTTTCCCCCAAAAAGCAACATGTACTAATTTTTAGAACACCCAAAAAAAGCAGTAACTATTTGCTAAGTGAACACAATGATAATAAGCCTGAGAGCTGATTACTGTTAATCCGATTGCCGGGATGGCAGAGTGGTTAACGCGCGGGCCTTGAGAGCCCGTGGATCATCCGGTCCGCATGGGTTCGAATCCCATTCCCGGCGCC
>WRJX01000003.1 GCA_009778385.1 Candidatus Bathycorpusculum sp. | reverse complement strand
CGGGTTGCGGGGTCTCCAGAAGAGGCAACGTCCGTGCTATAACGGCACACGGCACCTACACTTATTCAAACAATCATAAATAAACGTCAAGAACATAAAAGTTGGGACACTATCCAAAAAATATTTTCTTGCTTTGTAAATCCACAGAACATACACTGTTACAAAACTTAGAGGTATAAACATGAGCAAGAACAATAATAACAATTCAAATTCACCATCAGTAAATAACAAAAATAGACTACATGTGTTGGGTATAGATGCAGAAGTTGACCCCTGTATTGGTCGTAAATTAGAGAGGGGGATTTATGCTTCAGATAGAATTCACACGTTAGTTATGGGTTTTCCCGGATGTGGCAAAACAAGATTTCTCCTATCCATGATAAAACAACACATCGACAAAAACGAGGGCTTTTTAGTGTTAGACTCGCATAGTGATCTTGCACAACTTGTCCTCTCACACATTCCCCCTGAACAATGGGATAGAGTGGTTTACATTAATCCTTGGACAGCATTCGAAGAAAAGTTTGATAATCGGGTGGTGCAAATCAACTTTTTAGACTACGACAACCCCCTTGAGCGCGATATTGTAGCTCGTATGTTTATGGATACGCTTGAGAAAATTTATGATAAGTGGTGGGGGCCGCGTTTGGACATGATTTTGCTAAATGCACTGTATTTGGTTATGGAGAAAGAAAACCCCAAACTCCACGACCTATACAAAGCACTATCCGATAAAGCGTTTCGCGGCATGTTAACCGCAAAATGTAGAGATCAACTTGTTAGGCTGTTTTGGGAAAAACAGTATGATAAGATGCCTCAAGATGCCGCAGTAGCCGTCCTAACAAAATTATATCGGCTAGTCCAAGAGCGAATTATTGTGCCTACCTTTATGACTAACAAGAGTTGCATAAACTTTCGAGAGGTCATGGATGAGAAAAAAATAGTGATTGTTGATTTGCCTGAGGGAAAAATTACAACGGATATATCCAACTTTTTAGGCAGTCTAATCCTCTCGTCAATCTACAACGCGGGTATGTCAAGGGGAGATATCTCAGAGGAGAAACGTCAACCCTTCTTCGTATATGCCGATGAAGCTTATAGGTACACAACACAAAGCATACCTGAGACTTTGCAGTCGCTTCGAAAATTTAAGGTTTTTATGACCCTTGCAAGCCAATACCTAACCCAATACCGAAGAGATATCCAAGATGCTATAACTCAAACCTGTGAAACCATCATATCCTTCCGTGTTGGAGAGGATACTGCTCGTACTTTGGCAAAGTTTTATCCTCCCCAACATGGCTACCAAACACTCATGAACCTACCCAGACACCTATTCTTCGTCTCAACCCCCTTCTGTGGCAACCGCGAATACCAAGTACTAGAAACCCTTGACTACAAAACAGGCCAAACCAACCCAGAAGACGTGATACGTTATAGTCTTGAAAAGTATGGTCGTAGAGTTGATGTGGTTGAGTTGATGGGTCAGGTTAAAAATAGGTCTTTGCAGGAAGAGTTTTTAGACTGGCCCATAACCCCCACCGAATGGATCATCCTGCTCACCATAAGACAACACGGAGGAGCAATAGACCAACAAACCCTACAAGAACAACTCTTACGCAATCCCACAAACCTCAAACCCTGCACCCTAACAGAAACACAACTCCAAACAGCATTAAAAAATCTCGCTATTAACACAGCAAAAAGAGACGCATGGCTAACAACCTACAAAGAAACAACAACTCAACAACAAGCGTACCCAGAAATTCAGTTAAATGGCAAACCAGAAACAAACTCTAAAGAAGTATTCACACAAATCTGGCGTTTAGATTTAAGTGACAAAAAAGCCAAGCAACTGTTGGATACCAAGTTTTATGGAGAAAAGTCAGGTGGAGTAAAACATATCCAAGCGATCATGGCGCAATGCAAATTATACTGGCAAAACGGCTGGATAACACAAATAGACACAGGTGAAACAGAAAAAAGTATAGCAGATATCTACGTCACGCCCATTCAACTCGCTATATCAGCAGAAGAAACAAAAAAAAGCTACAGCAACCTCGCCAGTTGGGATTATTTGCAGAGTTTTGCCGTAGAAATAGAAACCTACCCAACAAAACATTTTGACCGCCTAAAAGACCATTACACACGAAACAAAAAGATGGGGTTCCCAACACTTTTCATAGTCCCAACCCAAACTGATGCGGAAAAGTTGAAAGAAAAACTTGCCGAATGGAAAGCAACATATGTACAAAACACCGCACAATTCAAACCCAACAATTCTGAACAAGTCACAATAGAAATCAACAACATACTCAACGACCAAAACAATCATCAAACAACAAAAACACCTCAACCGCCTACAACCAAACTAATTAAAACAACTCTTGAATCATCTAACAATACTCCGCCTAAATCAGTTTTAGAAAATAGTGATTCCTTTGAGGATAAACCCGTTGGTTTGTCTTTGGGGGATTTAGAGAAGGAACGGTTAATGCTGAAATTTGCAGATGAAGGCTGGCATTTTAGACTTAAAGAAGTGAAAAACAAAAACTATCTTTGCGTAAGAAAATCCAAAGAAGAGCACAGTCTCGGCTCATATACCAAAGAAATAAAATATATCGCTGAAAAAAACAAAATCAAAATTACTGCCAAGTAAGTCCTCTGAGATGTTGGGAAACAAAAGTGTTGGAAACAAAACAAAAAACCTGTCACATTATAATGGGGGCAA
>WRJX01000002.1 GCA_009778385.1 Candidatus Bathycorpusculum sp. | reverse complement strand
AAAACACAAAACAAAACACACAAAAGAACTTAACGACGATTCATCTGCAGCCTAACGGCTGCAGTATTCTCGTCAAATTTTAATAAACATGATTTGGACAGGCTTTATTTTTTTAAAACTTCTTGGAATTCTGATTTTTCTAATGTCAAAGTAATCAAAGATAGAATAAGCGTCTCGTTCAAGTGGCAGTAATGGTTCTTTAGCGGTCAGCCAAAGTACAACAGCTGAAAAGATGCATAACCCTGCAAAAAGATACAGTATCCAGCTTAAGGGAATAACAATAGCTAGCAGAGTGCTTACGACAAGTCCAACAATGACGCCAATGTTTAAAAAAGAATTAAATTTAACAACTTCTCTTTGCCAGTTTTTGCCTTCCCGGTATTCAACTGCGTACATTGCAGCTATAGGTTGGATGCCACCAGCGAAAGCAGCAAGAGCCGTATACAATACGGTTAATGTGAACACTGAATTTGATAACCCAAGCAGTACAAATATTGGTGCCGATAACAGGAAAAGCATTAACAGAAACCTTTTTCGTAAACCAAAAAAATCAGAAACCCTTCCCCAGAAAAGCGAAAAAACAATTGTTGATGCTGAATTAAAAGCGATAATCAATCCGATTTCAAACAAGTTTGCCCCAGCGGCAAGTGCGATGAGTACAATTACAATTTTTATGGAGCCGATTGCCATGTTGATTGGTATCATTGAAAAGTACCATGCAGAATCATCAAAAACTGGGCGTTTTAAAAATTTCAAAATGTCACACGCTGAAGCGTTTTAGACTATAATTACAGTAGTGTTAAGCAGTTAATTATCTTTTAATGTGACCTGCTGTTGTAGTCGGCCTGTAGCCACTATAGTTTAAGAAACGGACTCATCACATAAAATTAGTGATTGAATAGTTTTTATTTTATTAGATTTTTTAGGAGGTGGATATTATAACAGAGGATAAAGCTGGAAGAATAAAATTTACTTTTGAAATGGATATAAACCCGTCAATGATGCAGCTAATCAAAGAAGACGTAAGCATGATGACCGGTTTGATGGCTCAAGGCATATTGGAGGCAAAAAAACATATGTTACAACAAAAAAATAAGCATAAGGGTCAGATGACTTGGGCACATGGTGATCATGGTGAAATGGGCGATAGCCACCATGATACGTGTCAAGAGTAATAAAAATGTTAAAGTTGGCTTGAATCAAACGCTGGTTCAGTAGCTATTTGATCAAAAAGTTTCTCAGCAATTTTTTCTTGTTCTTGAGAGCCATAAACTGCAAGATAAACTGCACCCTCTGCACCGCAAATACCACCAGCGGCAATTAACTCTGCTGATGCACCACCGGTCAATTGAGTAAATGCGTCAAGTTCAGTAAAAACTTGACCAGGAATTGGTAGCAATCGGTATCCGCTAACGTCGGGGGTGTTAATTTTTTCTGCTAAAAGATGCAAGTTGCTACTGACACGTTTTTCAAGACCGATAGCTACAATTAGTTTTACTCTTCTTCCAACAACTGCAGGCAAGGAGACCCCGATCGTTCCTGCTTTGGGATGCCCAATCAAAAGTGCCGCTTGCTTATGCTCCAAATCAAGGGCATTTGCACCCTTAATGATAATGTCACCTTCTTTTAAGCTGTCTACAACATCATTGATAGTTTTTCCTTTTTGCCATACACCTTTAGTAATGATTACATCACCAGAAAAGTGGCTTTCGTCAACTAAACGGCCTTCGGCGGAAAGCCGCATGTCAGGTGGTAGGGTTAAACCTCTAAAGAAATGTTTTCTTGAAAAACCATCAATGTTTAGGTTTTTGAGCAGCTCCTCAGCTATATACCCATTTGTTGTCCCAGCAATAATAACTAATGTATTGTTTTTTGCGGCATTCACAACGGCTGGGTTAACGGCTAAAGCTTTACCAATTAACCGTTTACCCGCATGCGAAGTAACTATGAATTGTTTCATCTCGACTTCCTGCAAAAATTAATGTTTAAAGAAAAATAAAAAGCTCATTCTAAGTTTTCCATAAGGTCTATCGTCACTGTTGCAGGCATAACCAGTTATTGGTGCTACGTATTTGTGGTATTTCAAAAGGTGTCTAAACGGGATTAGTTTGATTTAAATAAAAATTAAAAAAGATAAAGATTAAGAAGAAATTAAAGATGCAAAAGCTTGCGCTTAGTATCTTCGTGGTGGTCTTCTTTTTGCATAACACTCGCGGCAATAAACTGGCCTGCTACCGTCTGGCTTGAAAGGAACATCACATTCTTTTCCGCAGTCTGCGCAGGTTGCCTTGTGCATCTCTCTGTTACCATATGACATTTAGCTATTTCAACTCCTACTATATTCGTGCGTAAGAATTACTTCTCACACAGAGTGAAAGATGTGGCAACGCCTCTTATAAACTGATGCCTATTAACCCGAGCATATGATTAAGAAAAATAGTTATTCTCAAACATTAAAGTGAGAAACATGTGTAAACGGGGAAGCAAACATAATTTTTAATAACACTAACCATTAATAACGGTTATGTACCCTATAAGGTAACCCACGTCAATTGCAGAAGTTTAAAAGAAATTTAATAGTGAAAACACATATAGCAGTATAACTTTTCGTTAACTATATAACTAGCGGTGTGTATTTGTGTTGTGGTGTTTGTATTGCCTAATCCTGTGTCGAA
>WRJX01000001.1 GCA_009778385.1 Candidatus Bathycorpusculum sp. | reverse complement strand
TTTATGAAGTTATTTAATTTTTGATTAACCATTGTTATTCACGATTAAAATTATAGGTTGAGTTGATTTAATGCTAAGTGTGCGAACAAACTGTTCAAGAATTAGAACAAGTGTTCAGACATTAATTCAGAAAATAGACAAAGAATTAACAGCCAAGTTGTTCTTTTTGGTGGCGGGATTGTATCAAGAACCAGCTGGCGAGAACCCTTGTACTAAATGGAGTGCATCGAAATAGTTGTTGTGTTTCTTGGAGCAAACTCTGTTAGAGTATCTCTAATTGTAAAAACCATTCAGCCAAAGCATAAAGTAAGCTGGAACATACTTTACACCTAAAAAGAGTTTATGAAAGACACGAGCCAATAGTTTGTTTTGCTGGTTAGTCCGATTATTTCTTGGTCAATTCTACCGTTAAAAAGACTGGGCTAAACCTGAGTTGCTAAACAACTGGGCAAATCGCCCGGAGGGTGTTAACTAAATAATATTTTTGCGTTGAATGTGTTGTTGACCCAAAACTTTGCATACAATGACATTGTCAGATCAGCCATCTGCTGCGAACGAGATACAACACAGGTCTTTCTTCTGAAACGTGCAAACCACTGCCTTTGCCTAAAATTATCCCGCTCCACCCTATGCGTCTCAGCTTTAGTTTGAATAAGCAAATCTCGCGGTATAAGTTCCGCATAAGCTTCCCAATGATCAGCAAAAAACACTTTCACATTTCATCGGCAAAGCCTATCCAACAGCCTTTGAAGTGTTTTGCTATCTCGCTTCCCACATTCCCAGTCAAGGAGCCTGTGGGTAGTGCGACAATGTGCTTTCCAAATCCAAAGCTTGTTTTTTTAAACTTTAAATAATGCCAAACCTCATCCAACTCTATCACTATGGCAGTAGTGTTTTGTTGGGGTTGGGGTTTTTCGTAGTTTAAAAGAGCGTATTGTCTGACCCATTTTAGAACTGCGGTCGTGGTTATACTCATCAATTGGGCTATAGTGCGCAGGGATAGACCGTTTATGTATAGCAGTATGGCAGTTAGTTTTTGTGTTTCGCTTTTGCCATGTTGTCTTGTGGGCACAAATTGTCTGCCGCACGCTTTACACCTAAAACGCTGTTCACCTTTTACAAAACCTGATTTAAAGACGTTCTCATTACCGCACTTTGTACAAAACATAATAAATCCAACATATGCAACACACCCCAACATAAAAAACGTTACTTAGTTAACACTCTCAAACAAAAAACTATATCACACACCAACCATGGTATACCTAAAAATACACAGTATGCTTTAAACAACACTACCACAATAAAACACACTACAACACAAACGTGACGGCAAACTCGTCCAAGAAAAAGAACACGACAAAATATAGAAACAAACTAAAAATCATGAACTATCACATCATTAATTGAACCTTTTAACTCAGGACGGATTCAACAGTTAGATCAAGTACCACTTTTGAGATATCCCTTGCGTACTCTGCGATGCATCTAACACTCTCAATAAGTAGTCTCAAGTTAGCAACTCCACCAACTTTGACGACTTGAAAATAGTGAACGACTTTTTTTTCGAGTTGATATACTTGTTCTATCCTTTCAATTACCAACTCTGCTTGATGGAAATCATTCTTAAAAAGAGCTCCAATTGCAGTCTCAAACATTGTATTGGTCAATTCGCTTAATTGGGTAATTTTATTCAACAAACCTTCATCAACAGTTTCTTTTAAGAACAGAATGTTCTCAGCGATTTTTGTAGCATGATCAGCGCTACGCTCAACGGATTTAACGATAAGATGGTAGCCTAAACAGTATTTTTGGTTGTCTAACCCAATTTTTTTAACAAACCGTGAATTGGTAACTGCTATTTTTAGTAGCCGTACTATATATAGACCAAAACGGTTGACTTCACGGTCTGTTTCAACGACAACTTTTGCGCCAGAATAGTCAAGGGCTATAAGCGCCTGCACAGCTTCTTTGTGCATTGACGATGCTATTATTGACATGTGACTCAAAGCGTTCTGTACGGTAAGCTGGGGGTAATTTAACAACACTTGGACTGTTAGATCTGTGGTGGTGTCGGTGACGATTTCTGTGCCGACGAGATAGTTCCGGGCAAAAGTTTTGAGATGTGTTCTAAGTTTTAAGGGGAGACTTTTTTGGCTTTGGGCTCGGATATGTATGATATTGTAGCCGTTTAGGTATGCAGAAATTACTGTTCGCATTATGGCATCGGGATTGTCGGTTTGGCTGATTTTGATGAATGCTTCCTTGGGTTGTCCTTGTTTGGGAAGACTTGAGGGTGATATGGATAGTGATCCGTCATCTTCTTCGCGGATAATCATAGAGTTGCCGCGTTTGAGCTCGTTTTTGGTTACCCAATCTTTGGGTAACGAGAGAATAAAAGTTGATCCACCAGTAACCTGTAGCTTACGTTGCTCATCAATCAGTTTTTCTGTTTCTTTGATTATCACTTTTTATTCCACGTTATTCCTTGGTTTAAGCGCTATATTAATTATATATTACGGGAAAGACTGTCTGAAAACTCAGAACCCAATATTTTTTACTGAAAAAAACATTATATCCTTCCATGAAAGCATCCAGTTAACTACTTGGTATTCACATAACCCGCCTTAGCCAGCAAACCCAAAGCCTCCTCAAACGGAACCAACAAA